>CAZNII010000005.1:0-3274 GCA_964573075.1 uncultured Novosphingobium sp. | reverse complement strand
CGGCGATGCCATGGTGATCGAAACGCCGGGCGGGGGAGGCTACGGGTCGCCATGACCGAACTCAGGGCGACATACGATCGGATTCTTGCCGAGACGCATGCGCTGTACCGTCAGCGAAGTGCTGAACTTCGGCACCGGGGCTACTTTGTCATGTACGGTCCTTTGCTTGATCGACCGCCAATTGTCTTCGTCGGCTACCAACCCGGCGGAAATCAAACAGATCCGGAATTGGCAAATCGCCCTCCTCAGCCGGACCTTCCCGTCGAGTCATTTTATGCAACCGATGATTGGAAGCTGGCGGTTGTGATGAGGAAGCTATGGGGCCGCGAATTGCTTGCTGCCTCGACAGGGTTGAACGCGATCTTTGTTCGCTCTCCCCGGATCGATGTTTTTGAACGCGAAGTTCCAAAGCATACCAGGCGCGCAATTGAGCAGTTTTGCGTCCCGAAGGTTGCTGAATTGGTTGAGGCGATGCGTCCGGAGTTGGTCGTGGCAATCGGCTTTCGCACACTTGAACTGTTCAGCAAGACAGAACCGGTTTTGTGGAACGCCAAGGGACGGGCCTTGGTGAAGCGGGGCATGATTGGCCGAATGCCCGCGATTGCAACCCTTCATCTTAGCGGATCTAGGATTGCGGCAGCCGATCTCGAAGCCATAGGGTCTTTCGTGGTCGACCAACTCGGGAAGGCTGAGCTGCAATGAACTACTGGGTGCTGAGCGGCATAGCGGTGATGATCGGCGGCTTTGTGCTGCGGCTCAATGCGCTGGTCGTCGTGGTGCTGGCTGCGGCGGCGACCGGACTTGCGGCCGGGCTCGATCCGGTCAGCATCATCTCCGCCTTCGGCAAGGCCTTCAATGATACCCGCTATGTCAGCGTGGTCTGGATCGTCCTGCCGGTGATCGGGTTGCTGGAACGGCACGGCCTGCAGGAGCGCGCGCGCGGCCTGATCGAGGGGCTGAAGGGCGCCACCCTGCCGCGGCTGCTGACCGGCTACCTGCTGCTGCGCCAGATCACCGCCGCGCTGGGGCTGACTTCGATTGCCGGCCATGCCCAGACAGTCCGGCCGCTGCTCGCCCCGATGGCCGAAGCCGCCGCCCGGCCGAAGGACGAGGCCGAGGCCGAGCGGGTCAAAGCGATGGCCGCCGGCACCGACAATATCGGCCTGTTCTTTGGCGAAGACATCTTCATCGCGATCGGATCGATCCTGCTGATGAAGGGCTTCATGGAGCAGAACGGAATTATCTTGCAGCCGCTGGAACTCTCGGTCTGGGCAATCCCGACCGCCTTTGCCGCCTTCGCGATCCACGCCTTCCGGATCTGGCGGATGGGGAGGGGCGGGGCATGATCGGGCTGGCGCAGGTCTATATCCTGGCCGGGCTGGCCTTTGCCGCCTTCGCGCTGCTTTCTGCGCGCGATGCCACCAATCCCAGGCGCTGGGGCAATGCCGCGTTCTGGGCCCTGCTGGCCTGTTCGATGCTGGCCGGCGACCGGCTCGGCGATTTCCTCAACGGCCTGCTGGTGCTGGCGCTGGTCGGGATTGCCGGGCTGGGCGGTCTCGGCAAGGGCGAACCGCGCAGCACCGCATCGCAGCGCGAAGCGGCAGCGGCGCGGCATGGCAACCGGCTGTTCCTGCTGGCGCTGGTGATCCCGCTGGTCGCGCTGGCCGGCTCATTCGGGTTCAAGGCCGCGCCGCAGCTGGTCGATCCCAAGAACGTCACGCTGGTCAGTCTGGCGCTGGGTGTGCTGATCGCGCTGGTGATCGGCATGGCCTGGCTGCGCGCCGCTCCGGCCGAACCGCTTCACGAGGGGCGCCGCCTGATGGATTCGGTCGGCTGGGCGGCGATCCTGCCGCAGATGCTGGCCAGCCTTGGCGCGGTCTTTGCGCTTGCCGGGGTCGGCAAGGTGGTGGGCGGCTTGATGACCGCGTTGATCCCCGATGGCAGCCGTCTGGCCGCCGTGGTCGCCTATGGCCTGGGCATGGCGCTGTTCACCATGGTGATGGGCAATGCCTTTGCCGCCTTCCCGGTGATGGCCGCCGCGATCGGCCTGCCGCTGCTGATCGGGCAATACCACGGCGACCCGGCGGTGGTGGCCGCGATCGGAATGCTGGCCGGCTTTTGCGGTACGCTGATGACGCCGATGGCGGCCAATTTCAACGTCGTCCCGGCCGCGCTGCTCGAGCTCAAGGACCGCAATGCCGTGGTGAAAGCCCAGATTCCCACCGCGCTGCCGCTGCTGGCGGTCAACATCGCCCTGATCTGGTTCCTGGCCTTCCCATGAAGCTGACCCCCGAAATCGCCGCGCGCTTCATGGCGCTGACCAGCGGCCACCTGACCCGCGAGTATCCGCACAAGCTCGACCATGTGATGGACGGGCCGGGCGATGTGCTGGCGCCTTCGGCATTGCACCCGATCTTTCACGGCAGCTTCGATTGGCATTCCTGCGTCCATGGCTGGTGGCAGGTGCTGCGGCTTGCCCGGCTCTATCCGGCTCTGCCCGAGGCGGAAGGTGTGCGCACCCTGGCGGGACGGATGCTGACGGCGGCCAACTTCGCCGCCGAATGCGCCTATCTCGATCGGCCCTCAGCGCGGGGCTTCGAACGGCCCTATGGCTGGGCCTGGGCGCTGGCGCTGCATGATGAAATGAACCGCCACGACGCGCCCTGGGCGCGCCATTCCGATCAGTTCGCCCATGCCTTCGCCCGCCGCTTTGCCGCCTTTCTGCCGCTGCAGACCTATCCGATCCGCACCGGCACGCACTTCAACAGCGCCTTCGCGCTGACCCTCGCCTGGGACTGGGCAGCGGAACACGACGGCGCGCTGGCCGGCCTGATCGAAGAGCGCGCCCGCGACTGGTACCTGGGCGACCGCGCCGCCCAGGCCTGGGAGCCGGGCGGCGACGAGTTCCTCTCCGGCACGCTGTGCGAGGCCTTGCTGATGAGCCGGGTACTGGAGGCGGACTTTTCCGCCTGGTTCGATGCCTTCCTGCCCCGGGTGGCCGCGGGCGAGCCCGCCACGCTTTTCGTCCCCGCCACGGTCAGCGACCGCAGCGACGGCAAGATTGCCCACCTCGACGGCCTCAACCTGTCACGCGCCTGGTGCTGGCGCGGCATCGCCGCCGCGCTCGGCCCGGCGCACCCGGCCCATGCCCCCGCACTGGCCACGGCCGAACACCACCTTGCCGCCGCCCTGCCGCATGTCGCGGGCGATTACATGGGCGAACACTGGCTCGCCAGCTTCGCCCTGCTGGCGCTGGACTGCGCCTGATAGGAAG
>CAZNII010000004.1:36143-62377 GCA_964573075.1 uncultured Novosphingobium sp. | reverse complement strand
ATGTCACGTCGTCGTCGTCCCGAGAAGCGGGAAATCCTGCCCGATCCCAAGTTCGGTGATCAGGTTCTGTCGAAGTTCATGAACAACCTCATGCTCGACGGGAAGAAGTCGGTTGCCGAAAGCATCGTCTATGGTGCGCTCGAAACCATGGAAACCCGCGCCAAGAGCGATCCGGTCCAGCTGTTCCACGATGCGCTGAACAACGTGAAGCCGCAGATCGAAGTGCGTTCGCGCCGCGTTGGTGGTGCGACCTACCAGGTACCGGTCGAGGTTCGCCCCGAGCGTGCCCAGGCCCTCGCGATCCGCTGGCTGATCACCGCCGCGCGCAACCGCAGCGAGACCACCATGGCCGCCCGCCTTTCCGGCGAGCTGCTCGACGCTGCCAACAACCGCGGCAACGCGGTCAAGAAGCGCGAAGACACCCACCGCATGGCCGACGCCAACCGCGCGTTCAGCCACTACCGCTGGTAAGAGGACACCCCTATCATGGCACGCAGCCATCCCCTTGAAAAATACCGCAATTTCGGTATCATGGCGCATATCGACGCCGGCAAGACCACCACGACCGAGCGGATCCTCTACTACACCGGCAAGTCCTACAAGATCGGCGAAGTCCACGACGGCGCCGCGACCATGGACTGGATGGAGCAGGAGCAGGAACGCGGCATCACCATCACCTCGGCGGCGACCACCTGCTTCTGGCAGGACCACCGCCTGAACATCATCGACACCCCCGGCCACGTTGACTTCACCATCGAAGTCGAACGCTCGCTGCGCGTGCTCGACGGTGCCGTGGCCGCCTTCGACGGCGTGGCCGGGGTCGAGCCCCAGTCCGAAACCGTCTGGCGCCAGGCCGACAAGTACAACGTCCCGCGGATGTGCTTCATCAACAAGCTCGACCGCACCGGCGCGAACTTCAAGTACTGCGTCCAGACCATCATCGACCGTCTCGGTGCGAAGCCGGCGGTGCTGTACCTGCCGATCGGCGCGGAAAGCGATTTCAAGGGCCTGGTCGATCTGGTCGAACAGCGCGCGATCATCTGGAAGGATGAATCGCTCGGCGCGGAATTCTCCTACGAGGAAATCCCCGCCGACATGGCCGACGAAGCCGCGGAATACCGCGAAAAGCTGGTCGAGCTCGCCGTCGAACAGGACGACGACGCGATGGAAGCCTACCTCGAAGGCAACGAACCCGACGTCGCGACCCTCAAGGCGCTGATCCGCAAGGGCACGCTGGGCCAGGCCTTCGTGCCGGTGCTGTGCGGTTCGGCGTTCAAGAACAAGGGCGTCCAGCCGCTGCTCGACGCGGTGGTTGACTACCTGCCGTCGCCGCTCGACATCGCCGACGTCCAGGGCATCAACCCTGACACCGACGAAGCCGACAGCCGCAAGACCGCCGACGACGCGCCGTTCAGCGCGCTGGCGTTCAAGATCATGAACGACCCGTTCGTCGGCTCGCTCACCTTCTGCCGGATCTATTCGGGCACCCTGACCAAGGGCAGCTACCTGAACTCGGTCAAGAACAAGAAGGAAAAGGTCGGGCGCATGCTGCTCATGCACTCGAACAACCGCGAAGACATCGAAACCGCCTATGCCGGCGACATCGTCGCGCTGGCGGGGCTCAAGGAAACCACCACCGGGGATACGCTCTGCGCCGAAAAGGCGCCGATCATCCTCGAGCGGATGGAATTCCCCGAGCCGGTGATCGAACTGTCGGTTGAACCCAAGACCAAGGCCGACCAGGAAAAGATGGGCATCGCGCTCAACCGCCTGGCCGCCGAGGATCCCTCGTTCCGCGTCTCGACCGATCATGAATCGGGCCAGACCATCATCAAGGGCATGGGCGAACTGCACCTCGACATCCTGGTCGACCGCATGAAGCGCGAATTCAAGGTCGAAGCCAACGTCGGCGCGCCGCAGGTGGCTTACCGCGAATACCTCGCCAAGCCGGTAGAGCTGACCTACACCCACAAGAAGCAGTCGGGTGGTTCGGGCCAGTTCGGTGAAGTGAAGGTCAAGGTCACCCCGGGTGAACGCGGCGCCGGGATCGAGTTCATCGATTCGGTCAAGGGCGGCAACATCCCGCGCGAGTACATCCCGTCGGTCGAGAAGGTCATGCGTGAAACCGCCGAAACCGGCGCGCTCATCGGCTTCCCGATCGTCGACTTCTCGATCGAGCTGCTCGACGGCAAGTACCACGACGTCGACTCGTCGGCCCTGGCCTTCGAAATCGCCGGTCGCGGTGCGATGCGCGAGGCCGCTCAGAAGGCCGGGATCAAGATCCTCGAACCGATCATGAAGGTCGAGGTCGTGACTCCGGAAGAATTCATGGGTGACGTGATCGGCGACCTCAACAGCCGCCGTGGCCAGATCCAGGGTACCGACAGCCGGGGCAATGCCCAGGTGGTCGAGGCCATGGTCCCGCTGGCGAACATGTTCGGCTACGTGAACCAGCTGCGCTCGTTCACCCAGGGCCGGGCGCAGTACACCATGCAATTCTCGCACTATGACGAGGTCCCGGCAAACGTCGCGGCCGAGGTCAAGGAGAAGCTTGCCTAATCGGCAGGAACATTCTAGGGGCGGCGCCTGATTCAGCGGGCGCCGTCCAAACCCCGCAGATTCTATTCAAGCGAAAGAAGGTTTGAGACAATGGCAAAGGCAAAATTCGAGCGGAACAAGCCGCACTGCAACATCGGCACCATCGGTCACGTCGACCATGGCAAGACCACGCTGACCGCCGCGATCACCAAGGTGATGGCGGAAATCAACGGTGGTGAAGCCGTTGACTTCGCGAACATCGACAAGGCTCCCGAAGAGCGCGAGCGTGGCATCACCATCTCGACCGCTCACGTCGAGTACGAAACCGCTGCGCGTCACTATGCGCACGTCGACTGCCCGGGCCACGCCGACTACGTGAAGAACATGATCACCGGCGCGGCGCAGATGGACGGCGCCATCCTCGTGGTGAACGCCGCTGACGGCCCGATGCCGCAGACCCGCGAACACATCCTGCTCGCCCGCCAGGTCGGCGTGCCGGCGCTGGTCGTCTACATGAACAAGGTCGACCAGGTTGACGACGCCGAAATCCTCGAGCTCGTCGAGCTGGAAATCCGCGAACTCCTGTCGAGCTACGGCTTCGACGGCGACAACATTCCGGTCATCCCGGGTTCGGCTCTGGCCGCTCTCGAAGGCCGCGACGAAAACATCGGCAAGGATTCGATCGTTGCCCTGATGAACGCCGTCGACACCGCGATCCCGCAGCCGCCGCGTCCGACCGACAAGCCGTTCCTGATGCCGGTCGAAGACGTGTTCTCGATCTCGGGTCGTGGTACGGTTGTGACCGGCCGCGTCGAAACCGGCATCGTCAAGGTTGGCGACGAAGTCGAAGTGATCGGCCTCAAGGACACCCAGAAGACCGTCGTCACCGGCGTCGAAATGTTCCGCAAGCTGCTCGACCAGGGTGAAGCCGGCGACAACATCGGTGCTCTGGTGCGCGGCCTGAAGCGTGAAGACGTCGAGCGTGGCCAGGTTCTGGCCAAGCCCGGCTCGGTCACCCCGCACACCGAATTCAGCGCCGAAGTCTACGTGCTGTCGAAGGACGAAGGCGGCCGTCACACGCCGTTCTTCGCCAACTACCGCCCGCAGTTCTACTTCCGCACCACCGACGTGACCGGCGAAGTGATCCTTCCCGAAGGCACCGAAATGGTGATGCCGGGCGACAACGTGGCCCTGTCGGTCAAGCTGATCGCCCCGATCGCCATGGACGAAGGTCTGCGCTTCGCCATCCGCGAAGGCGGCCGCACCGTCGGCTCGGGCGTGGTTGCCAAGATCACCAAGTAAGCTTCGGCTGATCTGCCAAACGAATTGGCCCGGTCTCCCGCAGGGGAGGCCGGGCTTTTTCGTGCCCGGCGTTCCGGCCCGTTCGGCGAGTTAGTTGATGAAACACATCCGCAGCGCGCTATGGATATTTTCCTTAAGGGAGGCCCAGATACGACAAAGCCGCGCTGGGGGGCGCGGCGGACAAGGGGTCTGGACGATGACAAAGAGCGAGCGGGCACATTACACCCGCGCCGCGATGTAGGAAAACGATATGGCGCGCAAATATTCGAAGCACGGACCCCGGGACAGCTACGACAGCTATGACAGCGACGCGGACGACGCCGACGCGCTCCCGCCGCCGCCCGATTGCTGGCTGTGTGAGCGGCCCTGCGGCGAGACGGTGATCTGGCACCACCCGATCCCCAAGAGCCGCGGCGGGCGCGACACGGTGCCGATGCACCCGATCTGCCAGAACATGCTGATCACCACCTTCAGCAATTCCGAGCTGCAGCGCTACGGCCTCGACGCCGGCCTGCTGCGGCTCGACCCCCGGGTGGAGAAGTTTGTCGCCTGGGTCGCGAACAAGGACCCGGACTTCAACGCGCCGCTGGGGAAGAAGAAGGGGCGGTGAGGGGGCTTGAGCTGACAAAATATGTGTCATTGACATATGCGCCAATAGCGCATAGAGGGAGTTTTTGCAGACCGTCGTCGAACTTGAGAGTTTTCTGAGGCGGGCCAAGGCCATCATGTCCGATGACGAACGGATGGGCATTGTCACCTATCTGTCTGAAAATCCGGAGGCAGGTGTCCTGCTGGGCGGGGGCTTGCGCAAGGTGCGGATACCGCGCCTCGGTTCTGGCAAGAGTGGAGGGTACCGCACCGTCTATGTGTTCGGTGGAACGCACATGCCAGTGATCCTAGTCACCGTGTTCGCCAAGAACGAAAAAGACAATCTGAGCAAAGCCGAACTTTCAACTGCCGTTGCCTTTGCCAAGCAGTTGATCTCGCAGTTTTCGGGCAATGCATAAGGAGTATTGGTTGTGAGCAAGGCATTTGAACAGATCATGGAAGGGCTGCATGAGGCCATGGCCTTTGCTCGCGGCGAGGAAACTGGCGCGATTGTTCACCACATCGAAGTGCCGGTGATCGACGTCGCCAAGATCCGCGCGCAGACCGGCCTCTCGCAAGCCGAATTCGCCAGGAGTATCGGGGTTGCCAAGGGCACGCTGCTCAACTGGGAGCACGGCCGCCGCCGGCCGACCGGTCCCGCCCAGGTGCTACTGGCGATGATCGCGCGGCGGCCTTCGGTGGTGGCGGAGTTGCTGAGGGCGGCTTGAGAGTGCGTGCCTTGGAGATTCTGGATGCAATTTAACTTCTTCGCGACCGATCAGGATCTTCTGCAAGTCTGGCGTTGGATGTTTGATTTTCCTGGAATGCGGATACTCGAAAGCCATTCAAAGCCGGATCAGCCGAATGACTGGTTCGACTGTTGGTCCGAAATCGAGGCTAGATTGCAAAAAGGAAATCGCCATTTGACGGCATGGCCAGCTGATGTGGGAGGCTCGCCCAGGTGGGAAAAAGTTACCTTCAATCAAGAGACTCAGCGAAAACTAGGTGGCAAAGGTCGGACCGTACTGCGTAGCGCCGCTTTCATTGACTACATCTGGCTTGGAGAGCAATGTGGCTGCCTCGGTGCCAGCAGTCTCACATGCTGGAGTGAAAAAGGTGCCGCTCAACGCTCCGATTTGCCGGAAGACATGATTGATGAAGTTGATTGGAAAGCGTTTCGCTCAGTCTTTTCAAAGATTCAGAGGCTAATAAGGGGATCTGCCAGCCATAAGCTGTACGCTGCACCGATCATGCCCGATGCATGGCAACGGCTGTCCATAGGAGAAATCAAACTCTGGGGCTGGGGTAGCGAAGTTGGGCCGCAATCGGAATTACTCCTTCCGGTCTAGCTCCTTGCTCGCAGCCTGAATTGGAATATCCGCGACTGGTGCGTGCTCCTTGGCACTTTGCCCACCCAAAAAACCCCAAAATCCCCCCTTGCGCGAATCCCGTTCCCTGTGTAGGGGCGCGGCTCGAATTTGGTCGGGGTGACGGATTGCTCTGTCATCCCGTGGCTCTTTCTCATCGGTAGGACACAATGGAAGCTCAGAATATTCGCATTCGTCTCAAGGCATTCGATCACCGCGTGCTTGACCAGGCGACCGGCGAAATTGCGGAAACCGCCCGCCGTACCGGCGCGCTGATCCGGGGCCCCATTCCTCTGCCGACGAGAATCGAAAAGTTCTGCGTCAACCGCGGACCGCACATCGACAAGAAGTCGCGTGAGCAGTTCGAAGTGCGCACCTACAAGCGGCTGCTCGATATCGTGCAGCCGAACGCCACCACCGTGGACGCGCTGATGAAGCTCGACCTGGCGGCCGGCGTGAACGTGGAAATCAAGCTGGCCTAAGCCGCTCGGTTCCAAAGTTTCGGGTCTTCGGGCCCACATCCTTCCGGGCTTCGGTCCGACTCCTAGCGGACCTTAGTTCGCGACGAGACAGAGCCCCGGCTTGAGGCCGGGGACACAAGGGATACCTCCGGGGCGTGCCCCGGGCATGCGTCCCCCGTCTCGCTCCTTGCTTGCAAGGGGCACTCAGCCCGGACGGGGCTCGCACCACACAATCGGGCTGAACACGCCTCTCGGGGATGGTCCTCGTTAGGCCTCTGTAGGAGACTTGATCATGCGCACTGGCGTGATCGCCAAGAAGGTGGGGATGACCCGCCTGTTCCAGGAGGACGGCCGGCACGTGCCCGTCACCGTCCTGGCGCTGGAAAACTGCCAGGTGGTCTCGGTCCGCACCGCTGAACGCGACGGTTACGTCGCGGTGCAGCTGGGCGCCGGGGAAGCCAAGCAGAAGAACGTTGCCAAGCCGCAGCGTGAACATTTTGCCAAGGCCGAAGTTTCGCTGAAGCAGCAGGTCGTCGAATTCCGCGTGGCTGACGATGCCGTGCTGGAAGTCGGCGCCACGATCGCCGCTTCGCACTTCGTTCCGGGCCAGCTGGTCGACATTTCGGGCACCACGCAGGGCAAGGGCTTTGCCGGTGCGATGAAGCGCTGGGGCTTCGGCGGTATGCGCGCCACCCACGGTGTTTCGATCAGCCACCGTGCCCACGGTTCGACCGGTAACCGCCAGGATCCGGGCAAGGTCTTCAAGAACAAGAAGATGGCCGGCCACATGGGCGACCGCAACCGCACCCAGCAGAACCTCGAAGTGGTGCGCGTCGATGACGAACGCGGGCTGATCTTCGTCAAGGGTTCGGTCCCGGGCGCCAAGAACTCCTGGCTGACCGTCAAGGATTCGGTGAAGGTCTCGCGCCACGCCGAAGCGCCCTATCCGGCCGGGCTGAAGAGCGCCGCCAACAGCAACGATCAGGCTCCTGCCGAAACCCCCGCCGAGGTGGTTGAAGCGCCGGAAGCCACCGAAGGCCAGGAGGGCTAATCAAGTGAAGGTGAAGCTTTCCAACCTCGATGGCAGCGCCGGCAAGGGCGACATCGAACTCAACGATGCGGTGTTCGGCCTCGAGCCGCGCGCCGACATCCTCCACCGCGTGGTGACCTGGCAGCTCGAAAACCGTCGCGGCATCGCCCGCGCCGCCCGCGAGCGCTCGGACGTGGCCCGCACCGGCAAGAAGTGGGGCCGCCAGAAGGGTGGCGGTACCGCCCGTCACGGCGACCGCAAGGCGCCCGTGTTCATCGGCGGTGGCAAGGCGATGGGTCCGCGCGTGCGCGAATTCGACGTCTCGCTCAACAAGAAGGTCCGGGCCCTCGGCCTCAGGATGGCGCTCTCCTCCAAGGCCAAGACCGGCCTGGTGGTGGTCGACAGCCTCGAGCTGAAGGACGCCAAGACCAAGGCGCTTGCCGCCAGCCTCGCCAAGGCGAACTGGGGCAAGAAGGTGCTGGTGATCGACGGTGACGCCGTGAACGAGGGCTTTGCCCGTGCTTCGGCCAACCTGGTGGGCGTCAACGTCCTCCCCGCGGTCGGCGCCAACGTCTACGACATCCTGAAGCATGATACGCTGGTGCTGACGCGCGCCGCGGTCGAAAAGCTGGAGGCGCGTTTCAATGGCTAAGGACGCAATCGACACGCGTCACTACGACGTGATCGTGGCTCCCCACATCACCGAAAAGGCGACGCTGGCCAGCGAGCACAACGCCGTCGTCTTCAAGGTGGCGGACAGCGCGACCAAGCCGCAGATCAAGGCGGCCGTCGAAGCGCTGTTCGACGTGAAGGTGGTGAGCGTCAACACGCTGACCCAGAAGGGCAAGACCAAGCGGTGGAAGGGCAAGCCCTATCGCCGTTCGGACGTGAAGAAGGCGGTCGTCCGTCTGGCCGAAGGCCAGTCGATCGACGTCACCAGCGGGATCTGAGGCTGAACCATGGCACTCAAGAACTACAACCCGACCAGCCCGGCCCGTCGCGGCCTGATCCTGGTCGACAAGTCGGCGCTGTGGAAGGGCAAGCCCGTCAAGGCGCTGACCGAAGGCAAGCGCAAGACCGGTGGCCGCAACAACAAGGGCCACGTCACTTCGCGCGGGATCGCTGGCGGTCACAAGCAGAAGTACCGCTACATCGATTTCAAGCGTCGCAAGTGGGATGCTCCCGCTGTTGTCGAACGCATGGAATACGATCCCAACCGCACGGCGTTCATCGCCCTCATCAAGTATGAGGACGGCGAGCTGGCCTACATCCTGGCACCGCAGCGCCTTGCTGTCGGCGATACCGTGGTGGCCGGCGAAAAGACCGACGTGAAGCCGGGCAACGCGATGCTGCTCAGCCAGATGCCGGTCGGCACCATCTGCCACAACGTGGAGATGAAGCCGGGCAAGGGCGGCCAGATCGCCCGTTCGGCCGGGACCTATGTCCAGGTCGTCGGCCGTGACCGCGGGATGGTGATCGTTCGCCTCAACTCGGGCGAACAGCGCTACCTGCGCGGCGATTGCATGGGCACGGTTGGCGCGGTTTCGAACCCCGACAACCAGAACCAGAACTTCGGCAAGGCCGGCCGCACGCGCTGGCAGGGCCGTCGCCCGCTGACCCGCGGTGTCGCCAAGAACCCGGTCGACCACCCGCACGGCGGTGGTGAAGGCCGCACTTCGGGCGGTCGCCATCCGGTCACTCCGTGGGGCAAGCCGACCAAGGGCGCCCGCACCCGCAACAACAAGCAGACGGACAAGATGATTATCCGTTCGCGCCACGCCAAGAAGAAGAGGTAAGGCCCCATGGCACGTTCCGTCTGGAAAGGCCCCTTCGTCGACCTGCACCTGCTGAAGAAGGCGGAAGCCGCGCAGGAAGCGGGCAGCCGCGCCGGTCCGATCAAGACCTGGTCGCGTCGTTCGACGATCCTGCCGCAGTTCGTCGGCCTGACGTTCAACGTCTACAACGGCCAGAAGTTCGTCCCCGTCTCG
This sequence comes from uncultured Novosphingobium sp., assembly GCA_964573075.1. GTDB lineage: Bacteria > Pseudomonadota > Alphaproteobacteria > Sphingomonadales > Sphingomonadaceae > Novosphingobium. The sequence continues at coordinate 53,103 of CAZNII010000004.1, read as the reverse complement.
GTCAACGAAGACATGGTCGGCCACAAGCTTGGCGAATTTGCGCCCACGCGCAATTTCCCCGGCCACGCCGCCGACAAGAAGGGTAAGCGCTAATGGGCAAGGCAAAAGCTCCGCGCCGCGTTGGCGAAAAGGAAGCCCTGTCGGTCGGCACCACGATCCGTGGTTCGGCCCAGAAGCTCAACCTGGTCGCCGCTCTGATCCGCGGCAAGAAGGCCGAAGAGGCCATGAACATCCTCGCTTTCTCGAAGCGGGCGATGGCGGTTGATGCCCGCAAGGTGCTCGCCTCGGCGATCGCCAATGCGGAAAACAACCACAACCTGGATGTCGACGCGCTCGTCGTGACCGAAGCCAGCGTTGGCAAGTCGATCACCATGAAGCGTTTCCACACGCGCGGTCGTGGCAAGTCCACCCGCATCCTCAAGCCGTTCAGCCGGCTGCGGATCGTGGTTCGCGAAGTCGAGGAGGCGTAAGTCATGGGTCACAAGTCCAATCCGGTAGGCCTGCGCCTCCAGATCAACCGCACCTGGGACAGCCGCTGGTACGCCGAAGGCAAGAACTATGCGCAGCTGCTTGAGGAAGACCTCAAGATCCGCAAGTTCGTGCTCGAAACCGTGCCGCAGGCCGCCATCTCGAAGGTGGTGATCGAGCGTCCGGCCAAGGTTTGCCGCGTTTCGATCTATGCCGCCCGTCCCGGCGTCATCATCGGCAAGAAGGGCGCGGACATCGAAAAGCTGCGCTCGGCCATCGCCAAGATGACCGACAGCGACGTCAAGCTGAACATCGTCGAAATCCGCAAGCCGGAAATCGATGCCAAGCTCGTCGCCCAGGGCATCGCCGACCAGCTGGTCCGCCGCGTTGCCTTCCGCCGTGCGATGAAGCGCGCGATGCAGTCGGCCATGCGCCTGGGTGCCGAAGGCATCAAGGTGGTGTGCGGCGGCCGTCTCGGCGGCGCCGAAATCGCCCGCGTCGAACAGTATCGCGAAGGCCGCGTTCCGCTGCACACGCTGCGCGCGAACATCGACTATGCCGAGGCCGAAGCGCTGACCACCTATGGCATCATCGGGATCAAGGTCTGGGTCTTCAAGGGTGAGATCCTTGGCCACGATCCGATGGCGCAGGACCGCCTGATGATGGAAGCCCAGACCTCGGGCGTCCGTCCGGCGCGTGAAGACCGCAGGAACTAAGTCATGCTGCAACCGAAGAAAACCAAGTTCCGCAAGGCCTTCAAGGGCCGTCTGCACGGGAACGCCAAGGGCGGCACCGATCTGAACTTCGGCTCCTACGGCCTCAAGGCCCTGGAACCGGAACGGATCACCGCGCGCCAGATCGAAGCGGCCCGCCGCGCGATCACCCGCCACATCAAGCGCCAGGGCCGTCTCTGGATCCGCGTCTTCCCCGACCTTCCGGTTTCCAAGAAGCCGGCCGAAGTCCGTCAGGGTAAGGGCAAGGGTTCGGTCGAATACTGGGCTGCCCGCGTCAAGCCGGGCAAGATCCTGTTCGAACTCGACGGCGTTGCCGGCCCGCTCGCGGCCGAAGCGTTCAGCCGTGCGGCGATGAAGCTGCCGGTCAAGACCAAGGTCGTTGCCCGCCTGGGCGACACCAGCCACCTGGGAGGCGAATAATGGCCAAGACCTCTGATCTGCGCGTCAAGAGCGACGACCAGCTGGCCGGTGACCTGGCCGACCTGAAGCGCGAGGCCTTCAACCTGCGCTTCCAGGCTGCGACCAACCAGCTCGAGCGTCCCGCGCGCATCAAGGAAGTGCGTCGCGACATCGCCCGCATCAAGACCCTGCAGGGCGAACGCGCCCGCAGCGCGAAGTAAGGAGCCCACGATATGCCCAAGCGTATCCTGATCGGGACCGTGGTTTCCGACAAGACCGACAAGACCGTGGTCGTGAAGGTCGAGCGCAAGGTGAAGCACCCGCTCTACGGGAAGATCATCCGCCGTTCGAAGAAGTATCACGCCCACGACGAAGACAACGCCTACAAGACCGGCGAGACCGTTCGCATCGAGGAAACCCGCCCGATGTCGAAGCTCAAGACCTGGAAGGTCATCGAGCGCGTCACCGCCAGCAAAGGCACCGCCGTCGAGGCTGACGTCTAAGTCAGAACCGTTTTTTGGAACTGCCGGACTGGTTCCGGCAAGCCAGTGAGAAGGAACCGGATCTATGATCCAGATGCAATCCCAGCTTGATGTCGCTGACAACAGCGGCGCCAAGCGCGTCCAGTGCATCAAGGTGCTGGGCGGCTCGAAGCGCCGCACTGCCGGCGTGGGCGACATCATCGTGGTGTCGGTCAAGGAAGCGCAGCCCCGCACCAAGGTGAAGAAGGGCGACGTTCACCGCGCCGTCATCGTCCGCACCAAGAAGGACGTCCGCCGCGCCGACGGTTCGGTGATCCGCTTCGACAGCAACGCTGCCGTGCTGATCAACAAGAACGCCGAACCGATCGGCACCCGCATCTTCGGCCCCGTCGTCCGCGAACTGCGCGGCAAGGGCTACATGAAGATCATCTCGCTTGCTCCGGAGGTGCTGTAATGGCCGCCGCGAAGATCAAGAAGGGCGATAACGTCGTCGTCCGCTCGGGCAAGGACAAGGGCCGCACCGGCACCGTCCTCCAGGTCATGCCGAAGGAAGGCAAGGTCGTGGTTTCGGGCGTGAACGTCGCTGCCCGCCACCGCAAGCCCAGCCAGGCCAACCCGCAGGGCGGCATCGACCGCCGCGAGGCGCCGATGGCAATCAGCAAGGTGGGTCTGGCCGACCCCAAGACCGGCAAGGCCACCCGCGTGCGCTTCGAAACGTCGAAGGACGGCAAGAAGGTCCGCGTGGCCGTCAAGTCCGGGGAGAAGATCGATGGCTGACAAGTACGTCCCCCGCATGAAAAAGCGCTACGACGAAGTCGTCGCCAAGGCGATGACCGAGAAGTTCGGCTACAAGAACGCGCTCGAAGTGCCCAAGATCGAGAAGATCACGCTCAACATGGGCGTCGGCGAAGGCAGCCAGGACAAGAAGAAGGTCACGACTGCCGCCGAGGAAATGGCCCTGATTTCCGGCCAGAAGCCGGTCATCACCAAGGCCAAGAAGTCGATCGCCCAGTTCAAGCTGCGCGAAGGCATGCCGATCGGTTGCAAGGTTACCCTGCGCCGTGAACGCATGTACGAATTCCTCGATCGCCTGATCACCGTTGCCATGCCCCGCATCCGCGACTTCCGTGGCGTGAACGCCAAGTCGTTCGACGGCCGCGGCAACTATGCGATGGGGCTGAAGGAACAGATCGTGTTCCCCGAGATCAGCTACGATCAGATCGAAAAGGTGCGTGGGATGGACATCATCGTCACCACCACTGCCAAGACCGACGACGAAGCGCGCGAGCTGCTCCGCCTGTTCGGTTTCCCGTTCCCGGCTGAAGCCGAAACCGCGCAAGCGGCCTGAGCTAAAAGAGAGAGCTTAAGTCCATGGCGAAACTGAGTTCCGTAAACAAGAACGAGCGTCGCAAGAAGCTCGTCAAGAAGTACGCGGCCAAGTACGCGAAGCTGAAGGCGATTGCCGACGACAAGTCGGTCGATGAAACCGAACGCCTGATCGCGCGTCTCAAGCTGGCAGAAGTGCCGCGCAACGGGAATCCCACCCGCGTGCGCAACCGCTGCGTCACCACCGGGCGCCCGCGCGCCTATTATCGCAAGTTCGGCCTGTGCCGCGTTGAGCTGCGTGATCTTGCCAACAAGGGCATGATCCCCGGCGTGACCAAGTCGAGCTGGTAAGGGGTAACTAGGATGGCAATGACCGATCCCCTGGGTGACATGCTCACCCGCATCCGCAACGGGCAGCGGGCCAAGAAGGACTCCGTCCTTTCGCCGGCCTCGAAGCTTCGCGCCAACGTGCTCGAAGTGCTGCAGCGTGAAGGCTATATCCGCGGCTTTTCGGAGGACGCCACCGGCGCCCACCCGCAGCTGCGCATCGAGCTGAAGTATTTCGAGGGCGAACCCGCGATCAAGCATGTCGCCCGCGTCTCCAAGCCTGGCCGCCGCGTCTACTCGGGTTCGAAGGAACTCCCGGTGGTCCGCAACGGTCTTGGCATCACCATCGTCTCGACCCCGCGGGGCGTGCTTTCGGATGCCGAAGCCCGCGCCCAGAACGTCGGCGGCGAAGTGCTGGCGGAGGTGTTCTGATGAGCCGCATCGGTAAGAAGCCGGTTGTCGTTCCGGGCGGCGTGACCGCCGACATCGCGGACGGCACCCTCACCGTGAAGGGCCCCAAGGGCACCCTCACGCTGAGCATGGCCGACGACGTCACCTACAAGATCGAGGACGGCTCCATTTCGGTGCAGCCGGCCAATGACACCAAGCGCGCCCGCTCGTTCTGGGGCATGCAGCGCACCCTGGTGCAGAACCTCGTGACGGGTGTGACCGAAGGCTACACCAAGGTCCTCGAAATCACCGGTGTCGGCTACCGCGCCAACGCTCAGGGCAAGAACCTGAAGCTGCAGCTCGGTTACAGCCACGACGTCGATTTCGCGGTGCCGGAAGGCATCGAGATCAAGACGCCGGACAACACCACGATCGAGATCTCCGGGATCGACAAGCAGAAGGTCGGCCAGGTTGCGGCCGAGATCCGTCGCTGGCGCAAGCCCGAGCCCTACAAGGGCAAGGGCATCAAGTACCGCGGCGAGTACATCTTCCGCAAGGAAGGGAAGAAGAAGTAATGGCCAAGCTCTCTCTTTTCGACCGCCGTCGCCGGCGCGTCCGCACCGCGCTCAAGGCTCGCGCCGGTGGCCGTCCGCGGCTTTCGGTGCACCGTTCGGGCCGTCACATCTACGCCCAGATCATCGACGATGCCGCTGGCCGGACCCTTGCCGCAGCCAACACGCTGGGCAGCAAGGGCGGGGCCAACGTCAACGGCGCTGCCGAGGTTGGCAAGGCCCTGGCCGAAGCCGCCAAGAAGGCCGGCGTGACCACCGTCGTGTTCGATCGCGGCGGCTACCTGTTCCATGGCCGCGTCAAGGCGCTGGCCGATGCCGCCCGTGAAGGCGGGCTGGAGTTCTAAGATGGCTGACGAAAACACCATTGAAACCGAAGTCGCCGTCGAAACGGCTGCTCCCGAAGGTGAAGCCCGCGAAGGTCGCGGCCGTGGCCGTGGCCGCGGTGGTGACCGGGGCGAGCGTGGCGGTCGCGGTCGTGGCCGTGACGACCGTCGCGGCCGCGGCGAGGGCGAGGAAGGTGGCGAGGAGCTGATCGAAAAGCTCGTCCACATCAACCGCGTCTCGAAGACCGTGAAGGGCGGCAAGCGCTTCGGCTTTGCCGCGCTGGTCGTGGTCGGCGACGGCAAGGGCCGGGTTGGCTTCGGCCATGGCAAGGCCCGCGAAGTGCCGGAAGCCATCACCAAGGCGACCGCTTCGGCCAAGAAGAAGATGGTCCGCGTTCCGCTCAAGGAAGGCCGGACCCTGCACCATGACGGTCGCGGCCATTTCGGCGCGGGCAAGGTCAGCGTGCGCTCGGCTCCGGCCGGGACCGGGATCATCGCCGGCGGCCCGATGCGCGCCGTCTTCGAAAGCCTGGGCGTGGCCGATGTGGTGACCAAGTCGGTCGGCACCAGCAACCCCTACAACATGATCCGCGCCACCTTCGACGCGCTGGTCAACCAGACTTCGCCGAAGTCGGTTGCGCAGCGTCGCGGCAAGAAGGTTGCCGACCTGCTGGGTCGTGGCGGGGCCAGCGCTGCGGAGGCCCAGGCCGCCGCTGACGCGATTGTGGAGTAAGCAATCATGGCGAAGATCAAGATCAAGCAGATCGGTTCGCCGATCCGTCGCCCGGCCAACCAGAAGGCGATTCTGGTCGGCCTCGGCCTTGGCAAGATGCACCGCGTGGTCGAGGTGGAAGACACCCCGGAAGTGCGCGGCGCGATCGCCAAGCTGCCGCACATGGTGGCCGTGGTCGACTGATTTCAGGCGACTGCACGCAGTTCAAGGGGCTCCGGAGCGATCCGGGGCCCTTTTGCCTTGGGCGGGGGAATCAGGCGTCGGGACCGGCGGGGCGGCCGGCCTTGCGGCATTGGCCCCAGACCAGCACGTGGTCCGACCGCAACCGCTCCGGCGCTTCGACCTCGGCCACCAGCCGGCAGCTGGATCGGACATAGGCCAGGACGACAGCGTGGGTTTCCGCGTTGATCGGCCCGTCGCGCGGCTCCTTGGTCATCACCACGACTTCCGGCCTCAGGGCAATGACCCGCTCGACCTCGGCCAGGGTCGAAAGGTGGCTCACGTCCTTCTCGATCGAATGATAGAGATGCGCCGGAAAGGCCAGCGGGGAGGGGAAGGGCTTGTCCGTCATCGTGTAGAGCAGGGGCGGCCCTTCGTAGACCAGCAGGGGGCCATCGGGCCCGGCGGAGCGGATCGCGGAGGCCAGCTGCTCCATGGCCTGTCTCGACCTGGCAGTATGGTCAAAGTCGATCGGCGGGGATTCCCGATAGGCCAGCAGGCACACCGCCGCCGCGGCCGCCGGTCCGACCCACTTCCGGGCGAGGAAGGCCCCGCCCGCCACGCACAGCGGCACCAGCAGCGGCAAGGCGTAGTGGCGGTGGAAATAGGGAAAGGCGAACAGCCCGATCAGCGCCGCGAGGATCCACAGGGCAACGAAACGCCGCCTATCGTCCTTGAGATCGAGCCAGCCAAACGCCGCGACCGCCAGAATTGGGGCAAGGCTGGCCAGCATCAGCCGCAGCCGGATCTGCGCCGAATAGGCCTCCCAGCGGTCGGCCGACAGGTTGGCCCCGGTCATCGCCTGCCAGTAGATGCTCCAGTACCCGGACAGGGCATAGCCGGCGGCGATCAGCAGCGCGGGGAGGGCGCCGAGCAGCGCCAGCGGCAGGGCGCGGGGCAGGCGTTGCGGGGCGGGCAGCAGCCAGACCGTATAGAGCCCGAGGAACACCGCTTCGAACAGCGCGGTGGTCTTGACCGTGATCGCAAAGCCCGCGCTGACCATGGCCAGCGCGACGCCGGCCGGCACCTTGCCCTGGCGCAGCTCGGGCGCGGACCGGGCCACCAGCAGCGCGGCCAGCGCGATGAACAGGTTGTAGAACACCGGCGCCTGCCCGCCGAAGCCCTGGAAGGCGCTGACCAGGAACAGGTAGGCAATCCCCGCGCCCAGTGCGCCCGGCCAGTCTGCCCACAGGCTGACGATCCGGCCGATCGCCCAGGCGGTGGCCGCAGCGAACAGGGTGGCGGCGATCTGATAGGCGGCGGGCTCGCTCGAAATGCCGGCAATCGCCCAGTAGATCAGGAATAGGCCGAACGGTTTCCTGTCCCACACATCGACATAGGGCAGGGCGCCGTGATGCATCGCATTGCCGGCGGCGAAGTAGAAGGCTTCGTCGATGAACAGGTTGGGATCGCCGAAGGTATAGCCGCGCAGCGCAAGCGCCACGCCCAGCAGCACCGCGAAGTGGAACAGGCTGTTGCGGAAAAGGGGCAATTGGGCTTCCTGCGGCCGGATGGGGCCGGGTCTGGCTAGCATTGCCCCTCTTTCCCCGCAATCGCCCCGCAAAATTGGGGGTGACATTGCCGCCGCCTTCGCCTATGCGCGCGCCTCCCATAGCGCGTCTCAAAGCGAAAGCGAGTGCAAGACATGAAACTGAACGATATCCGTGACAACAATGGTGCCCGCAAGTCCCGCATGCGCGTCGGACGCGGCATCGGTTCGGGCAAGGGCAAGACCGCCGGTCGTGGCCAGAAGGGCGCCAAGGCGCGCTCGGGCGTTTCGATCGCCGGGTTCGAAGGCGGCCAGATGCCGCTGCACATGCGCATCCCGAAGCGCGGTTTCAACAACATCTTCGCCAAGGACTATGCCGAAGTGAACCTCGGCCTGGTGCAGAAGGCGATCGACGCCGGCAAGCTCGATGCCAAGAAGGACATCGATCACGCCGCGCTGAAGGCGGCCGGCCTGGCCCGTGGCGGCAAGGACGGCGTCCGTCTGCTCGGCAAGGGTGAATTCAAGGCCAAGGCCAAGTTCGTCGTGGCCGGGGTCTCGGCCGGAGCCAAGGCAGCGGTCGAAAAGGCCGGCGGCTCGGTCGAAGTGCCCGCCGCCAAGGAAGCGGCCGGCGAATAATTTCGGGACAACTGCGGGCGGGGGTTATCCAATCTCCGCCCGCACCCTATATGGGCGTCTCTTAATCGGGGGACGCGGCCGGCCGGGCAAGGCCCGCAGGCCCAAGCAAGGCAAATTCGCAAGATGGCATCACGCGCGGACAATATCGCCAGCAACCTGAGCCTCGCCAACTTTTCCAAGGCGACCGAGCTCAAGAAGCGCATCTGGTTCACCGTCGGGGCACTGATCGTGTTCCGTTTCCTGAGCTTCGTGCCCTTGCCGGGGATCGATCCGATCAAGCTGCGGGTCTTCTTCGAACAGAACGCCGGCGGGATCCTTGATTTCTTCAACATGTTCTCGGGCGGGGCGCTGACCAATTACAGCCTCATCTCGCTCGGGGTCATGCCCTACATCACCTCCTCGATCGTGGTTCAGCTGGCGGCTTCGCTGCATCCCTCGCTGGCCGCGCTGAAGAAGGAAGGCGAAAGCGGACGCCGCAAGCTCAACCAGTATTCGCGCTATGGCGCGGTGCTGCTGGCGGTGATCCAGGGCTATGCCATGCTCGGCAACGCCGTTTCGCAGGGCTTTGCGATCAACCCCGGGCCGCTGTTCTACATCGCCGGGCTGATCTCGCTGGTCGGGGGGACGATGTTCCTGCTGTGGCTGGGCGAACAGATCACCTCGCGCGGGATCGGCAACGGCACTTCGCTGATCATCATGGCCGGCATCGTCGCCCAGATGCCGACTTTCATCTACAACCTGTTCGAAGGCGGTCGCACCGGCTCGATCAACGGGTTCATGATCTTCGGGCTGGTCGCGCTGCTGGTCGCCATGGTGCTGGTGATCTGCTTCATGGAGCGGGCAACCCGCCGGCTGCTGATCCAGTATCCCAAGCGCGCCAGCCAGAACGGCATGATGCAGGCCGATCGCAGCCACCTGCCGCTCAAGCTCAACACTTCGGGTGTGATTCCGCCGATCTTCGCGAGCTCGCTGCTGCTGCTGCCGCTGACGATTTCGCAGTTCGCCGGCAGTTCGATCACCGAGGAATCGACCTGGGGCTCGTTCATCATCACGCTGAACCAGTACCTGGGCCACGGCAAGCCGGCCTACATGATCCTCTATGCGCTGGGCATCATGTTCTTCGCCTTCTTCTACACCGCCGTGGTGTTCAATCCGGAAGAAACGGCCGACAACCTCAAGCGCAACGGCGGCTTCATTCCCGGCATCCGCCCGGGCAAGAACACCGCGACCTATCTCGATTACGTGCTGACCCGCATCACCGTGATCGGGGCGCTGTACCTGACTTTGGTCTGTGTTGTGCCCGAATGGGTTATCGCCCAGACCGGTCAGCGGCTGTTTTTTGCCGGCGGCACCAGCTTGCTGATCGTGGTCAATGTCACTGTCGATACGATCACGCAGATCCAGTCGCACCTGCTGGCCCACCAGTATGGCGACCTGATCAAGAAGGCGAAGTTGAAGGGCCGCCTGCGCTGATCGTTTGAACGGGGGATTTGCCGTGAATATCATCCTGCTTGGACCGCCGGGAGCCGGCAAGGGCACCCAGGCCCAGCGCCTGGTCGAAAAGTTCGGGATGCGTCAGCTCTCGACCGGCGACATGCTGCGCGCCGCAGTCAAGGCCGGAACCCCGGTCGGGCTACAGGCCAAGGCGGTGATGGAACGCGGCGAGCTGGTTTCGGACGAGATCGTCTCGGCCCTGATCGGCGAGGAACTCGACGCGATGGGGCCGGGCACCGGCGCGATCTTCGACGGCTATCCGCGCACCGCCGCCCAGGCCGAATCGCTCGACAAGCTGCTGGCCGATCGCAGCCGCACCCTCGATCACGTGATCGAGCTCGACGTTGACGAAGATGCGCTGGTCGAGCGGATCTGCGGCCGGTTCACCTGCGCCAATTGCGGCAAGGGCTATCACGACAAGTTCGAACAGCCCCGCCAGCCGGGCGTCTGCGACAAGTGCGGCAGCCACGAATTCAAGCGCCGTCCCGACGACAACGAGGAAACCGTGCGCACCCGCATGGCCGAATACCGCGCCAAGACCGCGCCGATCCTGCCGATCTACGAAGCGCGCGGGATCGTCACCCGGGTCAACGGCATGGCCGATATCGACCATGTGACAGCGGCGATCGAACGGATTATGGCTGGCTGATCTGCCGGCGCCCCGCATCGCGCCTGGCGCGAATGGGGAGAAGTCGAAGATGAGCAAGTACCTGCTTGCCGCCACCGCCCTGGCACTGGGCCTGGCCGCCGCGCAGCCTGCCGCCCGGGCGGAAGTAACCAGCCAGTCCGACGCCGGCTTCGTGATCAAGCTGGCCGCCGATACTCCCGCCAGCAAGGAAGATGCCTGGAAGGCGCTGATCGCCCCGGGCAAGTGGTGGTCGAGCGACCATACCTACAGCGGCAATGCCGCCAACCTCTACATCGATGCCCAGGCCACCGGCTGCTTCTGCGAAAAGCTGCCCAAGCCCGCCGATGCCCCCGAAGGACAGCGGATGGGCAGTGTCGAGCACATGCACGTGGTCTATGCCGATCCGCAACGCGGCGTGCTGCGGATGGTCGGCGGGCTGGGACCCCTGCAGGGCGAGGCGGTCCATGGTGTGCTGACCATCACCCTCAAGCCGGGCGAGGCCGGCACCCGGATCGAATGGGAATATGTGGTCGGCGGTTACTGGCAGGCCAAGCCCGATCAGCTTGGCCCGCTGGTCGATCAGGTGATGGCAGAGCAGCTGGGACGGCTGGCCAAGCTGCTGTCGACCCCGGTCGAAGTCGCAGCGCCGGTGCCGCCGAAGTGAGCCGCGCCGAAGCCATTGGAATTGCCCCGCCTCGCAGGCGTTGACACGCCGCGCGAATCGCCCTAAGCGCGCGCTTCACTCGAAAGAACGGGGTCAGTCTGGCAGGCGGAAGCGATTGTGCGCGCCCACCAGACTTTTTGCCGTTTAGCCGGGTGAAGCGTTGAGATGGGGGGTCGCGCCTGTGCTGCCTCCTGTGGAGCATGGAGAATTAAGTGGCTCGTATTGCCGGGGTCAATATCCCCACCAACAAGCGCGTGATCATTGCGCTCACCTACATCCATGGCATTGGCCCGTTCAAGGCCCGCCAGATTGCCGACAAGCTTGGCATCGACCATTCGCGCCGCGTGTCCGACCTTTCTGACCAGGAAGTTCTGCACATCCGCGAAACGATCGACGCTGACCACACCGTGGAAGGCGATCTTCGTCGCGATACCGCGATGAACATCAAGCGCCTGATGGACCTGGCCTGCTATCGCGGCCTGCGTCATCGCAAGGGCCTGCCCGTCCGCGGCCAGCGCACCCACACCAACGCCCGCACCCGCAAGGGCAAGGCCAAGCCCATCGCCGGCAAGAAGAAGTAAGGTTGCGGCGTTCAGCCGGCAGCCCCTTCTGTCCGATATTCGAGTAGGAAAACCAAAATGGCACGCGAACCCCAGCGCATCAAGCGCCGCGAGCGGAAGAACATCACCAGCGGCATCGCGCATGTGAATGCCAGCTTCAACAACACCATGATCACCATCACCGACGCCCAGGGCAACGCCATCTCGTGGTCCTCGGCCGGCATGATGGGCTTCAAGGGCAGCCGCAAGTCGACCCCCTATGCCGCTCAGGTGGCTGCGGACGACGCCGGCAAGAAGGCCGCCGAACACGGCGTGCGCACCCTTGAAGTCGAAGTGAAGGGTCCGGGTTCGGGCCGCGAAAGCGCGCTGCGTGCGCTGCAGGCGGTCGGCTTCACCATCACTTCGATCCGCGACGTGACGCCGATCCCGCACAACGGTGTGCGGCCGTCCAAGCGCCGCCGCGTCTGATTTGCCGTTCGTGGCCGGGTGTTCTGCCCGGTCGCGGTTTCGGATCGGTCGCGGTTCCCTCTAAGAGGGACAGCGACCGTTCCCGCCAGAATATAACCCCAAGGGGACGTCCATGACTGTCAATATCAAGAACTGGCAGGAACTGAAGAAGCCCAACGCCCTCGAAGTGAAGCCCGGCGCCGATGCAAAGCGCCGTGCAACCTTCGTGGCCGAACCGCTTGAGCGCGGTTTCGGCCTGACCCTGGGCAACGCGCTGCGCCGCGTGCTGCTCTCATCGCTCCAGGGCGCGGCGATCACCTCGATCAAGATCGAGAACGTGCTGCATGAATTCTCGTCGCTCGCCGGTGTGCGTGAAGACGTGACCGACATCGTGCTCAACGTGAAGCAGATCGCGCTCAAGATGCAGGGCGAAGGTCCGAAGCGGCTCCAGCTTTCGGCCACCGGCCCGGCCGAAGTCACCGCCGGCGACATTGCCGTTTCGGGCGACATCGAGGTGATGAACAAGGATTTGGTGATCTGCCATCTCGACGAAGGCGCGACGCTGAACATGGAACTGACCGCCGACACCGGCAAGGGCTATGTCCCGGCCGTGTCGAACCGTCCGGTCGATGCGCCGATCGGGCTGATCCCGGTCGATTCGCTCTACTCGCCGGTCCGTCAGGTTTCCTACAAGGTCGACAATGCCCGCATCGGCCAGGAACTGGACTATGACAAGCTGAGCCTGACCGTCGAAACCGACGGCACGGTCACTCCGGAAGATGCCGTGGCCTATGCCGCGCGGATCCTTCAGGACCAGCTCTCGCTGTTCGTCCACTTCGAAGATGCGGTGCCGATGGGCTCGTCGCCGATGATCGGCATGGCGGCTCCGGCGGCCGAAGAAGGCGATACCAACCAGCTCAACCGTTACCTGCTCAAGAAGGTCGACGAACTGGAGCTGTCGGTGCGTTCGGCCAACTGCCTCAAGAACGACAACATCATCTACATCGGCGACCTGGTCCAGAAGACCGAGGCCGAGATGCTCCGCACGCCGAACTTCGGCCGCAAGAGCCTCAACGAGATCAAGGAAGTCCTGAGCTCGATGGGCCTGCGCCTCGGCATGGACATCCCCGGCTGGCCGCCGGAAAACATCGAGGAAATGGCCAAGAAGCTCGAACAGGAGCTGCTGGGCTAATCCGGATCAGGGGCGCTTTCGGGCGCCCCGCCACGGTGATCGGCGGCGACCTTACAGCTGCCAGGTAAGGGGTACCTTGTACGGCCCCCTAACGAACGAAGGATAGAGACATGCGTCACAAGTATGGCGGTCGCAAGCTGAACCGCACCTCCAGCCACCGCAAGGCCCTGTTCCGCAACATGGCGGCCGCGCTGATCAAGCACGAGCAGATCACCACGACCCTGCCCAAGGCGCGCGAACTGCGCCCCTATGTCGAAAAGCTGATCACGCTGGCCAAGCACGGCGGCCTTTCGAACCGTCGTCTCGCCCATGCCCGTCTGCTCGACGACGCGCAGCTGGTGAAGCTGTTCGACGTTCTGGCGGCCCGCTATGCTGACCGCGCCGGTGGCTACACCCGCGTGATCAAGGCCGGTGTCCGCGCTTCGGACGCTGCGCCGATGGCGGTGATCGAGCTGGTCGATCGCGACACTTCGGCCAAGGGTCAGGATTCGGGTCCGGTCTTCACCGGCGAAGAGGAATAATCGGCCAAAGCCTTTCGTCGAACGGCGAATTGCAAAGGCGGGGGCAGGCGCTAGGCTTGCTCCCGCCTTTTGCTTTGGGGGAGAAGCCCGTGACCGTTCGCGCCCGCACCGTGCTTGGTGCCCTGTTTGCCGTTTCCGCCGTTGCCGTCGCCGCCCAGGACCTGAAATTGACCTATCCGCAGACCGCCCGGGGCAATGTCGTCGAGGAGCAGTTCGGCGAGAAGGTGGCCGATCCCTATCGCTGGCTTGAAAACGACGTGCGCAGCGATCCGGCCGTGGCCGATTGGGTCAAGGCGCAGAACGCGGTCACCCAGGGCTATCTCGGCACCCTGCCGCAGCGCGGCTGGTTCGCGCAGCGGATCCGCTCGCTGATGGACTACGAACGTTTCGGCCTGCCGCAGAAGGCCGGGGCATTCTACTTCTACACCCGCAATTCGGGCCTCCAGAACCAGTCGCAACTGTTCGTCCGCCAGGGCCTCGCCGGCACGCCGCGCCTGCTGCTCGATCCCAACACCTGGGCGAAAGACGGCGCGACCGCGCTCGATGATTGGGAACCCTCGCAGAACGGCAAGCTGCTGGCCTATTCGGTTCAGGACGGCGGATCGGACTGGCGCACGATCAAGGTGCTCGACACCGTCACCGGCAAGGTTCTCAAGGACGAGATCAAGTGGGCCAAGTTCACCGGGATTGCCTGGGTCGGCAACGAGGGCTTTCTCTATTCGCGCTTCCCCGAAGTGAAGCCGGGGCAGGAATTCCAGTCGCTCAACAAGAACCAGGCAGTCTGGTATCACAAGGTCGGCACCCCGCAGGCGGCTGACAAGCTGGTCTATGCCACCCCCGATCAGCCCGACCTAGGCCACGGGGCCGAAGTGACGCACGATGGTCGCTGGATGGTGATCGTCACCGCCAAGGGCACCGACAGCAAGTACGAAGTCCATGTCGCGCGGCTGGCCAAGGGCAAATGGGGCAAGCCGCAGCCGCTGATCAAGGGGCTGGAGCATGATTGGCGCCTGATCGAGGGGATGGGCGATACGCTCTACTTCATCACCAACAAGGGCGCGCCCAAGCTCAAGGTGGTGAAGGCCGATCTTTCGCGCGGGGCCGCCCAGGCGCAGATGGTCGAATTGATCCCGGAACGGGCCGAAACGCTTGAACGCGCGCAGATCGTGGGCAACCGACTGATCCTGAACTACCTCAAGGACGCCGCCTCGGTGGCCGAGGTCGTCTCGCTTGATGGCAAGCCGGTCCGGCAGATCAGCCTCAACTCGATCGGCACCGCCGCCGGTTTTGCCGGCAAGCCGGGCGATCCCGAAACCTTCTATGCCTTCACCAGCTTCAACCAGCCGGCCGGCATTTTCCGGTTCGACAGCAATACCGGCCAGTCGACCCCCTTTGCCACCCCGAAGCTGACCTTCAATCCCGACGAGTACGCGATCGAACAGCGCTTCTTCGCCTCGAAGGACGGCACCAAGGTGCCGATGTTCATCGTCCGCAAGAAGGGGCTGGCACTGGAGGGCAAGGCCGCACCGACGCTGCTCTATGGCTATGGCGGGTTCGACGTTTCGCTCACTCCCGGCTTCTCGGCGGTGCGGATGGCCTGGCTCGAGGCGGGTGGGGTCTTCGTCATGGCCAACCTGCGCGGGGGCGGGGAATACGGCAAGGCCTGGCACGATGCCGGGCGCCTCGCCAACAAGCAGAACGTGTTCGACGATTTCATCGCTGCCGGCGAATACCTGATCGCGCAGGGCATCACCCCCAAGGGCGGGCTGGCGATCCAGGGCGGATCGAACGGCGGCCTGCTGGTCGGCGCGGTGGTCAACCAGCGGCCCGACCTGTTCGCTGCCGGCAATGCCGCAGTCGGCGTGATGGACATGCTGCGCTTCGACAAGTTCACCGCCGGCCGCTATTGGGTCGATGACTATGGCTACCCTTCGAAGGAGGCCGACTGGCGGGTGCTGCGGGCCTATTCGCCCTATCACAACATCCGCACCGGGGTGGCCTATCCGGCGCTGCTGGTGACCACCGCCGATACCGACGACCGCGTGGTGCCCGGGCACAGCTTCAAGTACACCGCGGCGCTCCAGGCGGCCGATCCGAACGGCAAGCCGCACCTGATCCGGATCGAGACCCGCGCCGGCCACGGGGCAGGCAAGCCGACCGACAAGGTGGTGGCGGAAAATTCCGACATCCTCGCCTTCCTGGCCCAGTGGACCGGGCTGGCAGTGCCGGCAAAGTGAGCTGCTACTCGGCCGGGGCGGCTTCGTTCCGGCCGTGGTACAGCGGCCACAGCAGCTGTTCCTTGAGCGAGAGCGGGCGGGTCGAATAGCCGGTCGGGGGGAACCCCTCGGGCCGGTGATAGTCGCCCAGCAGCAGGTCCCAGATCGGCAGGATCGCCGCGAAATTGCTGTCGTAGTGTTCGGGCAGGGCCGAATGGTGGCGGCGGTGATAGGCCGGGGTATTGATCACCCACGACCAGCGCCCCAGATCGATCGGCAGCTGCGAATGGGTCACGAAGTTCCACAGGCCCAGCGAGCCATAGACTGCCAGCGCGACCGGGGTGGGCGAAATCACCAGCGCCGCCGCCGACCAGACCGTGATCGACTTGAACAGCGGATCGGCCCAGAAATGGCGGTTGGTGGTCAGCACCGACATGTTCGGATCGGAATGGTGCAGCGAATGCATCGCCCACAGCAGCGGGATGCGGTGCTGCAGGCGGTGGAACAGGTATTCAGCGAAATCGTAGACCAAGATGTAGAGGATCACAGCTGCCCAGACCGGCAGGCTGGCCCCGTCGATCAGCGCCGGTCCGTTCCAGGCCCGGACCGCACCATAGACGGTGAAGGCGCCGACGATCTTCAGCCCCCACGACTGCAGGTTAATCAGCCAATCGGTCTGCGGGGCGCCGATCCGGCGTTCCCAGACGATCAGGATCAGCGCGACGAGCGGGCCGGACAGCATGGCGATCAGGTCTGACATGGCGGCAAACCTACGCTTTTGTGCTTAACGACCAGCTAATTTAGCTGTTCATAAAATTCGGCACAAAGATGAACGGTGGCTAACCGGCGGGTTCAGCAAGAGGCCACAAGCGATTCGCTAGACCATCCTCAAGCCCGGACATTCCCGTCCGGCACTTGAAGGATGAATGCCATGAAGACCCTGTCCAAAGCTCTTGTCGGGACCATCGCGGCGGGCGCGATGGCGATCTCTTCGGCTACCCCTGCCTTTGCCGAGCATCGCGACCGCGATCGCGGCGGGATCAGCGCGGGCGACGTCATTGCTGGCGCCCTGGTGATTGGCGGGATTGCCGCGATCGCTACCGCTGCCAGCCGCAACGACCGCGATTACCGCTATGGCGA
>CAZNII010000004.1:16783-36043 GCA_964573075.1 uncultured Novosphingobium sp. | reverse complement strand
TTGCCGCGATCGCTACCGCTGCCAGCCGCAACGACCGCGATTACCGCTATGGCGATTACCGCGACGGCGACTACCGCTATGACCGCGCCGGCTACGGCGGCTATGACCGCGGCGGCTACGGCTATCGCGAAAATCCGCGCCAGGCTGTCGAACAGTGCGTCTATGCCGCCGAACGCTATGCCAGCTCGCGCTATGGCCGGGCCGATGTCACCGACATCCGCCAGATCCGCGACACCCGCTATGGCCTCGAAGTGAAGGGCCGGATCGCGGTGAAGACCCACGACTGGCGCCGCGGCGACAGTTACTACGGTCGCGGCTGGGGCGGTGACTACCGCGGCTGGAACGACAGCCACCGGGGTTATGACGCCGGTTCGTTCAGCTGCAAGATCGAGCGCGGCCGGGTGGTCGATCTCGACATCGACGGGATCCGCGGGCTGTAAGCCCTGAGGGGTCCAGACAAGACCACGGGCGGTTCAGGCCACAGCAAGCCTGGACCGCCTAGTCTTTGGCCAAATGGGGCAATTCGGGCCGTGGCAGGGGCCGCGGCCGTCCCGACAGGAGGGTTCTGAACATGATGCGCAAGACTTCGCGTCTGGCCGCCGGCATGCTTTCGGCCGCGGCCCTTTCGCTGGCGGCAACCCCCGCCATGGCCCGCGATTGGGGCTGGGGCGGCGGCTGGGGTGGCCGGCACCATCACGACCGGGTCGATGCCGGCGATGTGATCACCGGCATCCTGATCATCGGCGGGATCGCCGCGATCGCCAGCGCGGCCAGCAACAGCAAGAAGAAGGACCGCCGTTACGAGCGCCGCGAGGAGTCATATCCGGACGAACGCTATGAACGCGATTACAGCCGCGACGACCGCCCGCAGTGGCAGGAAAGTTCGGGCATCAACGGCGCGATCAACCGCTGCATGAGCGAGGTTTCGCGCGGTTCGAACCAGAGCGCCGAAGTCGATCAGGTCAGCCGCGATGGCGATGGCTGGCGGGTCGAAGGGCGCAGCTCGGGCGGCGAATTCAGCTGCACGATCGATCGCGACGGGCGGATCCGCAACGTCAACGTCGGCGGGCGGGCGATCTGAACTTGCGAAGGGGCGGCCACGGTCGCCCCTTCTGCTATCCTGCCGGAACGTCCAGCCAGCGGGCGATCGCGCCCAGCATGTCGCGGGTGAAGGCCTTGGCCAGATGCCCCTCCGCCACCACCTGAAAGGCGTGGATCGCCCCGGGATAGGAATGCAGTTCCACCGGCACGCCATCCGCGATCAGCCGCCGCGCGTAGTCGAGGTTTTCGTCGAGAAACAGGTCAAGGCTGCCGGTGCCGATCCAGGTTTGCGGCAGGCCGGCAAGGGTTTCGGCGCGGCTGGGCGAGAACCAGCCGATCCGGTTGTCATCCAGCCGGTAATCCCCCTGCAGCGCCCCCCAGCCGAACCGGTTGCTTTCCCGCGTCCAGACGAATTCACCGGTCGTCGGGTTGGCATAGGGGCAATCGGCAGCCCCGGTGCGGTGATCGAGCATCGGGAAGACCAGAAACTGCGCGGCCAGCGCCGGCCCGCCCAGATCGCGGGCCATTAGCGCGGTGGCCGCGGCCAGCCCGCCGCCGGCGCTTTCGCCGATGATCCCGATCCGCCCCGGATCGACCCCCAGCGCCGCGGCATTGCCGGCCAGCCATGAAAGCCCGGCGAGGCAGTCTTCCTGCGGGGCAGGGAAGGGATGCTCTGGCGCCAGCCGATATTCGACCGAGGCAATCGGGATTCCCAGCGTAGCCGCGATCCCGGCCGGGCCGTGTTGCATCGACTTCGCCGAGCCGATCACCATGCCGCCACCGTGAATGTGCAGCAGCGCGGGGCGGTTTTCCGCTCCGGGCCGGGGATCGTACCAGTAGATTTCCAGCGGACCGGAAGGGCCTTCGATCACCTTGATCTCGGGCGTCAGCGCCGGCTGGCCGAGGAAGGCAAAGCGCGCCTCGCTATCGACGCGGATCTGGGGCAGGTTTTCATGGCTGAAACCATTGCCCGGCATCAGCTCGAGCAGGGGCAGCAGGCTGGGATCGACCAGGTGGCGGGTTGACATCAGTGCAGGGCTTTGCGCGGGAACATCCAGCGTTGCGACAGGCGCGGTTCGAACGGCTTCCATTCGCCTTCGGGCTGTTTCAGCCGGTCGGCGATCGCCACCATCACGCTGGGGTTGACCCCGAGCCCGCAATGGCTGGCGTGGACCTCGATATTCTCGATCTGCTGGTGTCCCTTGTGCGGGTGCTGGACCGAACCGCGCCAGTGGACGATCCCGTCGGTGCGGGTCAGGATCGAGGTGGTCGGCACCGGCGGGGCCTCGTCCAGCCCGGTGAAGCGGCCGTGCTTGATCGGCTCGGGCTCCTTGCCGTTGAGGAATTCGAACAGCCGGCTGGCATTGGTGTGGCGCCGGTCATCGTGAATCGGGCTGCCGAGCGAGATCACCAGGCGGACCACTTCGGGGTGCAGCTTGGCCAGTTCGCGGGCAAAAACCCCGCCCAGGCTCCAGCCGACGATCGAAACCTTGCGCCCGGTACGCTTGTGAATGTCGAGCAGCAGGTGCTCCATTTCATGGACCCGCTGCAGATCGACCCGCACATTGCGGCCCAGTTTCCAGCCATAGGCGTCATAGCCCAGGTCCTTGAGCAGGCGGCGCATCGGCCGGGTCGAGCTGTCCGAGGCGAGGAACCCGGGCAGGACCAGAACCGGGTGGCCATCGCCCTTGGGCAGCAGGCCCAGCAGGTGCCGCGTGGCATAGAACGAGGCGAGCTCGAACACCGCGCGGCCTTCGGCCAGGGCCAGCAAGCGGTGCGGCGGACGGGCTTCGATTTCCAGCGCCTCACGCGCTGCGGTGGTGGCTGTCATGACTTCTTCGCGGCCTTTCTTGGGCGAGCGGCGCCCTTTTTCGCCGCCGGTTTGCTGGTGCCGGGCTTGGCCTTGGGGGCAGCCTTGGCCGGCTTTGCTATCGATGTGGGGGCCTTATCGCCCTTTGCAATGGCTTTCGCCGCAGCATCGCGCAGTTCGGCAAAGCTTTGCTCGATGCAATCTGCGTAGAATTCCGGATCGGGCATCAGCTTGCGGCAGGCGGTGAAGGCGATCGTCGCCTCCTTGACATAGCTTTGCACCACATGGCCCAGACCCAGCCCGTCGGTCAGGCACAGCAGACCCATCATCGATTCAAGCCGCGCCCCGCTCGAATAGATCGGCACCGGCGGGCCAGGGACATTGGTGACCACGGTCGAAAACGGCGGTCCGACCCGGTCGGCCAGGTGCAGCCGGGTATAGAGCTGCGCGCCCAGCGCCATAAACAGGGCCGGGGAAACCTTGCTGATCTCGGTCATGTTGCGCGCGCCCAGCGCGTCGGTCATCGCCTTGGAATTGACCGTCTCGGAATGGACGAAGCGCAGCCGTTCCAGCGGATCGGCGATATGGGTGCCCAGCGGGGCGATCATCGCCGCGACCTGGTTGCCCATGTCGTTCTTCTCGCCGCTGGAGCGGACCGAGATCGGGGCCATCGCGGTCAGCGTCTTGTCGGGCAGTTCGCCATGATGATCGAGATAGCGCCGCATCGCCCCGCCGATCACCGCCAGGAACACATCGTTGACCTTGGCCCCGGGCACCGCCTCGCGGATCGCCTTGACGTCGGCCAGCGGCAGCGAGCGGCCTTCGACCACCCGGTTCGCCGAAATGGTGGAATTGAACCGGCAGCGCGGCGCCAGCATCGCGCCATGCAGGCCGAAATCCTTCTTGGCCAGCCCCCGGATCACCTTGGCGACCCCCGGAGCGGCCCGGGCGGCGACTTCGATCTGGCGGACCGGGTTGGCCACCGCGTTGAGCCACGACTTGGCCAGCAGCTCGGCGAAGTTGGGCAGGTCCTCGCCCTTCCAGGTGTCCGGCTTGTCGGGCGGCGGGGCGTCGGGGTCGAGGGTATGGAGCGCCTCCATCAGGTCGATCCCGCTCATCCCGTCGATCGCCGCGTGGTGCACCTTGGTGACCATGGCATAGCTTCCGGGTGTCACTCCGGGGACATTGTCCAGCCCCTCGATCACGGTGAATTCCCACGGCGGGCGGGTCAGATCGAGCGGGCGGGCAAAGATCCGCGCGGCCTGGATGCACAGCTGGCGCCAGTCCCCCGGCTTGGGCAGGGCCAGGTGGCGGACATGGTATTCGAGGTCGAAATCCTTGTCCTCGACCCAATAGGGATAATCGAGATCGAACGGCACCCGCACCAGCCGCTGACGCATGGTCTTGGACAGCTGCATGCGGCTTTCCATGAACCGCAGGATGTCCTTGAAGCGGACGAACCCGCCGGGCGCGGTAGCCGGGTTGTAGATCAGGATCGAGCCGATGTGCATCGGCGAATTGCGCGATTCCAGCGCAACGAACGATGCATCCATCCCCTGGAGCTGCTTCAAGCCTTGCCTCCCGCTACGCCCGGTTTTCCGGGTCTTTCGCGAGGCAGCGTAACACACCGGGGATTGCCGTCAACTCGCGCCTTTTTTCCCCGCGGGGGAGCGCCTATCTGATCGGCATGGCCCGCACTCCCGCCGGATCTCCGCCCGACCCGCGAGGCGCCGAGCGCTTCAACGAGGAGCGCGCGACCTATGTGGTCAAGGGCAGCCAGCCCGACCTCGAGGCCGGGATAGCGGCGGTCCGCGAGGTTCACGCGACGCTGAAGCCCAAGCCCGGCGTTTACCGCATGCTCGATGCGCGCGGCGAGGTGCTCTACGTCGGCAAGGCGCGGGCGCTGAAGAACCGGGTGGCGAACTATCTCCAGGTCGAGCGGCTGCCGCTGCGGCTGAAGCGGATGGTCGCGCAGACCCGGGGGATGACGATCGTCACCACCAACAGCGAGGCCGAGGCGCTGCTGCTCGAAGCCCAGCTGATCAAGCGCTATCGCCCGCCCTACAATGTGCTGCTGCGCGACGACAAAAGCTTTCCCTTCATCCTGCTGCGGGCCGATCACGATTACCCCCGGATCACCAAGCACCGCGGTGCGCGCAAGGCCAAGGGCAACTATTACGGCCCCTTCGCCAGCGCCGGATCGGTCAACACCACGATCAATGCACTGCAGAAGCTGTTCCTGCTAAGATCCTGCACCGACAGCTTTTTCGCGCGGCGCGACCGGCCTTGCCTGCTCTACCAGATCAAGCGCTGTTCGGCGCCCTGCGTCGGGCGGATCGATCCGGCCGGCTATGCCGAGCTGGTCGGCGAGGCCAAGGATTTCCTCGGCGGCCGCTCCAGCGCGGTGCAGAAGAAGATCGAGGCGCAGATGGCCGAAGCGGCCGAGGCGCTGGACTTCGAACGCGCGGCGATGCTGCGCGACCGGCTGCGCGCCGCGACCTTCATCCAGGGCAGCCAGGCGGTCAATGCCGAAGGGCTCGGCAATGCCGACGTGTTCGCCGTGGCGGAGAAGGGCGGACACTTCGCGATCCAGGCCTTCTTCATTCGCGGCGGGCAGAACTGGGGGCACCGGGCCTTTTTCCCGGCCCATACCGAAGGGCTCGACGCGGCCGAGATACTGACCGCTTTCCTCGCCCAGTTCTATGAGGAAGTGCCGCCGCCGCGGCTGGTGCTGGTTGATCGGGCCTTGCCCGAGGCCGACCTGCTGGCCGAAGCGCTGGCCGGACCGGCGGGCGGCAAGGTCGAGGTTTCGGTGCCCCAACGTGGCGACCGGCGGCGGCTGATGGAACAGGCCACGCGCAACGCGGTCGAAGCGCTCGATCGGCGCGCGGCGGAAAGCGGGACCAAGGCGCGGCTCAACCGCGAACTGGCCGAATTCCTCGAACTGCCCGAGCCGCCGGGGCGGATCGAGGTCTACGACAACAGCCATATCCAGGGCGCCCAGGCGCTGGGGGCGATGATCGTCGCCGGGCCGGACGGGTTCGTGAAGGGCCAGTATCGCAAGTGGAACATCAAGTCGGCCCAGACCAACGACGATTTCGGCATGATGCGCGAGGTGTTCCAGCGCCGCTTTTCCCGTGCCCAGGACGAGGATCCCGATCGCGACGGCGGAACCTGGCCCGATCTGGTACTGATCGATGGCGGCAAGGGCCAGATGAGCGCGGCGCGCGACACGCTGGAGGAACTGGGGATCGAGGACGTGCCGCTGATCGCGATCGCCAAGGGCCCACACCATGGCCGTGAAGGGCGCGAGGTGTTCCATTTTCCCGACGGGCGGGAAAAGATGCTGCCGGTCAACTCGCCCCTGCTGTTCCACCTCCAGCGACTGCGCGACGAGGTCCACCGCTTTGCGATCGGCGCGCATCGCGAGAAGCGCAGCCGGGCGATCACCGCCAGCCCGCTCGACGAGATTCCGGGGATCGGTCCGGCCCGCAAGCGCGCGCTGCTGCTGCACTTCGGCACCGCCAGCAAGGTGCGGGCGGCAGCGCTGGAAGACCTGCAGCGCGCGCCGGGGGTTTCGGCCGCGGTGGCGCAAACCGTCTATGATTTCTACCATCCCGGCGGCTAGATTGACCGCCTGATTCAGCCCCAAGAGGACCGACCATGAGCAACAACCCGTGGAACCACACCCGCAATGCCAATGTGGCCGATGACATCGACTTCGAGATCAAGGGCCAGGAGCTCCAGTTCCTCGAGATCGAGCTCGACCCCGGCGAAAGCGCCGTGGCGGAAGCCGGCGCAATGGTCTGGAAGGATGCCTCGGTGCAGATGAGCACGGTGTTCGGCGATGGCACCGGCGGCGAAGGCGGCTTCATGGGCAAGCTGCTGGGTGCCGGCAAGCGGCTGGTGACCGGCGAAAGCCTGTTCACCACGGTCTATACTCATCAGGGCACCGGCAAGGCCCGGGTGGCCTTTTCCGCGCCCGTTCCGGGCGCAATCCTGCCAATCAAGCTGAGCGATGTCGGCGGCGCGCTGATCTGCCAGAAGGACAGCTTTCTGGCCGCCGCGCGCGGGGTGCAGATCGGAATCCATTTCCAGCGCAAGATCTTGACCGGGCTGTTCGGCGGCGAGGGCTTCATCATGCAGCACCTGTCGGGCGACGGCTGGGTCTTCGTGCAGATGGGCGGCACGATCGTCGAGCGCGAGCTGCGAGCGGGCGAGGAGCTGCACGTCGATACCGGCTGCATCGCCGCGATGACCGCCAATGTCGAATTCGACATCCAGACCGTCGGCGGGGTCAAGTCGATGCTGTTCGGCGGGGAAGGGCTGTTCTTCGCCCGGCTGCGCGGCCCGGGCAAGGTCTGGATCCAGTCGCTGCCGTTTGCCCGCCTGGCCGGGCGGATGCTGGCCGCCTCGGGTGCCATGGGCGGCCAGAACCGGGGCGAGGGTTCGGTGCTCGGCCAGCTCGGCAACCTGCTCGACGGGAATTGAGCCGCGCGGGTCAGCCGCCCGCGTCGATCAGCGCCTGCACCTGCTTGTAAAAGGCCTCGCGGGCATCGCCTTCGGGGCCCAGCGTGGCGCGGGTCCAGTCAGCATTGCTCGCGATCACCAGGTGCCGCTTGGGGTCGATGAAGATACCCTGGCCGAAGATCCCCTGCGCCGCGACCGACCCGTCGTCATAGGTCCACCACTGGAAGCCATAGCCGTGGCCGGGCTCGCCGATGTCCTTCTGCTTGGTGGTGGCCATGGCGAACCAGTCCGCCGGGACGATCTGCTTGCCGCCGGCGTTGCCATTGGCCAGCACGAACAGCCCGAACCGGGCGAAATCGCGGGTCGCGGCCTGAAGACAGCAGCCGGCAATTTCATGCCCGGTCTGGCCCAGCAGCCAGGTTGCCTTGGCTTCCATCCCGGCCGGTTGCCAGATCTTCTCCTGCAGATACTGGGCCAGCGGCTTTTTGGTGGCGGATGACACCAGCACCCCGATCAGGTTGGTTTCGCCGGTGTTGTAGTGCCAGACCTCGCCCGGGGGGTGGGCCCGGGGCAGGTGCCGCATATAGCTGACGGTCGCGTCCATCCCCGGTTCGGGCTTGGCATTGTTGAATTTGGCAACGTCGGCGTTCGGATCTTCGTAGTTCTCGTCCCACTTGACGCCCGAGCTCATGGTCAGGAGCTGGCGGACCGAGACATCGTCATAAGCCGATCCGCGCAGGCCCGGGATGTACTGGCTGACCTTGTCATCCAGGCTCTTGATATAGCCGTCCTGGATCGCCGCGCCGACCAGGGTTGAGGTGAACGACTTGGCGACCGAGAAGCTGGTCCAGCGGCCCTGGGCATCGAAGCCCAGGCCATAGCGTTCGAAGCGGATCTTGCCGTCCTGGATGATCACTAGCCCGGCGGCGCGCTGCCCGGCCATGTACTGGTCAACCCCCGGAATCTCCAGCGGCTTGCCCTGCGGCAGCGGCAAGGGCGTTGCCGCAGGAGCAACGTCGCGCGCTTCGGCCAGCGCCGGCAGGCGGTCCATCGCCCGGAAGGCGGCATCGCGCTGATCCTGCTTCCACATCAGCACGTCGCGGTCGGTCGGCATCGCGGCGAGCAGGCCGCGGGTTTCCTTGTCGAGGCTGGCATACCAGCCACCGCCGGCCACGGTGACCGCAGCGAGGGCCCCCAAAATCGCTGTCCGCTTGCGCATGGCTGTCTCTCCCTCCGAAAAAACTTCGTTGCACCGCCGCGCGCGGCCTAGCCCTTGGGGACGACCTTGCGGATCATCCCTTCCTGCGCCACGCTGGCCACCAGGCGGCCGTCGCGAGTGAAGATGCGTCCACGGTTGAAGCCGCGGCCGCCGCCGCTCCAGGGGCTGTCGGTGGCATAGAGCAGCCATTCGTCGGCCCGGAACGGCTCATGAAACCAGACCGCATGGTCAAGGCTGGCGCTGACTACTTCGCCGCGGGCCCAGCTCAGGCCGTGGGGCAAGGCGCAGGTACCCAGCAGGCTCATGTCGCTGGCGAAGGCCAGGACCGCGCGGTGGATCTTCGGATCGTCGGGCAGCGGGGCAACCGTCTTGAACCACGAATGCGAATAGGGCGGGGCGGGCTTTGGGTTCGTCCAATGACGGCCTTCCACCGCGCGCATTTCAACCGGTCGTTCGGACAGGAAGTGATGGCGCGCTTCGGGGCGGGCCTGCTCGGCAAAGCGGCGGCGCACGACGGCTTCCGGTTCCAGCTCTTCCGGCGCAGGCACGTCGGGCATCGCCGCATCGACGTGGTGCAGCCCGTCTTCATGCTTCTGGAAACTGGCCGTCAGGTTGAGGATCGGACGGCCTTGCTGGCTGGCGACGACCCGGCGGTTCGAAAACGACCCGCCATCGAAGTCGCGCTCGACCTTGTAGTCGATCTCCACACCCTCGCTGCCGCCGCGCAGGAAATAGGCGTGGAGCGAATGGGCAGGGCGGGCCGGATCAACGGTCAGTTCGGCGGAATGCAGGGCCTGGGCAATCACCTGGCCGCCAAACACCCGGCCAACCCCACCGCGCTTCTTGCGTCCGAGGAATTGGTCCTCGCCCTGGTCCTTGACCTCGAGCAGTTTGACCAGCCCGGCAACGAGCTGTTCGGGGGTGCGTTCGCCGTCCATCGTCCTGCCTTTGCGGGGCAGGGCGGACCTGTCAATAGGTCGCGCTCCGCACCCTATTCTGGCTGGTCGAGCCCGGCCGGATTGCGGCCCAGTTCGGCCTTGAGCAGGCGGGCAAAGACTGTGCGGCGCAGCTTGCCGCCGATCGCGATCGAAATTCGCCCGACCGGGCGGCGCTCACGCCAGATGTGGTCGATCATCGGGTGGTCGGCAGAGGCGCAGCTGTCGCACCAATCGATTTCCGGACTGTCGAGCAGGTCGAGGTTTTCACGTTGGACCAGAACGCCCGGCGAATAGCGGGAAAAGCGCTCGTCGAAGGCGGTCTTGTAGGAATAGGCGCCCGGCGGGGTCAGGAAGTTGACCAGCATGGCGATCGGATCGCCATCGAGGCTGAGCGTCAGCCGTTCGAGCTTGCGCTGGCTGGCAGCACCCGCCAGGGCTTCGCGAAACAGCTGTGCGGTTGACTGGTGCGAGGCGAGGGCAGAGCCCGCAAGCCCCTTCCAGCCCGAATGCTCGAGGGCCAGGAAATCGTCGATCCAGCGGCCTAGGCGATGGTCGTCTCGGCGGCGTTCGAAGCGGACTTCGCCCAGTTCGGAAAGGCGGGCAAACTGGCGGCGCAGCTCCTTGCGCTTCTTGCCCGACAGGCTCGCCTCGAAATAGGCTTCGGGCGAAAGCGGCGATGCCAGCATGGCGCGTTCCTCGCGCAGGACCAGCCCGGCGAGGCGGCCTTGTTCCGAGAGAACCGCCTGCAAGGCGGCGTGAACCGGACCGCTCAGCGGCATCGCCCCCAGATGCAGGAACAGGCCGCGGCCGGCGTGGCTGTCGGCCCAGGCCAGCAGCGCACGCCAGAACTGCCGCTCCATTCTGGCCGCGACCAGTGGCGCGCCCAGGAAGCAGTTGCCGTGAATCCAGTTGCACAGCTGCGGAATCGGCCAGCGATAATAGCGGTTTTCGTGGCGCAGCGGGATCAGCCCGGCCAGATCGCCATCCGCCTCCAGCCGCAGCAGCTTTACGCTGCCTTCGGGATCGAGCGCGCGCAACGCCGGCAGCAGATACCAGCTTTCGTGAAACGGATTGGGCTCGGCCGCGCATTGCGCCAAGGCATCCCAGGCCAGCCGGGCCTCGGGCGTATCCATCATGGTCCAGCCGACCGCCCTTGCCTGCACGGCAGGCGCAGCGGCGCGCGCCGCATCACGCCGCGCATCCTGGATAGTGATTGCGGATCCGGCCGCGATGTCCAAGCAAAAACCCCTTGCCGTCCCGGCGTTTCCGCCGCTGGGCAAGGGGTTTAGCATTGAAGTGCCAAGGAATGGCTAACGCCGGATTACTTGGCCCCGAACAGGCGCTGGGCCATGGCGGTCACATCGGGATCGGCCGCCGGGCGCTTGGCATAGTCGGCATCGGCAGGGACATAGGCGGGATTGAACTTGTCCAGCCAGGCCGCCGCGCCGCCCAGCCACTCGACCCGTTCTTCCTTGGTGAAGAAGATCCCGTAGTGGCCGTTCTTGGGCTGCTCGATATAGGCGAAGTCGACCCCTTCCTTCTTGCCCGCGTTGCGCAGCGCGCTGGAAAGCGCGCGGCCCTGGGCGATCGGCACGCGCGGATCGCGCACCCCGTGGACGATCAGGATCGGTGCCCACTTGCCACCGGCATTGCGGGCGGGCGAGACATCGTTGAGCGAATTGGCGCCCTTGGCCAGGTAGTTCGCGCCGAACGATCCGAGATAGCCCTGGTCGTAATCACGCATCATCGGCAGGTCATAGACCCCCGCGCCGGCAATGGTGCAGCGCCAGCGTGCGGCATCGCGCTGCGCGGCCCGGGCCGAGGCGTAGCCGCCATAGGACCAGCCCATCATGCAGGCCCGCGCCGGATCGACGGTGCCCTGGGCGGCAAGGTAATCGACCACATCGTTGAGATCGTCCTGCATCCGGGTGCCGAACCCGTCCTTGCGGCCGGCCTTGACGAATTCGGTGCCATAGCCGCCGGAGCCACGATAATTCGGCTGAACCACGACATAGCCCTGTTCGGCGATCGACTGGGCCCACTGATCGTATTCGGCATAATCGCGAACGCCATAGGGGCCGCCGTGGGTCAGGACCACCACCGGCAGCTTCTTCTGGCCGGCGCGCAGCCGCGGCGAGGTGACCACGGCTTCGATTTCCAGTCCGTCGCTGGCCTTGTAGCGGATCGCTGAAACCGGGTTCATCAGCCCGTCCTTGATCGTCGCGTTTTCATAGCCGATCAGCTGCATCTGGCCCGAGGCAGTGTCATAGACGTAGTAGGCCGCCATCTGGTTCGGCTGGGCGAGCTGGATGACCAGCTTGGCATTGCCCTTGCTGCGCGAGATCAGGCGCCAGTTGCCGGCGCCAAAGCCTTCGTCCAGGAACTGGCCAAGAATCTTGAGCGCGGGATCGACAAAGACCTGGTGGGGCCGCTCGGTGGCATAGGTGTAGCCCAGCAGCGCATTGCTGTCGGGATCGACGATTGCCCGGGCAGCATCGTAGGGGGCCGGCGCTTCGAACAGCTTCGAGACGATCGTCATCGTTTTGAGGTTGGCCTTGTAGATGATCCGGCGGCCTTCGTGATTGCTCGAAACGATCGCCATGTCCGGTTCGTCGAGGAAGGCTTGCGGACGGATTCCGGCACCGGTGAAATTGGTGTCCTTGACCTTTTGCACCGTGGTGATCGGATCGCCGGCCTTGGAGCGATAGAGCAGCTTTTCTTCGCCGCTGTCGCGATCAGAGGAAGAGCCAACCCGCACAACTCCCTGGTGGTCGGCGAACCAGCCACCAACGATCGGATTGGGCTGCTGGACGATGTCCAGCGTCTTGCCGGTTGCCACGTCGACCCATTCGGCGCGGTACTTGAAACGGGTTTCCAGCCTGCCGGTATCGACCTGGCGGGCTAGCAGGATGCGGCCCTTTTCCTTGTCGATGTGCAGGATGTCGGCACCGTCGCCGGTGGTATCCTGCCAGGCGATCGGAATGGTCTTGCCGGTCTGGGTGTCATAGGCGGCCAGGCGGCGCAGATCGACCCGCTCGCCGAAGATGTTCTCGCGCGATCCCAGCGTTATCAGCAGGTAACGATCGTCGGCCCAATCGTAGGACTGCACCGAACGCTGGCCGGCTTCCTTGTAGGTTTCGGCGGTGGCGAACACCTTCGGCTTGCCGCCCTTGACCAGGTCGATGATCGCATAGGAAAAATCGTTGCCGCTGCCCAGGGTCACCGCGGCCTTGGTGCCATCGGGCGAGATTGCGATGTCCTGCATCGCCGGAAGTTCGGCGAGGGTCGAGAGCGGCACCTTGGTGGCGACCGGGGCGCCGGGAGTGGTCTGGGCAATGGCAGGGGCAGCAAGGGCAAAGGCAAGTGCGGCAGCAACGGCGCTGCGCAGGAAACGGGGATTGGATTTCACGCGCTGGGGTCCTTCTTCGGGCCGCCCGCTGGCGGCTGTCATGCGACCAGTCTAGCAGCTTGGCGGCAAAGGAAAACCCCGCCCGGATCGCTCCGGGCGGGGTTTCTGTTCGCCAACCTGGCTTCCGTGCTTAGTGCCCGGCGGCCAGCGCGGCGAGCAGCAGCAGCGCCACGATGTTGGTGATCTTGATCATCGGGTTCACGGCCGGGCCGGCGGTATCCTTGTAGGGATCGCCCACGGTGTCACCCGTGACCGCGGCCTTGTGGGCTTCGCTGCCCTTGCCGCCGTGGTTGCCGTCTTCGATGTACTTCTTGGCATTGTCCCAGGCGCCGCCGCCCGAGGTCATCGAGAGCGCGACGAACAGCCCGCCGACGATCACGCCGAGCAGCAGCGCACCCAGCGCGGCAAAGCCGTTGTCTTCGCCGGCAACCCATCTGACCACGAAGTAGACCGCGATCGGGGCGAGCACCGGAAGCAGCGAGGGAACGATCATTTCCTTGATCGCCGCCTTGGTCACCAGGTCCACGGTCCGGGCATAGTCGGGCTTCGATTCGTAGGTCATGATCCCCGGGTTGGCCTTGAACTGCTCGCGCACGTCCACGACCACGTCACCCGCGGCGCGGCCGACGGCGGTCATGCCCATCGCACCGAACAGGTACGGGAGCAGCGCGCCGAGCAGCAGGCCGACGATGACATAGGGGTTTTCTAGGCTGAAGCTGACTTCGCCGTTGGCCAGGTCACCATCCGACAGCGTGGGGAAGAACTCCTTGAGGTCGGTGGTGTAGGCAGCGAACAGCACCAGCGCGGCAAGGCCGGCCGAACCGATCGCATAGCCCTTGGTGACGGCCTTGGTGGTGTTGCCCACCGCGTCGAGCAGGTCGGTCTTTTCGCGGACGCTGTCGTCCAGACCGGCCATTTCGGCGATCCCGCCGGCATTGTCGGTGACCGGACCATAGGCGTCGAGCGCCACGACCATCCCGGCCAGCGCCAGCATCGCAGTGGCAGCATAGGCGATCCCGATCAGGCCCGCGAGCTTGAAGGCGATGATGATGCCGGCAACGATCACGATGGTCGGCAGCGCGGTCGCTTCAAGCGAAATCGCCAGACCCTGGATCACGTTGGTGCCGTGGCCGGTTTCCGAAGCCTTGGCGATCGAGCGGACCGGGCGATAGTTGGTGCCGGTGTAGTACTCGGTGATCCAGATGATCAGCCCGGTGATGACCAGGCCCAGCAGCGAGCAGTAGAACAGCGCGCGGCCGGTGATTTCGGTGCCGCTGATCGCGGTTTCCATGCCGCCCAGCGCGGTGCTGGTGGCATACCAGATCGCCGGAATGGCGAGCACGGCCGAAACCAGGAAGCCCTTGTACATCGCGCCCATCACGTTGTTCGACGAACCCAGCTTCACGAAGTAGGTGCCGATGATCGAGGTGACGATGCAGACGCCGCCGATCAGCAGCGGCAGCGCCATCAGGTTGGGCAGCAGCGTGCCGGCAGCCTTGAGCAGCAGCGCGGTGAGCACCATGGTGGCGCCGACGGTGACGACATAGGTTTCGAACAGGTCGGCAGCCATGCCGGCGCAGTCGCCCACGTTGTCGCCCACGTTGTCGGCGATCACCGCCGGGTTGCGCGGATCGTCTTCGGGGATGCCGGCCTCGACCTTGCCGACCAGGTCGGCGCCGACGTCGGCGGCCTTGGTGAAGATCCCGCCGCCGAGACGCGCGAAGATCGAGATCAGCGAGGCACCGAAGGCCAGGGCGACAAGCCCGTCAACCACGGTACGGTCCTCGGTCCCGACCACCTTGCCGAGCGGGCCGGTGAGGTACCAGTAGAACACCGCGATCGCGAGCAGCGCGAGGCCGGCGACCAGCATCCCGGTGATCGCCCCGGCGCGGAACGCCAGGGTGAGGCCGGCCTGGAGGCCCTGCTGCGCGGCTGCGGCGGTGCGCACGTTCGAGCGGACCGAGATGTTCATCCCGATGAAGCCCGCAACGCCCGAAAGCACCGCGCCGATGACGAAGCCGGTGGCCGAGATCGAACCCAGCGTCGCGGCGATGATCACCGCGACCACGACGCCGACCATGGCGATGGTGGTGTACTGCCGCTTCAGGTAGGCTTGAGCGCCTTCCTGGATGGCAGCGGCGATTTCCTGCATCTTTTCATTGCCCGCCGGTGAGCCAAGCACCTGGCGGCTGGTGACGAAGCCGTAAACGACGGCCAGCAATCCCAGCAAAATGGAGATCGTGACAAGATCCACGGGAAGCTCCCCCTCTTTTTGGTTCCCAAGACTTCCGCCCCGCCAGTCCGCGGGGCAGCCGGGCGAGAGCTATAGGGGGGATTCCGGGCAATGCAACGCCGGATGGCGCTTCGCCGGGGATTTCAGCCGTGTTCGTAACCCAGTTTACCCGCAGGCGGGATCCCTTCGAGCAGCAGCGGCGCTGTCCCTTGCGCGATGACCATGCCGATCCGCTGCGCCGCAACCGGCAACTTGGCATCGGCCGGGGCAGTGAACAGCAACTGATAGTCCTCGCCCCAGGCCAATGCCTCGTCTCGGCGACCCTCGGGGACGGCGATCGGCACGGCCATCCGCTCGATCGCGATGGTCACGCCCGAAGCCTCGGCCATCCGCCGCGCATCGAGCAGCAGCCCGTCAGAGACATCCATCATCGCGCTGACATGGGGAGCGAGGGCCTGTCCTTCGGCCAGCAGCGCAACCGGGCGGCGATAGGCCAGCGAATCCCCGCTGCCGGCGCGCAGGGCCTCAAGCCCCAGCATCGCCGCGCCGACCGGGCCGGTGATCCACAGGCCATCGCCAGCACGGGCGCCCGCGCGCGACGGAACCGGGTGGTGCGTCGCGAGGCCGATCGCGGTCAGCCCCAGGTTCTGCGGACCGTGCCCACCAACCGTGTCCCCGCCAAGCAGGGCCGCGCCATAATGGGCCAGCGCGGCTTCGAGGCCCTCGAGAAAGGCCGGATCGTCCTGGCCGAGCTGGTAGGACAACAACACGCCCAGCGGCCTAGCGCCCTTGGCGGCAAGGTCTGACATGTTGGTGGCGACCAGCTTCCAGGCCAGGTCGCGCGGATCCTGCCCGGGCAGGAAATGAATGCCCTCGACCATGGTGTCATGGGTCAGGACCAGCGTTTTCCCGCCGATGTCCAGCACCGCACAGTCATCGGCCAACCCGCGCGCGGCGGGATGCTGCGCGATGGCGCGTAAGGAGGCGATGAACTGGGATTCCGAGGTCACGCTTGTATGATCCTCTCCATTTTCACGAAGTGCAAATGGGGAGGTGGCAGTCGCGCAGCGACTGACGGAGGGGTCTCGACCGTCGCGCCATTACCCCTCCGTCAGCGACTTGCAGCCGTTGCCACCTCCCCATTTGTGGCATTCGCCAAAAATGGAGAGGACCTTGGGTCACCTCACGCCTTTCGCCACGCCATCGAGCACACCGTTGACGAATTTCGCCTCGCGCGGCTCGAAGAAGGCGTGGGCGACATCGACATATTCGCTGATCGCCGTGGCGGTCGGCACATCGGCGCGGGCGAGCAGTTCCCAGGTCCCGGCGCGCAGGATCTGGAGCATGGTCCGGTCGAGCCGCTCGAGTTTCCAGCCTTCGGCCAGCTTGCCGGCCAGCAGCCCGTCGATCTCGTCGCGGCGGGCATCGACCCCTTTGACCACATCGTCGAAGAAGGCGACTTCGGCCTGGGCATACTGGTCGCCTTCGATCTCCGCGCCAAGCCGGTGACGGTGGAATTCGTCGAGCAACTGGGCGAGCGGGGTGCCTTCCATGTCGAGCTGGTAGAGCGCCTGTACGGCGGCCAGCCGCGCGGCGGCGCGGGACTTGGAGCTTGCCTTCATATTCCGAGCCTTACTTCGATCGAGCGGGCGTGGGCGGTCAGCCCTTCCGCATCGGCCAGTTCGATCGCCGCCGGACCGACCGCCTTCAGCGCGGCCTCGTCGAGCTGGATGAAGCTGGTCCGCTTCATGAAATCGAGCACCGACAGCCCCGAGGAAAACCGCGCGCGCCGCCCGGTAGGGAGAACGTGGTTGGGCCCGGCAACATAATCGCCCACCGCTTCGGGGGTCATCCGCCCGAGGAAGACCGAGCCGGCGTGGCGGATCTGCTTGAACAGCGCCTCGGGATTGTCGGTAGCAATCTGCACGTGTTCGGCGGCCAGCGCATTGGCCAGCGCCGGGGCCTCATCAAGGCTCGCCACTTCGATGATCACGCCATGGGTATGCCAGCTTTCGTTGGCGACCCGGGCGGTCGGCAGCATGGCCAGTTCAACGCCGATCCGGTCGGCCACCATGTCGGCGAACAGCGGATCGTCAGTGATCAAGATCGATTGCGCGGCGGGATCGTGCTCGGCCTGGCTGAGCAGGTCGGCGGCGGTCCATTCGGGATCGTTCTGGCCATCGGCGATCAGCAGGATCTCGCTAGGCCCGGCAACCATGTCGATCCCGACCACGCCATAGAGCTGGCGCTTGGCTTCGGCGACCCAGGCATTGCCAGGGCCGGTAATCACATCGACCGGCCTGATCCGCTGGGTGCCATAGGCCAGCGCGGCGACCGCCTGGGCCCCGCCGATCCGCCAGATCTCGTCCACCCCGGCGAGGTGCGCGGCGGCGAGGACCAGCGGGTTCATTTCGCCCTTGGGGCTGGGGGTGACGACCACCAGTCGCTCCACCCCGGCCACCTTGGCGGGGATCGCGTTCATCAGCAGCGAGCTGGGATAGGCGGCGCGGCCGCCGGGGACATAGAGCCCGGCCGCATCGACCGGACGCCAGACCGCGCCCATCCGCACGCCGACCTCGTCGGTTTCGTCGCGGTTCTTCGGACGCTGCTTTTCGTGGAAGGCGCGGATCCGCTGCGCGGCCAGTTCCAGCGCGGCGCGCAGGTCGGGCTTGAGCGCCTCGTAGGCTTCGTGGCAGGCCTCGGGCGAGACGCGCCAGTCGGCTTCTTCGACCAGGCGGTGATTGTCAAAGCGCGCGGTCAGGTCGGCAAGGGAGGCGTCGCCGCGGTTGCGGACGTCGGACAGGATCACCTGGACGTCGCGCGAAACATCCTCGTCGCTCTCGCGCCGGTCGGCCACCAGTCGCGCGAATGCCTTCTCAAAGCCGGGGTCGCGGGTGTTGAGGCGCAGCATCAGGCGGCCTTCGCTTCGCTGACCAGCGCGCGGAACCGCTCGACCAGCGCGGCGACCCGCTCGTCGGTCTTGAGCGCGGCGCGGTTGACGATCAGCCGGGCGGAGATGTCGAGAATCGTGCTGGTTTCGACCAGGCCATTGTCCTTGAGCGTCCGCCCGGTCGAAACCAGATCGACGATCCGGCTGGCGAGGCCGAGGCCGGGGGCAAGCTCCATCGCGCCGTTCAGCTTGACCACTTCGGCCTGGATTCCCTGCCGCTCGAAATGCCGGCGGGTGAGGTTCGGATATTTGCTGGCGACCCGCAAGTGGCTGGAATGGCCGGCATTTTCCGCCTGGCCTGCCGGTTCGGCAACCGACAGCCGGCAATGGCCGATGTCGAGATCGACCGGGGCGTAGAGATCGGGATAGGCGAACTCCTCGACCACGTCGGAGCCGACTATCCCCAGCTGCGCCGCGCCGTGGGCGACGAAAGTCGCCACGTCGAAGGCGCGGACGCGGATCAGGCGCATGTCCGATCCTTCACAGGCGAAGGACAGCGCGCGGTTGCCCTTGTCGTGGAAGCCGGGTTCGGGAACCACGCCGGCGCGGGCCATCAGCGGCAGCGCCTCGTCGAGGATACGGCCCTTGGGAACGGCGAAGGTCAGCGCTTTTGCCATAGCGCGCCGCCCTTACGGTGCGCGGGGGCAAAGGGCAAGTTGCGGGACGGTTTTTCCTTGTGCGACGCAGCAAAAGGGCGCAGACCTTTCGCAACTGCAACAATAAGCAGGGGAGAAGCGCGATGGCGGAAAAGTACGCGTTCATCGACATCAACGCCAGCGGACCGGGGATTGTCGCGGCGGCGTTCGACAACCAGGTAGCCTATTGCACCGCGTCGGGCGCGAATGTGACCGCGCGAATTTGCGCGGCCTTGCGCGATCTGATCGAGGCGGGCGAGGGCGGGGCGCTCCTCGACCGGGTCCGCGCCTGGCCCGGCGCGCCGCTGGCCGATGCGCTGCCGCTGCGGGTGGCCGGAGGGCTCCATGCGCTGCACCTCAAGGGCACTCAACCGGCACTCAAGGCGATCTACGACGACACACCGGGGGTGGATGACCGGGCAATCGTCGCCGCCGCGATCCATGCCCACGAGGCCGAGCTGCTCCCCTGGCTCGATGGCCCGCCCCAGACCAATGAGGCTGGCCGCTCAAGCAACTTCATCGCCGCGATGCTGTGGCTGGCCGACCAGGGACTGC
>CAZNII010000004.1:0-16683 GCA_964573075.1 uncultured Novosphingobium sp. | reverse complement strand
GGCCGCTCAAGCAACTTCATCGCCGCGATGCTGTGGCTGGCCGACCAGGGACTGCCACCCCGGTTCGATTGCCTCGAGATCGGATCGAGCGCCGGGATCAACCTGATGCTCGATCGCTATCACTATGACCTGGGCGGAGTGCAGGTCGGGCCCGAGCCGGGGGCGATGCGGTTCCAGCCCGAATGGCAGGGCGATGCGCCGCCCGAACACCGGATCGAGATCGTCAGGACCAAGGGCTGCGATGTCGCCCCGGTCGATCTGACCGATCCCGAGCAGGCCATGCGGCTCAAGGCTTATATCTGGCCCGAGCACACCGTGCGGTTCGAGCGGATGGAGGCGGCGATTGCCGAGGCGAAAAGCCGTGCGCCGGACCTGGTTCCCATGAACGCCGCCGATTTCGTCGAGGCGGAACTGGCCAAACCGCAACAGCCGGGGACCACGCGGATGCTGATGCATTCGATCGTCTGGCAATATGTTCCGGCCGACCAGCAGGCGCGGGTGACCGCGGCGATGGAGGCAGCGGGCAAGCTCGCGACGCCGGACAGGCCGCTGGCCTGGGTCTCGCTCGAGGCCAACCGGGTGATGCACATCCACGAAATGACCGTGCGGTTCTGGCCGGGCGGGGAAGAGCCGGTGATCGTCACCCGCGCCCATCCGCATGGCGCCTGGATCGGCTGGGGCGGCAGCGACCGGACGATCTAGGGTTCGGACCCTGGTCAGGACCGCCGCCGCTCCATCCCGGCGCGGCGGCGCTCGGCGCGTTCACGGATTACCTGCGGGACGCGTAGTCCGATCCGGTCGGCCCGCTCCATCCAGCCGCCGTGGTAGGACACCCATTCCCACACCGAGGTAACCAGCAGGATCGCCGCACCCCATCCGGCAAAGGCCAGTCCCGGCATGGTCTCGCCCCTGGCCAGCCAGCCGAGTGCTGCAAAGGCCAGCACGGCGACGATGTGCGACATCGGGAAATTGCCGAGCGTGTTGGCATGGCGCTTGAACAGCCCCACGCCGATCAGGAACAGCAGCGCGCCGCCGGTCTGGACCGCGACCAGCACGACGCTGGCCGGGGCGGCGGGGGCTTCGAGCAGCAGCGCATCGCCGACCGCGGCAATCACGATCCCCAGCACGATCGGCATGTGCAGATAGGTGTAGGCGTTGCGCGCGATCCGTCCGACTTGCGAATGGCCGGCAATCAGCTGCGAACCCCGCGTCGCGGCGAGATCGAAATAGAGCCACCACATCAGCGCCGAAGTGACGAAGGCGATCAGCAGCGCGCGGATATGCGGGGCATCGGCCGGCCCGGCGGCAAAGCTCGCCCCGGTCACCACGATCCCTTCGCCCAGCGCGATGATGATGAACAGCCCGCAGCGTTCGGCCATGTGGCTGCCGGAAATGTCCCAGTCGCTGGTCCGCGCCCGGCCCAGTCCGGGTACGCGGTAAAGCGCGAAGGGCCCGGTATATTCGATCGCCAGCGCGGCCAGCCACAAGCCGACCTGCAGGCCTCCGCCGGCCAGCGCGCCGCCGATCCACAGCGGCGCGGAAAGGCAGAACCACAGCGTGATCCGCAGCATGTTGCGCGCGTTGGGGGCGGCCTCGCGGAAGAACGCCCAGGTCACCCAGCCGCTGCGCCCCAGCTGGATCGCGACATAGCACAGCGCGAATTCCAGCCCCTTGCCGGCAAAGGCCTTGGGCAGCGCCACCGCCATGCCCAGGCTGAGCAGCATCAGCACCAGCAGCATCAGCCGCACTGGCAGGCGATCGGGATTGAGCCAGTTGGTGACCCAGGTGGTGTACATCCACCCCCACCACAGCGCCAGGAACAGCGTCAGCCCTTCGACCAGGCCCAGCCAGCCGGGGTGGTGCCCGAAGAAATGCGACAGCTGCGTAATCGCGAAGACGAAGACCAGATCGAAGAACAGCTCGAGGTTGCTGACCGGGGCGTGGCCGCCACCATGGTTGCGCAGCATGGACTTGCGCTGCCGCGCCTCCGCAGCAGCGATCGCAACCCCGATACTGGGGCGTGCAGGCCTCGTTTCTGGCATCGTTCTCCCCATCGCGAACGGGTTGTTTCTAGTCGGTCCTGGCGAGGAATTCGTCGAGCGCCGCGTTGACCGCGCCGGGCGCTTCCCACGGCACGAAGTGGCCGCAATCCGGGACCCGGACCAGGGTCATGTTGGGGACCATGTCCTCCAGCCCGTCGAGGTTTTCCGGGGGCAGGGCAAGATCGTCGAGCGCCCAGACCACCAGCGTCGGAATGGTCAGCGGCGGCAGTTGCGGCGGGGCCCGGTCGGCCGGCATTTCATAGGGTTCGTCAAGCGCCGGGACATAAAGCGGACTGGCGCGGTACCAGTTGAGCATGCCGAATGCGGCATCGCGGTTTTCATAGTCGCGCAGCAACTGGGCGCGTTCCTCCGGCTCCATTTTGTCTTCGGTTTCGAACCGGCCTTCGAATGCCTTCATCAGCATGCCCGTCAGCCCGAAATCGCGAACGATCTGGTCGTTCGCGGTATCGCGGAAGGTGCGCATGTACTGGCTCGATTCGCGCTGGTGGCGGTTGGTCCAGACCAGCCGTGAAAAGCCGATCGGGTGCGGGGCATTGGCGATCACCGCGCGCGGCACCCGCCCGTTCATCTGGCCCATGATCGCGGTGCCCCAGGCAATCGCGCCGCCCCAGTCGTGGCCGATCACGGTGAACTTGTCGACGCCCAGCGCATCGGCCAGCTGGAACACGTCGCCGATCAGCTTGTCGGGGGTATAGGCATCGACGTCCTGCGGTTTCGACGATCCGCGATAGCCGCGCTGGTCGGGGGCGATGCACCGGAACCGCCCCGACAGGTGCGCAATCTGGTGGCGCCAGGTGCGGTGGCTTTCGGGAAAGCCGTGGAGGAAGATCAGCGCCGGCGCATCGCGCGGGCCTTCGTCGACCACGTCGAGCTCGATGCCAGAGGCGAGCGTGACGCGCTTCATCCTATTGCTCCTTCACGCCCATTTGCGCGGCATAGCCCTTGTTGAACATCTCGATCATCCGGTCGATCAGCTCCTCGGGCGTGCGACGGGCTTCGCCGATCATCTTTTCGGTAGGGGCATCGGCGATCATCACTTCGCGCTGGCCGGCGTCGATCATGGAGATCATCCGTTCGGCAAAATCGTCGGGATCGATCCCGTTGTCGATCGCGGCATCGCTTTCACCGCGCCGTCCGCCGTCGGCGGTGATGGCGTTGCGCGAAACGTCCGTGCGGATCGAACCGGGCGTAACCCCGATCACCGAGACATTGTGCGGGCTGAGCTCCAGCCGCAGCGAATCGGCATAGCCGATCAGGCCATGCTTGGCCGCGCAATAGGCGGTGCGCAGCGGCGAGCCGATCTTGCCGGCCAGGCTGGAGATCATGATGATCTGCCCGGTCTTGCGCCCGGCCATCCGCTTGATCAGCGCCTGGGTCAGGCAGATCGGGCCGAGCAGGTCGATGTCGATCATCTTGCGGTAAACCGCGAAATCGGTGTCGATCGCCAGGCTGCGCTGGCTGATCCCGGCATTGTTGACCAGCACGTCGATCCCGCCGCTCCAGTCCCAGGCCTGGTCGGCGGCCTGCTGGGCAGCAGCAAAATCGGCGGTGTCGAACGGCAGGATCAGGTGCTCGACCCCGCATTGCCCGGCCACTTCGGCCAGCGCGGCCTGGTTCCGGCCCGACAGGATCAGGCGGCAGCCGCGCCTGGCATAGGCCCGGGCCAGCGCCGCGCCGATTCCCGAAGAAGCGCCGGTAATCCAGACGCATTTTCCTGCCATGCTCATCATCATCCTTTCCAGTTGTCCGGATCGCCGGGGACCGGGGGAAACCGGCCCTCCTGCCAATCGCGGGTCCAGCCGCGAATCTTTTCGGGGCTCGATGCCACGAAATTCCACCACAGGTAGCGCGGCGTGTAAAACGGTTCCCCGCCCAGCAGCATCACCCGCCCGCCGTGGTCAGAGCCGAGCCGC
This sequence comes from uncultured Novosphingobium sp., assembly GCA_964573075.1. GTDB lineage: Bacteria > Pseudomonadota > Alphaproteobacteria > Sphingomonadales > Sphingomonadaceae > Novosphingobium. Next base: position 12,707 of record CAZNII010000004.1, on the reverse strand, counting down.
AGCTGTACGTCCGGGGCGAGCAGGTTGAGATCGTAGGGCCGCAGCGGCTGGCCATCGAGGTGCGCCCCGCCGCCCACCAGCATCACCGCGCGTTCCAGCGCATCGGGATTGAGCGCGATTTCGCCGCCGGGTTCCAGTTCGATATCGGCATAGATCGTCGGGGCATGGCAAGTGGTGGCGGCACGCTCGCCCCACAGCTCGCCCATGATCACGGTGGCGCGGACGCCGCGTTCTGCGATCACCGGCAGGTCGGCGACCTGTTCGAACGCCGGCTCCATCTCCTCAAGCTCGTCGGGCAGCGCCAGCCATGTCTGCATGCCCCAGATCTTCTGGCGCTGGCCGGCCAGGTCAGCGGGGCTGCGCTCGGAATGGGTGATGCCCTTGCCGGCGGTCATCAGGTTGACCTGTCCGGGGCGGATCACCGCGCTGGTGCCCAGGCTGTCGCGGTGATGGATCGCGCCGTCGAACAGCCAGGTCACGGTGGAAAGGCCCGCGTGCGGGTGCGGGGTGATCGCCATGGCCGATCTGCCGGCGAATTCGGCCGGACCAAACTGGTCGACAAAAATGAATGGCCCGACCATCCCGAATCCCGGCGAGGGTAGCGCGCGGCGGACATACATTCCGCCCAGGTCGTGCTGGACCGGGGCGATGGTGTGGAGGATGGCCCCGCTCATTCTCCCGGCGCCCGGGCCCTGACCGCCAGGGCATGGACCCGCTGCCCGGGGATGTCGCCCAGCGCGCGGTTGACCATGCGCTGGCGTTCCAGCCGGCTTACCCCGGCGAAAGCGGCGCTTTCGATTTCCACCGTGAAGTGGCTTTCGCCCGACCCGTCATCCCCGGCATGGCCGTGGTGGCGGGCGCTGTCGTTGATCACGGCCAGGCGGGTGGGGGAAAAGGCCGCGGTCAGCAGGGCCTCGATTTCGGCGGCAAGGGGGGTGGTCATGGCTTTTCTTCTAGCCGAACTGTTGCCATGGGGAAGGGGTGAAGCAGGATCGATTTCATGGGCGGGTGCGCGGTGCGACGCGGCCCTGCGACTGGCCGGGCTGCGGCGAACCGGGCGAATTCCGCGCGCCGGGGCCCAAGGGTGCCAGCTTTGACGGGCCGGGCGACTATCGCTGGTTCTGCCTCGATCACGTCCGCGAATTCAACGCCGGCTATGACTGGTTCGAGGGGATGAGCGCGGAAGAGATCATGGCCGCGCAGAACCCGGTCCACGGCTGGGACCGCCAGACCCGCGCCTTTTCACCGACCGCCGGGATCGACCAGGCCCCGCGCTGGGCAGACTTTTCCGATCCGCTGGAGGCGATCAGCGCCAGGGCCCGGGCGCGCCGCCCGGCCGAGCGCAAGGATGGCCGCCCGGTCACCCCGGACGAGCGCCATGCCCTCGAAACGCTCGGCCTGGATCTCGACGCCGATCGCCATGCGCTCCGCAAGCGCTATTCCGAACTGGTTCACGCACTTCACCCCGACCGCAACGGCGGTGACCGATCGAGCGAAAAGCGCCTGCAGGCGGTGGTCGAAGCCTACCAGTTGCTCAGGAAGGCCGCGGCTTTTGCCTGAGCCGGCCGGGGTCAGCCCGCCTCGCACAATGCCTTGAGCTGATCGGCCACCGCGCCCCAGCCCTGGCTGAAGCCCATTTCGACATGGCGGTCCTTGCTTTCCGCGGTCCAGTGCCGGGCCCGGGCGGTATAGCGGGTGCCGTCACCTTCGGGGGCGATTTCGAAGATCCCGATCATGAACGGACCGGCCGGCACCAGATCGCCCTCGATCGCATCGGTAAAGGCAAAGCGGCGGCCTTCATCCCAGGCGATCAGGAAGCCGGGATGTTCGTTGAGCTCGCCATCGGGTCCGTACATTACGGTCCTGGTCGCGCAGCCGGCCTTGCGGCTGCCGAAGTCCACTTCCGCGCGCCACGGCTTGGGGCACCACCATTCGTTGGCGCGTTCGGTCATCACCTGCCAGACCTTGCCGGGGGTGGCATCGATCACGCGGGTTACGGCCAGTTCATGCATCGTCAGTCTCCGGGAGTGGGGGTCAATCCCGGTCGGGCGCGCCGAGCGGGAAGAATTGGCGATAGGGCCGGGCATCATCGACGCAGCGCTTGACCGGGGGCAGGGCCAGCAGATGCGCGCGCCAGGCCCGGAGCCGCTCAAGTTCGGCCGGGATCGGGTGGACCCAATCGGCATAGAACAGACTGGGCGCAGCGGCGCATTCGATCAGGGTCACCGCGCCGCCCTGGGGATAGCTTTCCAGCCAGCGGTCGATCCAGCGGTACGACCGTGCCAGCCGTCCGCCGGTGTCGGCCCGGGTCGCCTCGCTCAGCGTTCCGGTGCCGATCGCTTCGGCGACGCATTCCTGCATGATCGCCATCACGTAATTGTCGAACACCCGGTCGATCACCCGCACCCGCACCGCCTCGTCCGGATCGGCCGGCAGCAGCGGCGCCGGGCCGGGATGGCGGAGATGCAGGTGCTCGATGATCGCGCTCGCTTCGAACAGCGCCTCCGTCCCATCGACCAGCACCGGGAACTTGCCCTGCGGGCTGGCGTCCGCGACAAAGGCGTCGTCGCGCGGTTCGATCCCGCCCAGCTGGCGGAATTCGAATGCGGTGCCGTTGGCGTAGAGCGCGATCAGCGCCTTCCAGGTATAGCTCGAGAACGGATGGCCGTAGAGCGTCAGCATCGGCTTACCCCGCGCGGGCGGCCTCGATCGCGGCATGATCGATCTTGCGCATGGTCATCATCGCCTGGAACACCCGGTTGCGCACCTCCGGATCGGGGTCCGCCATGCCATCGGTCAGCACGCGCGGGGTGATCTGCCAGTTGACGCCCCACTTGTCCTTGCACCAGCCGCAGGCGCTTTCCGCGCCGCCATGATCGACAATCGCTTGCCAGTAGCGGTCGGTTTCCTCCTGGCTGTCGGTCGCGACCTGAAAGCTGAAGGCCTCGGTATGCGGAAAGATCGGTCCGCCGTTGAGGCCGATGCAGGGCACCCCCAGCACGGTGAATTCCACCGTCAGCGGATCGCCCGCCTGGCCGCCGGGGAAATCGCCCGGGGCGCGGCTGACCGTGCCGACGCTGCTGTCAGGGAAAGTGGCGGCATAGAAATTGGCCGCTTCTTCAGCCTGGCCGTCGTACCACAGGCACAGGGTTACCTTGTTCATTTTCGCATCTCCTCGATCAGCGCGGCGTCGATGCCCTTCGCGGCCTTGTAGGCGGGGCGCGCCTGGAGCCGCTCGGCATAGGCGACAAACGCGGGACGGGGCGGAATCGATCCAAAGGTCAGTCCCCAATCGACCTGGCTGCCGACATAAATGTCGGCCGCAGTGAAGCGCGCGCCGCAGACGAAATCGCGCCCGGTAAGGTGCGCCTCGAGCGTATCGAGCACCCGATCATAGCTGCCGAAGCCGACCATGCCCTGCCGCTCGGCCGGAACCTCCCAACCCATCGAGCGGGCCACCACCGCCTGCTCGACCGGCCCGGCAGCGAAGAACAGCCAGCGGAAGTAATCGGCCATCTCGGCCGCTTCGGGCAGCAGCCCTGCCTGGGGGTGGGCTTCGGCCAGGTAGGCGCAGATCGCGGCGCATTCGGTAATCACCCGGTCGCCGCCTGCGGCATGGTGGACCAGGGTCGGGACCTTGGCCATCGGATTGGCGGCGACCAGCGCGGCGGGCTTGTCCGCCCAGTCCACCAGCACCTGGTCATAGTCGGCTCCGGCTTCGTGCAGGGCCCAGCGGGCGATCTGGCCGCGGCTCATCGGGTTGGTGAAGAAGGTATAGCTGGCCATCGCGCGAATCCTTTCCGACCTTGGAACAAAAAAGGAACTTTAGGGTCCTCCGCGCGATGGTCAAGCAGCGCTCACTTCGGTCCGACCAGGCTGAACAGCGCGCCTTGGGGATCGACCCCTTGGACGATCCACAGCGGCCCCGGCACCTCGTGCGGGCCATTGACGACCTGTCCGCCGCTTGCCTCGATCCGGGCCTTTGCGGCCTCGATCCCGTCAACCCAGAAGTAGTGGCACCAGATCGGGGCGGGGACGGCTTCGGGCCTGGTCATGATCGCCCCGATCTGCACCCCGTCCTTGGCGATGAACTGGTATTTGCCCATCGGGCCCATGTCCATCGCCTCGGGCAGGGTCCAGCCGAACAGGCCGGTGTAGAACTTGACGGCGGCATCCTGGTTGCCGGCATAAAGCTCGTTCCAGCCGCAGTGGCCGGGATTGGGCAGCGCCGAAAAGGCGCTGCTCTCGCCGCCGCCGGGGGGCGGGGTGGGGGTCATCACATAGAACGGCGCGCCGCAGCAATCGGCCACCATCGCGACGCGCCCGGCCATCGCGATATCGGTGGCAGGCATCAGCACCTTGCCGCCGGCCGCCTCGATCGCCTTGAGGCTGTCGTCGGTATTGTCGACGCAGACATAGCCCAGCCAGCACGGCAGCGCCCCATGCCGGACCATCTCCTGGTTCAGTTCGAGCACGCCGCCAACCATCGCCGCGTCCTGGGCGGTGATGAAGCCGTAACCGTTGGTTTCCGGGGTTCCGGCGGTCATGGTCCAGCCGATCACCGCCTCGTAGAACCGCTTCGCCCCCTGAGGGTCGGGCGTCATCAACTCGTACCAGATCCACTTGCCCTGGTTGCCCATCCGTCCTTCTCCCTTTTACCGGCGGTGCTCGACGATCGGGACGAACCCGCTGAAGATCATCCGCTTGCCATCGAACACCTCAAGCGCGTTCATCCCTTCGAAGCGCTTGTCCTCCATCGCCGCCTTGTTGCCTGCGTCGCGGGCGGCCTTGTCGGGCCACTTGATCCAGCTGAACACCACGCCTTCGTTTTCCTCGGCCTTGACCGCCATGTAGAAGTCGGTGGTGTGGCCCTTGATCAGGTCGTCGCCCCAGCATTCGACCACCTCGATCGCGCCGTGTTCGAGGAACACCGGCGCGGCCAATTCGGCCAGCTTGCGATAGTCCTCGCGCTTGTCGGCGGGGACGGGGATGAGGAATCCGTCGATATAGCTCATTGGACTGCCTCCTGGCTGCTCTGCGCGGCCGGTTCGGCGCCGGCCAGCGCGGCCGGATCCATCCAGAACGGTTCCCAGACGTGGTCGTCGGGATCGCAGATCGTGCGCTGGAACATGAAGCCGTGGTCTTCGGGCGGATTGACATCGGCCCGCCCGCCGGCCGCCGCTCCCGCCTCGACCATGGCGTTCACCTCGTCGCGGCTGTCGCAGGTCAGCGCCAGCGAAACCTCGCTCGATCCGCGCGGGCAGATCGGCCGGGTGGTGAAGCTGCGCCACTTTTCGTGGGTCAGCAGCATCACGTAGATGGAATCGGACAGCACCATGCAGGCGGCCGTTTCATCGGTGAACTGGGGATTGTTGGTAAAGCCCAGCGCTTCGTAGAATTGCCGCGCCCGGGGCAGATCGGCCACGGGCAGGTTGGCGAAGATCATTCGCGTCATCATCGTTCTCCCGTATTTTCTTTTCAGTTCAGCGGCTTGAGCAGCAATTCGAAATAGCGCCTCAAGTGGGACAGTTGTTCGCGCGCCGAACCGGCGGCATCCGGGCCGCCTTCGGCCTTGGCCAGGACGAATGCGCCCTGGATCACCGCCTGAACATGGCGGGCCAGACTGGTCGCTGTCACGCCCGTTGCGCCGCTCTGGGCCAGGGCTGCGGCCAGATCGGCTTCGAGCGCGCGGGCATTGCCCATGATGCTGTCATGACAGGCGGCGCGGATCGCCGCGCTGGACAGGAAGGCTTCCTGCACCATCGTTCCGGCAACGCAGCTGAAGCTTTCCACCGGCCCGTCCAGCAGGGCAATGCGCAGGTCGATATAGCCCAGCACCCGATCGACCGGATCGGGCAGATTGTGGAACGGCGCGGCGGCAAAGAACGCCCCGGTCGAGCTGGACCAGTAATCCGCCAGCGCCACCCCCAGCGCTTCTTTCGAGGCGAAGTGGTGAAAGAACGCGCCCTTGGTAACCCCGGCCGCGCCGCACAGCTGATCGACCGAAGTGGCGGCAAAGCCCTGTTCGCGCACCAGCTTCACCCCGGCTTCCAGCAGCTTGTTGCGGGCAGAAGTGGCGGCGGGGCGAAAGGGCTGCTCGGGAATCATCACAAGAAACATACCAACCGGTCGGTATGTCGTCAAGGCCGGGTCCGGGGCTGTGCGTGCCGGGCGGGGGTTGCAGGGAACAAGTCGCCAAACGCAACGCAATCCGTATTGCGCCGCCGCCCGCGCGCGTATAGGCGGTTCGGCGCGATGACCGACAAAACCTCTCACACCGACACCTCGAACCAGACCGTCCTGCCCGCGCCCGACATCGAGGTCGATGTGCGCGAGGTGTTCGGGATCGATATCGACATGAAGGTTCCGGCCTTCAGCCAGCCGGACGAACGCACGCCCGATGTGGACCCGGCCTATGTGTTCGATCCGGATACCACGCTGGCGATCCTGGCCGGGTTTGCCTTCAACCGCCGGGTGATCGTGCAGGGTTACCACGGCACCGGCAAGTCGACCCACATCGAACAGGTCGCCGCGCGGCTCAACTGGCCCTGCGTGCGGATCAACCTTGACGCGCACATCAGCCGGATCGACCTGATCGGCCGCGATGCGATCGTGCTGCGCGATGGCCTGCAGGTTACCGAATTCCGCGAAGGGCTGCTGCCCTGGGCGCTGCAGCACCCGGTGGCGCTGGTGTTCGACGAATACGATGCCGGGCGCCCGGACGTGATGTTCGTGATCCAGCGCGTGCTCGAAACCGAAGGCAAGCTGACCCTGCTCGATCAGAACCGGGTGATCCGCCCCGATCCGAACTTCCGCCTGTTCGCCACTGCCAACACGGTCGGGCTGGGCGATACCTCGGGCCTCTATCACGGCACCCAGGCGATCAACCAGGCGCAGATGGACCGCTGGAACATCGTGGTTCAGCTCAACTATCTGCCGGCTCAGGTCGAAAGCGAAATCGTCCTCAAGAAGGTGGCAGATGCGCCGGCCGATGTGGTGGCCAATATGGTCAAGGTTGCCGATCTGACCCGCCAGGGCTTCATCAACGGCGATATCTCCACCGTGATGAGCCCGCGCACCGTGATCACCTGGGCGCAGAACACCGCGATCTTCAAGGACCCGGGCTTCGCCTTCCGCCTCTCGTTCCTCAACAAGTGCGACGAGACCGAAAGGATGCTGGTGGCCGAATACTATCAGCGGGTGTTCGGGACCGAACTGCCTGAAAGCGTGGTGGCCAAGGGCTGATGCGCGGCGCTTTCGCCGTTGCGGCGCTGCTGCTGGTCGGACAGGCCGCACTTGCCCAGGACAAGCCGGTGGCAGCCGCCGCTGCGCCGGTAGCACCGCCGCAAGCGGTGCCGACGCCGCCGCAGGTCCTGACCAATTACTATCGCAGCGGTGCCAATGCCGCCGCCGAGGTCGCCGGTGCCGTGGCCGAGGCGAAGGCCGGCGGGCGCACCGCGATCCTGGTGTTCGGGGCCGACTGGTGCAGCGACAGCACCGCGCTGGCCGCGGTGCTGACCTCGAACTTCTTCCAGGCCTATCTCGGCAACCGCTACAGCGTCACCTTCATCGACGTGAACCGCCCGACCCGGGGCGAAGGGCGCAACCAGGATGTGATCCGTCAATTCGGGATCGAGGCGATGACCGGCACCCCCGAAGTGCTGGTGATCGGGCGTGAAGGCAAGATGCTAAACACCGTCGAGGATGCACACAGCTGGCGCAACGCAGGCGATCGGCCGGTGCTGGAGATCATGCGCTATTTCCGCGATTTTCCGGCCCACGTCGTTCAATCGGCCCCCAAGCCGAAGGCCTGATCCGGCCCGATCACCATGACCCTTCCCGGAAGTGCCCTGCAAATCCGGGAAGGAGCCTGACTCAGGGCGTAACCAGATACTTCTCGCCAGTGCGGCGGGCGTTGTATTCGCTGACTGCTGCCTTGGTCAGCATGCCTTCCAGCGTGACGTGGGCCTTGTAGTGGCTGGCGAAAGTGGTCGTGAGGTCCTTCATCACCCGCGCGCGCATCCGTCCGACCACTTCCATCCCGGCCTTCATCATGAACGGGGTCAGCAGCCAGCCGGCCAGATCCCAGGTCAGCCCGAACGCACGGTTGAGGATCGTCGGGCCAAGGTCCAGCGCGCCGTAGATATAGACCTTCTTCGGCTCCGACGAGCCATAGCGGCTGAAGGCCGCGCCGCGGCTGGCGGCGGCTTCCATCGCGGTCAGGAACTGGCTGGCCACCGTGCCGCCGCCGATCGGATCGAAGCCCAGCATCGCCTTGGTTTCGGCAATCGCGTCGATCAGCTTGGGCAGGTAATCGGCATCGGTCATGTTGAGCACGTGGGTTGCGCCCAGGTCCTTCAGCAGCTTCACCTGCGCTTCCGAACGGACCACGTTGACCAGCGGGATGCCGTCTTCCTGGCAGATCTTGACCAGCATCTGCCCGAGGTTGGAAGCTGCCGCGGCATGGACAATTCCGGTGAAGCCTTCCATCTTCATCGTTTCGACAAAACCCAGCGCGGTCATCGGGTTGACGAACGAACTTGCGGCCTGTTCGGCGGTCACATTGTCATCGACCGGAAAGGCCATCGCCGCTTCGGCATAGGCATAGCTGGCATAGGCCGTGCCGGGCACGCAGGCGATCCGCTTGCCCAGCAGGTGTTCGGTGCCTTCGCCCGCCGCGACGACGATCCCGGCGGCCTCGTTCCCGGCCGGCATCGCCATGCCGTGGCGGGCCTTGAACGCGCGGGTCGCGGCATCGGGCATCCGTGCGACGACCTTGCCGGGCGAATATTCGGCATTGTCGGTATCGGCGCTGGCAAACAGCAGGCCAAGGTCCGAAGGGTTGATCGGCGTGGCTTCGACCTTGATCAGCACCTGCCCGGGCTTGGGCGCGTCCCAGGTCTTGTCGTTGAGCTGGACGGTCAACGTGCCGTCCGCGTCGAGCTGGGTGGTAAGCTGCTTGCCGGTGAAGGTCATTGGTTGTCTCCCGAATCCGAGCCGCCTTGCGCGGCGTTGCGGATTGCAACCTAAACGCTTCCCCAAACCCGTCCACCCTGAGCTTGTCGAAGGGCTGCTTTTTCTTGCGGGCGTCGCGCGAGCCGCAAGAAGGACATTCCTTCGACAAGCTCAGGACGGACGGAGCAGGGGGCTAGGTCTCGGGGTAAAGCGCGCGCACGAAATAAAGCCCTTCGCTCGGCGCGTTGAGGCCCAGCGCCTGGCGGTCGCGCGCGGCCAGCGCTTCGCCGACCTGTTCCTCGCGCCAGCGGCCCATCCCGACCAGCGCCAGACAGCCGACCATCGAGCGGACCTGGTGGTGGAGGAAGCTGCGCGCGGCGGCGCGGATCCGCACTTCCTCGCCCTCCCGCTCGACGCTGAGCAGGTCGAGGGTCTTTTCGGGGCTCTGCGCCTGGCAATGGACCGAACGGAACGTTGTGAAATCGTGCCGGCCGACCAACGCCTGCGCGGCGCGGTGCATCGCCCCGGCATCGAGCGGCTGGGGCACTTGCCAGGCCCGGTTGGCATCCAGTGTCAGCGGCGCGCGGCGGTTGGCGATGCGGTAGAGGTATTCGCGGCCGATGCAGGAGAAGCGGGCATGCCAGTCGTCGGGCACAACCGCGCAGTCCAGCACCGCGATCGGAGCGGGACGAAGATGGTAATTGAGCGCTTCCATCAGCCGGAAGGCGTCGATCTCCTTCGCCACATCGACATGGACCCGCATTCCAAGCGCGTGGACCCCGGCATCGGTCCGCCCGGCGGCGTGGAGCGTGACGGTCTCGCTGGTCGTGGCGTGGACGGCTTCCTCCACCGCCTGCTGCACCGATGGCCCGTGCGCCTGGCGCTGCAGCCCCATGAACGGCGTGCCATCGAATTCAAGGGTAAGGGCGAAGCGGGTCACAACACCACAACCCCACTCTCGTCACCCCGGACTCGATCCGGGGTCCCGCTTTTCTTCTGCAGCGGTGCGCCGCGAAGCGAGGTCGGCAAGGCAGCGGGACCCCGGGTCAAGCCCGGGGTGACGCATGAAGGAAATAGGGGGTTAGCCAAGTCCGGCTCCGATCGGGATTGCCCACCCGCGCAGCATGTCCGCACTCGCCATCGCCGGTCGCCCCGCGCGCTGGACCAGCGTGGGACGGATCGCGCCGCCGGCGCAGGCAATGGTCAGCGCCTCGTCCAGCACCTCGCCCGGCGCGCCGCTGCCTTCGGCCAGCTCTGCCGCCAGCACCTTGCAGCGTTCGCCCTGGTATTCGAACCAGGCGCCGGGAGCAGGGGCAAAGGCGCGGATCTGGCGTTCGATCTGGGCGGCGCCTTGCGTGAAATCGAGCCGGGTCTCGGCCTTGTCGATCTTTTTCGCATAGGTCACGCCGTCGTCCGGCTGGGCCCGCTCGGGATAGGCGGGCAGGTCCGCCAGCACCTCGACGATCAGCCGCGCGCCGATCTGGGCCAGCTCTTCGGTCAGTTCGCCCGCCGTCTTGCGGTCGATCGGCGTGCGGCCTTCCAGCAGGACCGGCCCGGTATCCAGCCCCGCTTCCATCCGCATGATGCCGACCCCGGTTTCCGCGTCCCCAGCCAGAATCGCCCGCTGGATCGGCGCGGCCCCGCGCCAGCGCGGCAGGATCGAGCCGTGGAGGTTGAGGCAGCCGTGCCGCGGCGCATCGAGCACGGCTTGCGGCAGGATCAGGCCATAGGCCGCGACCACGGCGATGTCTGCGTCCAGCGCGGCGAAATCGGCCTGTTCTTCGGCGCCCTTCAGACTGGCCGGATGGCGCACTTCGATCCCCAGTTCCTCGGCGGCCTTGTGCACCGGCGTGGGGGTCAACTCCTTGCCGCGGCGGCCGCCGGGGCGGGGGGGCTGGGTATAGGCGGCGACCACTTCATGCCCCGCCGCCACCAGCGCCTTGAGCGCCGGGACCGCGAAATCCGGGGTTCCCATGAAAACGATCTTCACACCAAAACCCGTCTGTCCTGAGCCTGTCGAAGGACTGTCCTTACTTCGGGCGGCGGAAAAGAAAAGGACAGGCCTTCGACAAGCTCAGGCCGGGCGGTTAAGAGGGTTCATGGCCTCGGTTGAAATTGAAGCACTGACCACCGCGCTTTCCCGCCTGCCGGGGCTTGGCCCGCGTTCGGCCCGGCGGGCGGTGCTGTGGCTGATCAAGCGGCGCGAGACTTCGCTGGTCGGCCTGCTCGACGCGCTGGAGGCGGTGCGTGACGGTCTGGTCGAGTGCACCACCTGCGGCAATGTCGATACGTCGAACCCCTGCGGGATCTGCGCCGATCCGCGCCGCGATGCCCGCCAGCTCTGCGTGGTGGAGGACGTGGCCGACCTGTGGGCGCTTGACCGGGCGCGGCTGTTCACCGGCAAGTACCACGTGCTCGGCGGGCGGCTCTCCGCGCTGGAAGGCGTGCGGCCGGAAGACCTGACCATCGGCAAGCTGCTCGAACGCGTGTCGCAAGGCGGAATCGACGAGGTGGTCCTTGCCATGAACGCGACGCTGGAAGGCCAGACCACCGCGCATTACATCGCCGAGCGGCTGGAGACCTACCCGGTCCGGATCACCCAGCTGGCCCACGGCCTGCCGGTGGGGGGTGAGCTTGACTATCTCGACGAAGGGACCCTGGCCCAGGCGCTGAGGGCGCGGCGGCCGGTTGGGTGAACCCTGAAACCCCGAGGTTGAACCCGGCCCGCCGTCGCACTATGTGCGCCTCCATGGCTATTCGCGAAATCCTTGAAGTTCCCGATCCCGTGCTCAAGCAGGTCTCGGCTCCCGTCATCGAGTTCAATGCCGAGCTGAAAACGCTGGTCGAAGACATGTTCGAGACGATGTACGATGCCCCGGGCATCGGCCTCGCCGCGATCCAGGTCGGGGTGCCGTTGCGGGTGCTGGTGATCGATCTTCAGCCCGAGGACGAGGATGCCGAGCCGGTGCCCTGCGACCATGACGGGCACCACCATCACCATCAGCCGACGAAGAAGGAACCCCGGGTATTCATCAACCCGGAAATCCTCGATCCTTCCGAAGACCACTCGGTCTATTCCGAAGGTTGCCTCTCGGTGCCCGAAATCTATGCCGAGGTCGAACGCCCGGCGCGGATCCGTGCCCGCTGGCAGGATCTGGACGGCACGGTCCACGAGGAAGAGATGGACGGGCTGATGGCCACCTGCCTGCAGCACGAGATGGACCACCTCGAAGGGATCCTGTTCATCGATCACCTGTCGCGCCTCAAGCGGCAGATGGCGCTGAAGAAGCTGGAAAAGCTGCGCAAGGCAGCCTGATAGGGCTGGCGTTCTTGCTCCGTTCCGGTTAGCGTACCGGTATGGACGGACAGATTCTCGCAATCGCACTGTTGTTGCTGGGGCTTGCCCTGGGCGCATTTGGCGGCTGGTTTGCCGGTTCGCGCCCGGCGGCGGAGCTGCGCGACCGGCTGGCCGATGCCGAGGCGGAGGCTAAGGAACTCGACGGGCGATTCCGAACCGCGATCAAGGACCTGTCGGACACGTCGATCCAGCTCGCCACGCTGCAGGCCAACGCCGCCCATTTCGACGAACAGAAGGCCGCGCTGATTGCCGCGCAGGAAAGCCTGCGCAAGGAATTCGAAGCCGCCGGCGCGAAGATCCTCACCCAGGCGCGCGAGCAGATGATGGCCGAGGCGCAGCAGCGTTTCGCCCACTCGGAAGAGAAAAGCGCGGAACGGCTGAAGGCGCTGCTGGC
>CAZNII010000003.1:18264-70542 GCA_964573075.1 uncultured Novosphingobium sp. | reverse complement strand
TTCGCCCAGCCAGATCTCTGCCTTCATCCTGCAGAAGATGAAGGAAACCGCCGAGGCCTATCTCGGCGAGACGGTCACCCAGGCGGTGATCACCGTTCCCGCCTATTTCAACGACGCCCAGCGCCAGGCGACCAAGGACGCCGGCCAGATTGCCGGTCTCGAAGTGCTGCGGATCATCAACGAGCCGACCGCGGCTGCGCTGGCCTATGGCCTTGAAAAGAACGACGGCAAGACCATTGCGGTCTACGACCTTGGCGGCGGCACCTTCGACGTCTCGATCCTCGAGATCGGCGATGGCGTGTTCGAAGTGAAGAGCACCAACGGCGATACCTTCCTGGGCGGCGAGGACTTTGACTCGAAGCTGGTCGAATGGCTGGCGGAAAAGTTCAAGGCCAAGGAAAACATGGACCTGAAGACCGACAAGCTCGCGCTTCAGCGTCTCAAGGAAGCCGCCGAAAAGGCCAAGATTGAGCTTTCGAGCACGGCTTCGACCGAAATCAACCTGCCGTTCATCACGGCCCGGATGGAAGGCGGCAGCACCACGCCGCTGCACCTGGTTGAAACCGTCACCCGCGCCGATCTTGAAAAGATGGTCTCCGACCTGATCGAACGCACCAAGGAACCGATGAAGAAGGCGCTGGCCGATGCCGGCCTCAAGGCTTCGGACATCGACGACGTCGTGCTGGTCGGCGGCATGACCCGCATGCCGCGCGTGCGCGAAGTGGTGAAGGAATTCTTCGGCAAGGAACCGCACACCGGGGTCAATCCGGACGAAGTCGTTGCCATGGGCGCGGCGATCCAGGCCGGCGTGCTGCAGGGCGACGTCAAGGACGTGCTGTTGCTCGACGTGACCCCGCTGAGCCTCGGGATCGAAACCCTGGGCGGCGTTTTCACCCGGATGATCGATCGCAACACCACGATCCCGACCAAGAAGAGCCAGGTCTTCTCGACCGCCGAGGACAACCAGCAGGCGGTGACGATCCGCGTGTTCCAGGGCGAGCGCGAAATGGCCAGCGACAACAAGCTGCTCGGCCAGTTCGACCTGGTCGGCATCCCGGCAGCGCGCCGCGGGGTGCCGCAGATCGAGGTGACTTTCGACATCGACGCCAACGGCATCGTCAACGTCAGCGCCAAGGACAAGGGCACCGGCAAGGAACAGCAGATCAAGATCCAGGCTTCGGGCGGTCTGTCTGACGCGGACATCGACCAGATGGTCAAGGACGCGGAAAAGTTCGCCGAGGAAGACAAGAAGCGGCGCGAAGCGGCCGAGGCGAAGAACAACGCCGACAGCCTGGTCCACGCCACCGAACAGCAGCTGGCCGAGCATGGCGACAAGATCGATGCCGACCTCAAGGCCGAGATCGAAGCCGCGATTGCCGAGGCCAAGACCGCGATCGAGGGTGGCGACCCCGAAGAAATGACCGCCAAGACCCAGGCCCTGACCGAAAAGGCCATGAAAATGGGGCAGGCGATCTATGAGAAGGAGCAGGCCGCCCAGGCTTCTCCGGGCGCAGAAGGTCCCGCGGCCGATGCGGCCGAAGACGTGGTCGACGCCGAATTCTCGGAAGTCGACGAGAACAAGGGCTAAACAGGCCATGGATCGGGCCCGTCGCCGCGACAGCATGCGCGGCGGCGGGCCTGTTCGTTGAGGGGCGACCATGTCTGTCGAAGCCGATTATTACGAACTGCTGGAAGTTACCCGCACCGCGGACGACGCGACGATCAAGTCCTCGTACCGCAAGCTGGCGATGCGCTGGCACCCGGACAAGAACCCCGGCGATGCCGAGGCGGAAGCCCGCTTCAAGGCGATCAGCGAAGCCTATGACTGCCTGAAGGATCCGCAGAAGCGCGCCGCCTATGACCGCTTCGGGCACGAGGCGTTCAAGCAGGGCATGTCGGGCGGTGGCGGCCCTGGGGCGGGCGCCGGCTTTTCCGACCTTGGCGACATTTTCGAGACGATCTTCGGATCGGCCTTCGGCGGCGGACGCCAGCAGCAGCGTCGCGGCGCGGACCTGCGCTATGACATGGAAATCGCCCTCGACGAGGCGTTCCACGGCAAGCAGGCCGAGATCGAGATCGAGGTTTCGACCCGCTGCGAACCGTGCGACGGATCGGGCGCGGAACCCGGCACCGGCACGCGTCGCTGCAACCTGTGCGGCGGCCACGGCCAGGTCCGCGCGCAGCAGGGCTTCTTCATGGTCGAGCGGACCTGCCCGACCTGCCATGGCCGCGGCGAGGTGATCGAGAAACCGTGCCGCAAGTGCCGCGGGGAAGGGCGGGTGGACCAGCCCCAGAAGCTCGAGGTCACCATTCCCCCGGGGGTCGATACCGGCACCCGCATCCGCCTCGCCGGCAAAGGCGAGGCCGGGCCGTTCGGCTCGCCACCGGGTGACCTCTACATCTTCATCCACATCCGCCGCCACGGCGTGTTCGACCGTGAGGGGACCAACCTGATCACCCGCGTACCGATTGCCTTCACCACGGCGGCGCTGGGCGGAACGGTTGACATTCCGGGCCTCGACGGGGCCAGGATCGAAGTCGAAATTCCGGCCGGGATCCAGTCGGGCAAGCAGCTGCGCAAACGCGGTGCGGGCATGCCGGTGCTGCAAGGACGGGGCAGGGGTGATCTGGTGATCGAGATCATGGTCGAAACCCCGACCAAGCTGACCAGCCGCCAGAAGGAACTGCTGCGCGAGCTTCAGGCCACCGAGACTGGCGAGGAAACGCCGCAGTCCAAGGGATTCTTCGACCGGATCAAGGAAGCGTTCGGGGGGTAGGAAGTTACCCCTCCGTCAGCCGCCTTGCGGCGGCTGCCACCTCCCCATTTGCGCCGTCCGGCGAAAATGGAAAGGATCCCTGGATTAGGCGATGCGAGATCCTTCCCATTTTTGCGCAGCACAAATGGGGAGGTGGCATTCGCGCAGCGAATGACGGAGGGGTAACTGCCTAACCCTTCAACACTTCCGCCCGCACGCCCGGCACCAGCCCCGGATCGGCCTTGAGCCGTCCCTCCTCCTCGTCCAGCACCGCCAGGAAAGCCTCGCGTTTCAGCGCGGCCATCTCGGCCGGGTCGAGGATCATCCCGTCGGGCAGGGCCGAGGCGACCAGGTCGATCATCCGTTCCGCCCCGTGCAGGCGGCCCCACAGGTAGTCGTTCTCGCGATAGGCCCGGCTGAAGAAGGCCCCGAAGTTGTAGAACTCGGTGCCCCGCAGCACTTCGCTGGCGCCGCCGGGGCGGATCGAGTTGCAGTCGTCGGGCGAGATCCGGTCAACCTTGGCCGGCTCGAACTCGGTCATCCCTTCGCCGCGCAGCAGCGGCAGGGTGACCGTATCGTAGAACGGAAAGCCGAGGTAATTGAGCAGGATCCGCCGGCGCAGCTCCTTGGGCAGGGTGCCCAGGCATTCGACCAGCATGGCATCGACCACCAGGTCGGTCGCGGCGAGCTGGCGGCGCTGGGCAATGGTATCGAGCACCAGCCCCGGATTTTCCATCACCTGCCGGGCGATCGCGCCGAAATCGCGTCCCAAAGCTCCGCTCGCCTCGCGTTCGAAATAGAGCGAGAGTGCGCGATAGACCATGGTTCGGGCCTTTTCGCGGGCATCGGGCGCACCGGCATCGATATCGCTCCAGTCCTCCGACAGCCGCCGGGCGAGCAACCGCAAGCGCCGGATCCGGAAGCCCAGATCGTGCTCGCGGAAGAACCCGATCGCCGCTTCGCTCGCCCCGCCGCGCCCGAAAGCGCCGTGCGCGGCGATGTGATCGAGCCCGTGGCTCGCCAGCCAGGCATGCAGCCGGTCGGCGACCGGATCGGAATTGGGCAGCATCAGTTCGGGTGCGGCAGTCAGGATCGTCTGGGCCAGGCTTTCGACGATCCCGGCGAACTTGACCTGGCCATAGGCCTGAAAGGCAAAGCCGGCGCGCTCGGCCGCGGCCTGCTGGGCCCTGGTCCGCCAGCCGGTCAGCCGCTTCACGCTGGGGCTTTCGAAGAACAGCGTGCGGCCGAACAGCTTTTCGACCGCCTCCTCGACCTCGGGCCGCATTGAATCGACGATCCCCTTGAGCCCGGCCAGCTGGCGCGATTGGCGGGCGATAGCCTCAAGATTGTCGCGCACCGGCTGTTCGCGCGGGATCGAGGAAAGCGAGCCGAAGATTACGTGGAAGAACCCCGGCGCACGGGGATCGGTATGGCGCCGCCCGCCGATCTCGTCCGGGTGCGGATCGATATAGACGAAGCGCCGGTCAACTTCGCGCTGGGCGGGGCGGTCGCGCAGCACGCCCATCGCTTCGGCGAACGGCGCGTTGACCAGCACCGACCCGTCGATCAGCGCCACCCCTTCGGTATCGCCGCGATGGCTGTGCTCGGGCATGATCCGTTCGATGAAGGCGGTGCGGCTGTGCCAGGGATCGCCGTGCTCCTTCGCCAGAGCGTCGATTTCGGCCAGTTGCAGCGCCGGGAAGGCCCCGGGAAAGCTGGCCGTGGCCCGCGCGGCAAAGACCAGCTCGATCGGCGAGGCCAGCGCTTCGCCGGCCTTTGCCGGGGTGGGCGAGCGGAACCCGATCGAGAGGCGATGCTCGCTCTCCTCGATCGTCGCCGGGCTGTGCAGCCGCAGCACTTGCGAGTGGCCCTTGAAATCGGTCGCGGTCACGAACAGATCGATCGGATGCCCCTCTGGCAGCAGCGGCGCATCGGCCCCGCCGCGCTGCATCGTCCCCAGCGCCTCGCACAGCAGCCGCGAGAAGCCGAGCCCGCCGAACGGCGGCTCGAACCAGCGCGAGCGGATCAGGCGGCTGAGTTTGGCCCGCACCTCGCTGCGGGTTTCCCTGGCGACGCTGGCCGAAACCACGTTACCGGGTCGCTTGAGCAGCCAGTAAACGATCGGCATCGCCCAGAACTTGGCGATCCGCGATCCCGGCCGCGCATCGGGATCGAGCAAGACGTCGACATCGGCGCGCTCCAGCCACAGGTCGGTCAGCGGCTCAAGGCTTTGCCCGGAATGGATCGCCTGGGCCAGGAACACCCCGTTGATCCCGCCCGCGCTGGCCCCGGCGACGATATCGGGCAGGACCCTCAGGCGCAGGCTGAAATGCTGGGCGATCCGCTCGAGTAGCTTGAGATAGACCGCCTCGGTTCCGGTCTTGACGGCGGTGCCGCCATGGAAAGCCCGGCTGGCCCGCGCCAGCTTCCACAGCTCCTTGGTAACCCCGTGCATGTAAACCGCCAGGCTGACGCCGCCATAGCAGACAAGGGCAATACGGAGTTCCTTCTGACGCATGACGCCGGGATAGTGGCAGAATCCGGTGAATGCCAGCTTGCTGCACCTGCTGTGTAGAAATACTCCGGCCCCTTGCGTTCCCTCTTCGTTCCGTTTATCGCCGCGCCATGGCCAAGCCCAAGCGACGCTACATCTGCCAGGCATGCGGCAGCGAAACCCATCGCTGGCAGGGGCAGTGCGCCGATTGCGGGGAGTGGAACACCCTGGCCGAGGAGGCGCCGGCAACCGTCTTTTCGATGAAGCACGATCTGTCGAGCGGTGGCCGGCCAATCGCTTTTGAGGCGCTCGACGCGCCCGGCGAGGTGTTGAGGCGCCGATCCACCGGGCTGGCCGAGTTCGACCGTGCGCTGGGCGGCGGGCTGGTGCCGGGTTCGGCGGTGCTGATGGGCGGCGATCCGGGGATCGGCAAATCGACCCTGCTGTTGCAGGCAGCCGCGAAGATCGCGCTGTCGGGCGGCAGCGCGGTCTACATCAGCGGGGAAGAAGCCGCCGGGCAAGTGCGGATGCGGGCGGACCGGCTCGGCCTCGCCAACGCGCCGATCAGCCTCGCCGCGGCGACTTCGGTGCGCGACATCCTGACCACGCTTGCGGGCATGGCCCCACCGGCGCTGCTGGTGATCGATTCGATCCAGACCATGCATTCCGACCAGATCGAGGGTGCGCCCGGCACGGTCAGCCAAGTCCGCGCCTCGGCCTTCGAACTGATCCGCTATGCCAAGGAAAACGGCGTGGCGCTGGTGCTGGTCGGGCATGTCACCAAGGACGGCTCGATTGCCGGGCCGCGGGTGCTGGAACACATGGTCGACGTGGTGATGAGCTTCGAGGGGGAGCGTAGCCACCAGTACCGGATCCTGCGCTGCCTCAAGAACCGCTTCGGCCCGGTCGACGAGATCGGGGTTTTTGCAATGGAAGGGCAGGGGCTCGCCGAAGTCGGCAATCCTTCGTTGCTGTTCCTATCGGGCCGTGAAAATGCGATTGCCGGCAGCGCGGTGTTCCCCGCGATCGAGGGCACCCGCCCGGTGCTGATCGAGGTGCAGGCGCTGATCGTCCGGCTCGCCAGCGGCGCCACTCCGCGCCGGGCAGTGGTGGGCTGGGATTCCGGCCGGCTGGCGATGCTGCTGGCCGTGCTCGAGGCGCGCTGCGGGCTCAACTTCTCCTCGGCCGAGGTCTATCTCAATGTTGCCGGTGGCTATCGCCTGGCCGACCCGGCAGCCGACCTGGCGGTTGCCGCGGCGCTGGTCTCGGCGCTGGCCGACAAGCCGTTGCCGGCCGACGCGGTGTGGTTCGGTGAAGTATCGCTGGCGGGCGAGATCCGCCCGGTCGCCCATTCTGCGATCCGGCTGCGCGAAGCGGCCAAGCTGGGCTTTGCCCGTGCGTTCGGACCGGGCGATGCCGGCGGCAAGGTCGAGGGATCGAATTTCACCGCGCTCGGGCTGCTGCCAAATCTCGTTGACCGGATCATGGGCGGGGCATAGGTTCGCGCCCGCTATGACCGGTTTCGACATTGCAGTTCTCATCCTGGTCGGCCTTGGCGCCGTCACCGGGTTCATGCGCGGCTTCGTGCAGGAAGTCTTCGCGCTCGCCGCCTGGGTCCTGGCGCTGGTCGCGATCCACAACCTCCACACCCCGCTGACCGCCGCAATCGTGCCTACGGTCGGCACCGAAAGCGGTGCGGCGGTGCTGGCCTTCGCGATCCTGCTGCTGATCCCCTATGCGATCGTCAAACTGCTTTCGAACAAACTGGGCGAGGCAAGCCGCAATTCGGTGCTGGGCCCGATCGACCGGGTGCTGGGTTTCGGCTTCGGCGCGATCAAGGGCATGGTCATCGTGGTCATGGCCTTTTCGGTGCTGGTGCTGGGCTACGACACGATCTGGGGCGCCGGCGGCCGGCCGCAGTGGATCACCTCGGCGCGGTCCTATCCCTTCGTCAACATGGGCAGCGAGGCGCTGGTCAAGATGATCTCCGAACGCCGCAAGGATGCGGTGGAGAGCGAAGCCAAGCGGCTTGGCAAGGAAGCGGTCAAGACCAAGCTTTCCGGCAAGTGAACAGTACCGCAGCGCTCTATTCGCCCGAAGTGCTCGGGCTGGCCACCGGGCTTGCCGCCGTGCCGCTGGACGATGCCCTGCCGCTGCGCGGATCGGCCCGCTCGCCGCTGTGCGGCTCCACCATCGAAATCGGGCTGGATACCGATGCGGAAGGCGTGATTGCCCGGATCGGGATGAAGGTCCACGCCTGCGCGATCGGCCAGGCCAGCGCCGCCCTGTTCGCGCGGGGTGCGGCAGGACGGGACCGGACCGCCATCGCCGCCGCGCTCGCGGATCTGGAGGCCTGGCTGAATAACGCCGATGCCGCCTTGCCCGATTGGCCGGGGCTGGCGGTGATCGCCCCGGCGCGGAGCTATCCCGCCCGGCATGGCGCGATCCTGCTGCCGTGGAAGGCCGCGCTGGCCGCGCTTCCCTAAGCCGCGCCGCCTCGCTAGAGCGGGACGAACGAATTCAGGGGAGACCTTCACGATGAGCGAACCGGCCCGCCATCCGGACATCCAGCCCAGCGCCAGGGAAATGCGCCTGGTGATCGGCGCCTCATCGGCCGGCACGGTGTTCGAATGGTACGATTTCTTCATCTACGGCACGCTTGCCGCGATCATCGGCAAGACCTTCTTCCCTTCGGGCAACGCCACGCTTGAAACCCTGCTGGTCTGGGCCGGTTTCGCGGTCGGCTTCGGGTTTCGCCCGCTCGGTGCGGTGCTGTTCGGGTTCCTGGGGGACCGGTTGGGGCGCAAATACACCTTCCTGGTCACCGTCACGCTGATGGGGATCGCCACCGCCGGGGTCGGGCTGATCCCCTCGGCGGCCTCGATCGGCTATGCCGCCCCGGCGCTGGTGCTGCTGCTGCGGGTGCTGCAGGGGCTGGCGCTGGGCGGGGAATATGGCGGCGCGGCGGTCTATGTCGCCGAACATGCCCCGCTGGCCAAGCGCGGCTATTTCACCAGTTACATCCAGGCCAGCGTGGTCGGCGGTTTCGTGCTCAGCCTGGTCGTGGTGCTGGGCTGCAAGGCGGCGATGAGCCCGGAAACCTGGGCCGAATGGGGCTGGCGCGTGCCCTTCCTGCTCAGCCTGCTGCTGCTCGCGATCTCGTTGTGGATGCGCTTCAAGCTGTCGGAAAGCCCGGTGTTCCAGGCCATGAAGGAAGAGGGCGAGATTTCCGGCAATCCGTTTGTCGAAAGCCTCACCTATCCGGGCAACAAGAAGCGGATCTTCATTGCCCTGTTCGGGATCGCGGCGGGCCTGACCGTGATCTGGTACACCGCGATGTTCAGCGGGTTGACCTTCCTGAAGACCGCGATGCGGGTCGAGGATACCCGGGCTGAGATCATCGTCGGGATCGTCGCGGCGCTGGGCATGGGTTTCTACCTGTGGGCCGGGCACTTGTCTGACCGGATCGGACGCAAGAAGCCGATCGTCTGGGGCTATCTGCTGACCCTGGTGCTGATGTTCCCGTGCTTCTGGCTGATCGGCGCCCATGCCAATCCGGGGCTGGCCGCTGCGGCGGAGAAGGCACCGATCGTGGTCGCCGGGCCGGAATGCGATTACAATCCCTTCGCCCAGAAGCAAAAAACGCCCTGCGCCAACCTGGTCGGCGATCTGACCGCGCTTGGGGTCAGCTACCAGCTTTCGGCTGGCGATGCCCTTGCGGTTTCGGTCGGGGGCAAGGCGCTGCCGCTCGAAAGCTATGCCTGGGAAGACAAGGCGGCGCGCTCGAAGCAGCTCCAGGCCTGGCTGGGCGAAGCCGGCTACGATCTCGCCAAGGTCAAGCCTTCGCTCAAGGACACGCTGTTCATCATGGCGGCGATGCTGGTGATGATGGCGCTGTCCGGGGCAACCTACGGTCCGGTGGCGGCGCTGCTGGCCGAGATGTTCCCGCCGCGGATTCGCTATTCCTCGATGTCGATCCCGTATCACCTCGGCACTGGCTACTTCGGCGGGTTCCTGCCGTTCATTTCCGGCCTGATCGTGGCGAAGACCGGCAACCCCTATTCCGGGCTGTGGTATACCTGGGTGGTCGTGCTGGTGGCCTTCCTGGTCGCAGCCTGGGGGCTCAAGGGCGGCTTGCCGCGCGACTTCACCGACGATGCAGCCTGAACCCGCGCTCCGCCTGCATATCGAAAGCGATGCGCTGGCTCATAACTGGCGCGTACTGGATCGGTTGTCCGGCGCGGCTTCGGCCGGGGCCGCTGTCAAGGCCGATGGCTATGGACTGGGGGCCGCGCAGGTTGTGCCGGCCTTGCTCGCGGCCGGATGCCGGAACTTCTTCGTCGCACACTGGAGCGAGGTCGAACCGCTTCTGGCATTGGTCGATCCCGGTTCGATCGCGGTGTTGCACGGCCCGCTGACCGCCCGCGACGCGAACTATGCCCGCTCCGTGGGTGTCCGTCCGGTAATCAATTCGCTGCACCAGGCCGCGCTGTGGCGCGATGCCGGGGGCGGGGCCTGCGATTTGATGGTCGATACCGGGATGAACCGCCTCGGCCTGCCGCTGGCCGAGCTGGCCGATCCGCTGGTTGCCGGGCTCGAAATCGACGTGCTCCATTCGCACCTCGCCTCGGCCGAAGAGGCGGTGCCGCTCAACGCGCTGCAATTGCAGCGCTGGAACGAGGCACGCGCGGTCGTTCGGCATCGCCGGGCGAGCCTGGCCAACAGCGCCGGGATTGCGCTGGGGAGCGATTACCACGGCGATCTGACCCGCCCCGGGATTGCCCTCTACGGCGGGGTTCCCTGCGCGGCGCTGGCCGGAGAGATCCGCCAGGTCGCGCGCCCCGAAGCGGCAATCATGCAGGTCCGCACGGTCGCTGCGGGCGAGGGGATCGGTTACAACTCCACATTCGTTGCGGAACGCGAAATGCGGGTCGGAGTGATCAGCCTGGGCTATGCCGATGGCTATCTGCGCTGCTGGTCGGGCAAGGGCACGATGCAGGCTGGCGATGCGCGCCTGCCGGTGCTGGGCCGGGTATCGATGGACATGACCGTGATCGACCTTTCCGCCGCGCCGCAACTGGGTGAGGGGGACTGGGTCGCGGCGGACTATTCGCTGCCCGATGCATCGGCGCTGACAGGGTTGTCCCAATATGAACTGCTGACCCTGCTGGGGCGCCGTTTTCCGCGTTGATGCTGCGCAGCAAGGTTTTGTTGCATTGCCGTTGTTGCAGGTGCTAACATGGCCGGAAGGGGCGCTTCCCCGCGGGGGTACAGGTCATGAGTGACGCCAAGGGCGAAACCGTTGTCATCAAGAAGTACGCCAATCGGCGGCTCTACAACACCAAGTCTTCCAGCTACATCACGCTCGATCATCTGGCGAAGATGACGCGTGACGGCGTGGATTTCAAAGTGCTCGACGCCAAGACCGGGACCGACATTACCCACCAGATCCTGACCCAGATCATCATGGAAGAGGAAAGCGCCCGCGGCGAGCAGATGCTGCCGGTCAATTTCCTGCGCCAGCTGATCGGGATGTACGGTAATTCGATGCAAAGTCTTGTGCCGCATTACCTTGAAGCCTCGATGGATCACTTCCGTTCGAATCAGGCCAAGCTGCGCGAGACGCTCGAATCGAGCCTGGGCAGCAATCCGCTGGCCAAGCTGGCGCAGCAGAACCTGGCGATGTTCAAGGCCGCTGCGGCGGCCTGGATGCCAGGTCTGGCCGATGATGCCAGGCCGAGCGGGCACGACAAGGACCAGGATGACGAGATCGCCGCGCTGCGCAAGCAGATGGCCGAAATGCAGGCCAAGCTCGACAAGCTGGGCAAGAACTAGTCCTTCAGGGCGCCCTCGGGCAGCAGGCGCGCGCCTGGCTTTTCGAACTTGCGGCCCTTGCCAACCTGGTATTCGACCGGATCGAACCCGCTCGGGAAGGTGAACTGGCCCAGCTTGAGCACGGCCGCGAGCCGGCAGATCCCGCCCCCGACCTGCACCACGTAGCCGCGCTCCAGCCCGACCTCGACCGCCTCGAACTCGGCCTTCAGCGTCAGGGTGAACTGGATCGGATTGGCGGAGATGCCCCAGCCCGAAATGCCCAGGATCGGATAGAGATCGAGATCCTGTTCCAGCTTGCCGAGCCGGACGAAACGAGGTTGGCCATTGGCCTCGCTGGCCTTGGCCTCGGCCTCGATTTCAGGGTTCTTGCCCCAGCCGCGGATGAACAGCGGCAGCAGATCAAGGTGGCGCAGCTTGTCGGCCATGGCGGCGGCGATGCGTGGGCCGGCAAGGCCGGTCAGCGCGCGTTGCAGGCGCCCGCCGCCCTGTTCGCTCAGGTCCTCGCGGGCCTTTTCCGCGGCCGCCTCGAAGCTTTCGGGCGGAACCAGCGCGGCAAGTTCAACCTGGCCGGTTTCGATCATGATTGGCCTCCCTGGGGGGCGAGGATCAGGCCGCGTGGGGCACTGGCGTCGCCGATCTCGATCCGAATGTCGATGCTGGCTTCGGGCAACGAAACCAGCGGTCTGGACGCCGCGCCCAAGGTGTCCGGGCCGACCGCCACTTCGCAAGTCACCGCGATCTTAGGCCAGAACCAGCGGTAGAGGCCCCAGGCCGCCGCGGCGATCGTGGCGAGCACCAGGCCCAGCGGCCACAGCGGCGTGGCTGGCGGTGCAGGCTCCGGCGGGATCGGCAAGGTGACCTCGACCGGCACCGGAACCTGCGGTGGTGGTGGCGGGGTTTCGGTTGCGGCGGCTTCAGCCGGCACGGGAGATGCAGTTGCATCAGGCGTCGGGGCTGGCGCACTCGTCGGAACCGGGCGCGGGCGGGGCGCTGCACCGGCGCTCGGCCTGGGCGCCGGGGCCGGGGTGGCCACGACGGCGGGTCTTGGCGGCGGGGCGTAGGTCGGGACCGGCGTCGGGGTCGGCGTCGCTGTCGGCGTTGGGGTCGCAGTCGTGGTGGGCACAGGAGCCGGCGTCGGGGCCGGGCGCTTCTTGATCAGCGTCCCGATCACATCGATTACCTGTTTGGGGGTGATCCTTGGCGCCTGCTGGGTCGGGGTCCCGGCGTCCTGCGCCGTGCCGGTGGTCGCGTGGGTGGTCTGGGCGATCGCCGCCCCGCCGGACAGCGTCGCCACTGCCAGCACCGATCCCGCCACGATCCGAAACATTGCCCGTTTCCCCGCCATGACCACGGCATAACACGGCTTGCCCCCGGCACAAACCTTGCCCCTGCCGGTTCAAGCCGCTATCGCGCCGCGCCATGAAACACGCACTTTCCGTCACCCGCCAAGAAGACTTCGCCGCCTGGTATCAGGAGGTCATCGCCGAGGCCGAGATGGCCGAGGAATCGGGGGTGCGCGGCTGCATGGTAATCCGCCCGTGGGGCTATGGCATCTGGGAACGGATCCAGAAGCTGATGGACGCGCGGATCAAGGCCGCCGGGGTCGATAACTGCTATTTCCCGCTGTTCATCCCCTTGAGCTACTTTGCCGAGGAGGCCGAGCACGTCGAAGGCTTTGCCAAGGAAATGGCCGTGGTCACCCACCATCGCCTGATCCAGGACGGCAAGGGCGGGCTCGTGCCCGATCCCGAAGCCAGGCTGGAAGAGCCGCTGATTGTGCGGCCCACCAGCGAAACCGTGATCGGCAAGGCGATGGCGCGCTGGGTGCAAAGCTGGCGCGACCTGCCGTTGCTGACCAATCAGTGGGCCAATGTGGTGCGCTGGGAAATGCGCACCCGGATGTTCCTGCGGACCAGCGAATTCCTCTGGCAGGAAGGGCACACCGCCCACGCCGATCGCGACGACGCGATGAAGGAAACGCTGCGCGCGCTCGAAATGTATCGCCAGGTGGCCGAGGACGATCTCGCCATTCCGGTAATGGTCGGCGAAAAGCCCGAGAACGAGCGTTTCCCCGGCGCGGTCGCGACCTATTCGATCGAGGCGATGATGCAGGACGGCAAGGCGCTGCAGGCCGGCACCTCGCACTACCTCGGCACCGGTTTCGCCGAGGCGGCGGGGATCCGCTATCAGGACAAGGAAGGCCAGCAGACCTATTGCCACACCACCAGCTGGGGCGTTTCGACCCGGATGATCGGCGGGCTGATCATGGTCCATGGCGACGATGACGGGCTGCGCGTGCCGCCGAATGTCGCCCCGCACCAGGTGGTGATCCTGCCGATGCTGCGCGACGACGAAGGCGACGAGGCGCTGCTCGCCTATTGCGAGGAACTGCGCCGCGCGCTCGCCGGCCAGTCGGCACTGGGCGAGCCGATCCGCGTGCTGCTCGACAAGCGCGCCGGCAAGGCCACGCAAAAGCGCTGGGGCTGGGTCAAGAAGGGCGTGCCGCTGATCCTCGAGATCGGCGGGCGCGATGCCGCTGGCGGGCAGGTCTCGGTGGTCCGCCGCGACCGGCTTTACCGCGAGGACGGCAAGGTCAACTTCGTCGGCCAGGGCCGCGACGAGTTCCTCGGCCATGCCGCGGCCGAACTGGAAGACGTGCAGCGCTCGCTGTTCGCCGAGGCCAAGGCACGGCAGCAGGCCAACATCCACCGCGATGTGACCGACCTTGCCGGGCTCGAAGCGTTCTTCGCCGAAGGCAACCGCTATCCGGGCTGGGTCGAACTCGCCTGGTCGCGCCCGACCGGCGCGGCGCTTGACGATGTGGTGACCAAGCTCAAGGCGCTCAAGCTGACGATCCGCAACACGCCGATGGACGGCGCGCCGGTTTCGGGCCAGTGTCCGTTCACGGGTGAACCCGCGGTCGAAAGGATCTACGTCGCCCGCGCATACTGACCACCCGCGAAAGGGGAGCCTATGCTCGGTTCGATCAAGCATGCCTTGCGCAATCTCGCCAATCCCAATGGCCGGGATTCGCGCGCGACGTTCTGGTATTGGGTGCTGCTCATCTTCATCTTCCGGTTCCTCGCCGGGATGATGATCTCGGTGCCGATGTCGATGAAGATGATGGCCGCGGCGGTCGGCACGGTGCGCGATGGTGCCCCGGCCAGCGACGAGGCGGTGCTCAAGGCGATGATGGACATCGTGACCAACGAATTGCCGACCATGGTCTGGATGGGCATCGGGCTTGGCGTGCTGACCATGCTGCTGATGGCCGCCAGCCTGATCCGGCGCCTGCACGACAGCGACCTGCCCGGCTGGCTGGTGCTGATCCCGGGGGCGATCTACGGCTTTGCCCTGGCCCGGGCGCCACAGCAGATCGCGGTGGCCACCGAATTGCTCAAGTCGATGAAGCCCGGTGTGCCGCCCGATATGGCGGCGATGATGCAGCAGCAGGGGATGATGGTCTATCTCGGCTGGATCCCGGCACTGATGATCCTGTTCATCGGGCTGCGCAAATCGACTGAGGGACCCAACCGCTATGGCGATGCGCCGGTGACCTCTTGACCCGCAAGCCGCCCCACGCCCCGGGTCTGCCCTCACGCCAGCAAGTGCTCGATCTGATCGCGGCCAGCGATGAGCCGGTCGGCAAGCGTGAAATCGCGCGCGCCTTCGGCCTCAAGGGGCAGGAGAAGATCCAGCTCAAGGCACTGCTCAAGGACATGGCCGAAGAAGGCCTGATCGACGGCAAGCGCACCGCCTATCACCGGATGGGCGGGGTGCCCAAGGTCACCGTGCTGCGGGTGGTCGAGATCGAGGATGGCGAGGCGATCGCCATTCCCGATGCCTGGCAGCCCGACGATGCCACCCCGCCGCCGCGGCTGCGGCTGCGCGAGGGCAAGAAGGGCAGCGCGCTGCGCAATGGCGACCGGGTCCTCGCACGGACCGAGGAGACCGGCAGCGGCTGGATCGCCCACCCGATGAAGAAACTGCCGGCGCTGGCCGACCAGGTGCTGGGCGTGGTCGAGATCGACCGGAGCGGCAAGGGCTGGCTGGCCCCGGTCGACAAGCGGGTTCGCAACAGCGCACCGATCGCCGACCTGGGCGGGGCCGAAGAGGGCCAGCTGGTTCTGGCCGAGCCGGCCGGGCGTTCCCCGCGTTCGGGGGTAAAGGTCACCGCGGTGCTGGGCGATCCGCTCGCGCCAAAAGCCTTCAGCCTGATCGCGATTCACAAGCATGGCATCCCCTTCGCCTTTTCGCCCGAAACGCTGGACGAGGGCGCGCTGGCGGCGAAGCTGCCGCTGAGCGAGGAACGGCGCGAGGACTTGCGGCACCTGCCGATTATCGCGATCGACCCGAGCGACGCGCGCGATCACGATGATGCGATCTGGGCCGAGCCCGACGGGCAGGGGGGATTCCGCGCCGTGGTCGCGATCGCCGACGTCAGCTTCTACGTCCGCCCCGGCAGTTCGCTCGACCGCGAGGCAAGGAAGCGCGGCAACTCGGTCTATTTCCCCGACCGGGTCGTGCCGATGCTGCCCGAGGTGTTGAGCGCCGATGTCTGTTCGCTGCGCGCCGGCGCGGATCGCGCGGCCATGGCCTGCCACCTCGAAATCGCCGCCGACGGCAAGGTGACGTCATGGCGTTTTACCCGGGCTATCGTGCGAATTCAGGAAGTTATCGCCTACGAAGAGGCGCAGCGGCGGATCGATGCCGGCGCGGCGGGAGCCAATCTGGTCAACCTGTGGGACGCCTGGAGGGCACTCGAGAAAGCGCGCCAGCACCGCGATCCGCTCGAACTGGAACTGCCCGAGCGGCGGGTCTTGCTCGACGAGGCCGGGAAAATCCGCGAGATTGCCCTGCGCGAACGGCTCGATGCCCACCGGGTGGTCGAAGATTTCATGATCGCCGCCAACGTCGCCGCGGCCAAGGCGCTGGAATCGAAGGTTTCCCCGGTCGTCTACCGGATCCACGAACCGCCCAGCCGGGAAAAGCTGGTGGCGCTGAAGGACTATCTGGCAACTTTCGACCGCAAGCTCTCGCTGGGCCAGGTCATCACCCCGGGCCTATTCAACCGAATGCTCAAGGACGTGGCTGATGAGTCTGAAAAGGCTCTGATAATGGAAGCCGTCCTGCGCAGCCAGACCCAGGCCTATTATGGCCCGCGCAATGCGGGGCATTTCGGGTTGTCGCTTGGCTCCTATGCCCACTTCACCTCGCCGATCCGGCGCTATGCCGACCTGCTGGTCCACCGCGCGCTGGTCGACGGGTTCGGTCTGGAACAGCCGGCGCCGAAGGGCGATTTGCCGCCAACGTCAGGGCTGTCCGATCGCGACCGGGCCGACCTTTCGCGCGTGTCCGAAGCGATCAGCGCGGCCGAGCGCCGGGCGATGGAGGCCGAGCGCGAGACGATCGACCGCTATGTTGCCGCCTGGCTTTCCGCGCGGGTCGGCGAAGTGTTCGATTGCCGGGTCACCGGGGTCCAGCGGTTCGGTCTGTTCGCGACAATCGTCGGGTTGGGGGGCGATGGATTGGTCCCGGTTTCGGTACTCGGCGACGAACGGTTCTTTCACGACGAGAAGGCCCAGGCGCTCGAAGGCGAATCCAGTGGTGAGCGTCTTACCCTGGGCATGATACTGCGGCTGCGCCTGGCCGAGGCCAACCCGCTGACCGGCGCGCTGAAGTTCGAACCCGAACATGCCGCAGGGCAGATCGAGCCGCGCGGCCGTCCGCTCCCGCTCAGGAAAAAGGGCAAGCACTTTGCCGGCAAGCGCGGCCGCCCCGGCAACATCCGCCACCAGGGCAAGCGGCGCTAGGGCCAATAGGTCCTGACCCTAGCTCAGCCGGTCGAAATCGGCCTCGGTCATGCCGCCGGGGATGATGTAGACCGGGCAGGGCAGCTGGCCGGACACGGCGGTAAAGTGCGAGATCAGCGGCCCCGGACCGCCATGGGGTGCCGCCCCCAGCACCAGCGCCGAAACCTCCGGGTGTTCGGCCAGGTATTCGCGGATCACCGCCACCCCGTCGCCCTGGCGGACCGCGATGGCCGGGGCTTCGCCGCCTTCACTGAGCAGGCTGCCGGCCGCCGAGGTAACCAGCGCCTCTGCCCGTGAACGCGCCTCTTCCTCGATCGTTGCCTGGATCCCGCCGAAAGCAACGAATTGCTGGCGCGGAACCAGCGCCAGCAGGTGGACCTGCCCGCCGGTGCGCGCGGCCCGGCGCGCGGCGAACCGCAGCGCGGTGCCGGCCTCCTCGGTTTCATCCATGATGACCAGGTAAACGCGCATTTCATTCCCCCACCCGCCGGATATCCGATACAAACGTATTCTGCGCAAGCGTCTTGCCGTATGCGTTCAATTTGGCCAGAGACGGGATCAGACGAGCTCCCCAGCGAGGATAGAGGCACCCCATGCCGATCGAGATCAAGATGCCGGCGCTTTCTCCGACGATGGAGGAGGGCACCCTGGCCAAGTGGCTGGTCAAGGAAGGCGACAGCGTCTCTGCCGGAGACATCCTGGCCGAGATCGAGACCGACAAGGCGACGATGGAATTCGAAGCGGTCGACGAGGGCACGATCGCCTCGATCGCCGTTCCCGAAGGGACCGAAGGGGTCAAGGTCGGCACCGTGATCGCCGTGCTCGCCGGCGAGGATGAAGATGCGTCGGCCGCGGTAGCGCCCGCCGCCAAGCCGGCCGAACAAGCCAAGCCCGCCCGTGCCGAGGCTGGCGCAGCACCAGGCGCGGCATCCGCCCCGGCGCCTGCGCCGAGCCCAGTACGAGCGGATGGCGCAGACCGGGTGATCGCTTCTCCGCTCGCGAAACGGATCGCCGGGCAGAAGGGGATCGATCTCAAGGGTGTTCACGGAACCGGTCCGGGTGGGCGGATCGTCAAGGCCGACGTCGAAGCGGCGACGCCAGGGGCCGGGGTGCCGGCCGCGGCCACAGCTGCCGTTTCCGCACCCGCGCCGGCGGCACCGACCCCGGACTTCGGCATCCCTTACGAAGCCGAAAAGCTCAACAATGTCCGCAAGACCATCGCCCGCCGCCTGACCGAGGCGAAGCAGACCATTCCGCACATCTACCTGACCGTCGATGTCCGGCTCGACGCGCTACTCCAACTGCGCGGTGAACTTAACAAGGCGCTTGAGCCTGATGGCGTAAAGCTTTCGGTAAACGATCTTTTGATCAAGGCCTTGGCCAGGGCGCTGATCCGTGTACCCAAGTGCAACGTATCCTTCGCCGGGGACGAGCTGCGCAAGTATTCGCGCGCCGACATCTCGGTCGCAGTGGCCGCGCCCTCGGGCCTGATCACGCCGATCGTGGTCGATGCCGCCACCAAGGGGGTCGCGCAGATCAGTACCGAGATGAAAGCGCTGGCCGACAAGGCGCGCGAGGGCAAGCTGATGCCGCACGAGTACCAGGGCGGCACCGCCAGCCTTTCCAACCTCGGCATGTTCGGGATCAAGCAGTTCGATGCAGTGATCAACCCGCCGCAGGGGATGATCATGGCGGTCGGCGCGGGCGAGCAGCGTCCCTACGTGGTCGATGGTGCGCTTTCGGTCGCCAGCGTGATGAGCGCCACTGGCAGCTTCGACCACCGTGCAATCGACGGCGCCGATGGTGCGCAATTGATGCAGGCTTTCAAGGATCTGATCGAAAATCCGCTGGGTCTGGTGGCCTGAGCGGCCAATCTTCTTGGATAGGGGCAGTCAAAAGACGGCAGTGAGAAGCATAATTCCGATAAAGCGATTTGAACGCGTTGAATTAAAAAGGGAATTATGTGAGGTGACAACATTCGCTCCAACCAGGATGCGAATATTTCACGAAAGCCGGAACTCTGGCCTTATCGATGGAGGAATGATGCGTAAGATTCTCTTTGCAGCCCTGGTGCTAGGCGCCACCCCGGCCATGGCCCAGGACGAGGCCGATAACGGGATTGGCGGCCTGCGTGTCGAAGCCCGGGCCGGGATCGAACGGCCCAATCTCAACACCGATATCGCCGGGACGACCTATGTCGACAGCCTCGGTTCGGGATTCACCTATGGCGGCGAAATCGGCTACGATATCCCCGTCTCGAGCAGCATCACCGTCGGCCCCTATGTCAGCATCGATGCCGGCGGCAGCGACAAGTGCGAGGCCTATGACGCCGGTCCGGGCTTTGCCGGAACCGCCTGTTTCCATTCGAAGTCCGACCTTTCGGTCGGCGCGCGGGTTGGGGTCAACCTTGGCCCCAAGACCGAGCTCTACGTCGGTATCGGCTATGACAAGTACGACCTCGATTTCAGCGACCGGGTGATCAACACCACCACTTCGGCGGTCGTCTCCAACTATGTCAGCGGCGATGCCCGCGACGGGTTGGGAGTCAGCTTCGGGGCCAATTTCGACCTGTCGAAGAACCTTTATGTTGGGGTCGGCATGCGGGTCACCGAAGCCGGCGACTTCGAAGGGACCGACATCAATCTCCAGCGTTTCCAGGGCCACGTGGCCATCGGATTCCGGATGTAGGCACAACTCCACCCCCGCCGGGTACTTCCTGGCGGGGGCGGCATGACCAGAAGGGGCATCATGAGCCAATACGACGTCATCGTTCTTGGATCCGGCCCCGGCGGCTATGTCGCGGCGATCCGCTGCGCCCAGCTGGGCCTGAAGACCGCGATCGTCGAGCGGGAGAATCTGGGCGGCATCTGCCTCAACTGGGGCTGTATCCCGACCAAGGCGTTGCTGCGTTCGGCCGAGGTGCTGCACAACATGAAGCATGCCGCGGCCTATGGTCTGGCGGCTGACAACATCCGCGCCGACCTCGATGCGGTGGTCAAGCGCAGCCGGGGCGTGGCCAAGCAGCTGAACCAGGGCGTCACGCACCTGATGAAGAAGAACAAGATCGCGGTGCACATGGGCGTCGGCACGCTGAAGGGCGGCGGCAAGCTGGAAGTGCAGGGAGAGAAGGGCACCGAGACCCTTTCGGCCAAGCACATCATCGTCGCCACCGGCGCTCGCGCGCGCGACCTGCCGTTCGCCAAGGCCGACGGGGAGCGGATCTGGACCTATCGCCATGCGATGACGCCCAAGGTAATGCCCGGCAAGCTGCTGGTCATCGGATCGGGCGCAATTGGTATCGAATTTGCCAGTTTCTACAACGATATGGGCGCTGAAGTTACAGTCGTTGAGATGGTCGACCGGATCGTCCCGGTGGAAGATGCCGATGTCTCTGCCTTCCTCGAAAAGGCGCTGGTCAAGCAGGGCATGACGATCCTGACCGGGGCCGGGGTCGAGAAGATCGACGTCTCGGCAGGCGGCGTGAAGGCGGCGATCAAGGGCAAGGACGGCAAGGTCTCCACCAGCGAGTTCAGCCACGTGATCGTGGCGGTCGGAATTATTCCAAACACTGAGAACATCGGCCTTGAAACACTTGGAATCAAAACAGAACGCGGGGTCATCGCAATCGACGATTTCGGCCGCACCAACGTGGCCGGGATCTGGGCGATCGGGGATGTCACCCCCGGTCCCTGGCTGGCGCACAAGGCCAGCCACGAAGGCGTGATCGCGGCGGAAAGCATCGCCAGGGAGCTGGGCAACAAGGATGTCCACCCTCACGCGATGGACCGGCGCAACATTCCGGGCTGCACCTATTGCCACCCGCAGATCGCCAGTGTCGGGCTGACCGAAGCCAAGGCCAGGGAGGCCGGCTATACGGTCAAGACCGGGACTTTCCC
This sequence comes from uncultured Novosphingobium sp., assembly GCA_964573075.1. GTDB lineage: Bacteria > Pseudomonadota > Alphaproteobacteria > Sphingomonadales > Sphingomonadaceae > Novosphingobium. The sequence goes on along the minus strand of CAZNII010000003.1, from coordinate 49,748 downwards.
GTTCATCGGCAACGGCAAGGCGATCGCGCTGGGCGAGCCGGAGGGCTTCGTGAAGACCGTGTTCGATGCGAAGACCGGCGAATTGCTCGGCGCGCACATGATCGGGGCCGAGGTGACCGAGCTGATCCAGGGCTATGTGGTTGGAAAAACGCTGGAAACGACGGAGGCGGAACTGATCGCCACGGTCTTCCCGCATCCCACGCTATCGGAAATGATGCACGAAAGCGTGCTGGCCGCCGAGGGCCGCGCGCTGCACATCTAGCCGGGTTCAGAACCCGCTTCGGGCCACCTTTACCAGGTGATCGAACACCGCAACGTGCAGCGGGGTGGTGAATTCGCAGCCGACGACCGCCCCGGCATTCCAGCGGATCCGGGCGCTGAGCAGTTGCATCCCGGGGATCCGGATCGACAGCGCCTTGGTGCTGTCGGGATGGGCGAGCCCCGAAATGCGAAAGCCGCTGGCCGAAAGGTCCTCGAGCACGACCCTTTGCCAGGCGCGCGTTCCCTGCCGCACTTCGCAGGAAAGCACCAGTTCGGCGCGATTGGCGCTGCGTGACTGGACTGAAATGTCGAGGGAACCGGCGGGTTTGGCAAACGGCGTCATGCCTTGCACCTAGGCGCACGGACCTTTCCAAATGGTAAGCGGACAGGGCTAAAATCCTTCGCAATCGGTGAATGCCATTCACCACGTTAACCCGGCTGGCAGGCAGCCCGGGTGAAGTTGACCTGCGCTGTTCCGGGCGGCTTGCGGACCGGAAATTTCGATCTTTCAAAGCAACTTAACGCTCAATTTACCAATTTCAGTCAGTAAGCCTCCTGATGAGGTCGCAAACTCAAACGCAATTTACGGGCCTGACCCCGCTGTGGCGGGTGCTGCGCGCCGTGCTGTGGCTGGCTATGGCATTGGTCTGGACGATCCCGGCCCAGGCGCAAACCACCACGCGCCATACATATTCCAACACCACCGACAGCGCGACCAATGAGGTCAGCGAGACCCTCTATCCCTGCCCGACCAGGTTCACCCGGACTTTTACGGTCGGGACCAGTTACACCGTCAGCGACGTCAACATCGGCGTGTTGATGAGCCACACCTGGCGCGGCGATATCCAGATGTATCTGGTTTCCCCCGCTACAACCCGGGTCCAGCTGACCAATGGACAGGGCGGCAGCGCCGACAATTTCAACCTGACCTTCGACGATGAAGGCACCTCCGGTTCGATCACCGGTTATACGGCCAGTTCCACCGCCACCTCGACCACCCTGGTTCCGCCCTACAGCGCCAGCTACCAGCCGATCTCGGCACTTTCGGCGTTCGATGGCCAGAATGCCGCAGGCACCTGGACGCTTGAGATCTGCGACAATGCGGGTGGCGACAGCGGCACCTTCTTCCAGGCCGATCTTGAGCTTTCGACGGTAACAACAGGGCCCTACGCGGACCTTTCATTGGCCAAGTCGGTGAGCAATTCCGCGCCGGCCACCGGCTCGACCGTTACCTACACCCTGACTGTCGCCAATGCCGCGGGTTCGACCAGTTCGGCCAGCGGAATCGTGGTGCGCGACGTGCTGCCCAGCGGTGTCAGCTTTGTCAGTGCTTCGGGCACGGGAACCTACAACAGCACCACCGGCGAATGGGCGGTTGGCACCCTGGCAGCGGGCCAAAATGCCAGCCTGGCAATCACCGTAACGGTCACCGCCAATGCCGGCAGCAGTGTAACCAACAGCGCCGAGATCACTGCATCTTCGGTCGGCGACAGCGATTCCACGGTCAACAACGGCGCGACCGGCGAAGACGACTACGCCAGCGCATCCTTCACCGCCAATTCGACCCGCACCGCCGGAACTGCCCCCGTGCTGACCTGCCCGGCCGGAACCGTGGTGTTCGACTGGGACAGCCAGGTCTGGACTGCCGGAAGCACTTCGGCCAGCTACAGCCTGACCGGGCTGGGTTCGGTCGGCTTTGCGATCTCCAACCAGGGGACGTTCCTCAACCTGGCGGTGCTGGGCGGCCAATCCCCGGCCGAGCAGACCACCGTCACCGGCGGCAGCTATGCCGGGCAGAGCTCGCTCGCCCAGCTGGTCGACTTTGCCAATACCAGCCAGACCGCGCGGACCACGATCACGCTGGGCACCGCCGTTTCGGGCGCCCAGTTCCGGATCTTCGATCTCGACTATGGCGCCGGCCAGTTCGCCGACAAGGTGACGGTAACCGGGTACTACAACGGTGTCGCGGTAACTCCGGTGCTGACCAACGGCGTGGCCAACTATGTGCTGGGAAGCAGCGCCTATGGCGATGTTTCCTCGACCGACACCTCCGCCGATGGCAACCTGGTGGTGACTTTCAGTTCGCCGATCGACCAGATCGTGATCGATTACGGCAACCATTCGCTGGCCCCGGCCAATCCGGGCCAGCAGGCCATCACGATTCACGACATCACCCTGTGCAAGCCGGTCGCAACGCTGAGCGTGACCAAGGTCAGCACGGTGCTGAGCGATCCGGTCAACGGCACCAGCTATCCCAAGGCGATCCCCGGAGCGGTGGTCGAATACTGCATCCTGGTTTCGAACACCGGCCCGGCCGCGCTGACCAACCTGGTCGCCACCGACAGCCTTCCGGCGAACTTCAGCTATGCCGCCGGCACGATGAAGTCCGGCACCAGCTGTGCCGCCGCGAACACTGCCGAGGACGACAACGCCACCGGTACCGATGAGACCGATCCGTTCGGCGCCAGCATGTCCGGAAGCAACCTTACCGCCACCGCCAGCTCGCTGGCCGCATCGGGCAGCTTTGCCCTGCGGTTCCAGGGAACGGTTAACTGACGGGAGCGGCGACGATGAACGACCGAGATCGGAAAAATATTTTTTTCCAGCCTGTTAGCGGAGTTTCCGGAGAACCGGTTTCAGCAATGCCGGAGTTTCGCGAACCCCGTCTTCCTTAACCCCGAACAAGGGTCTTTGCGGACCCCGCCTTCGCCCTTCGCTTACCAAGAGAGGTTACCATAATCGTATGAAAAACCATCTTTCTTTCGGGTCACTTGCTACAGTTGCGGCCAGTCTGGGGCTGGGCATGGTGCTCGTCCCGCAGGCGGCCATGGCCTCCGGCGTTTCGGCCGGCACGCTGATCGAGAACACCGCCACCGCCACCTACACCTCGGGTTCGGCCAGCGGCACGGTTCAGTCGAACACCGTCACCGTCCGGGTCGACGAACTGCTCGATGTCGCTGTTGCCGGGCTGACCAGCACCCCGGCAGTGGCCGGAGCCGGCAACGTGGTCCTGGCCTATTCGATCACCAACACCGGCAACGGCCCGGAAGCGTTCAACGTCACTGTCGATCCGGCCGTGGCCGGGAACGACTTCGACGTAACTGTGCAACAGGTGGTGGTCGATACCAACGGCAATGGCACCTACGATCCGGGCGTTGACCAGGTCCTCCCGGCCGGCTCGCCAACCCCGGTGATTGCCGCCGACGGCTCGCTCAAGGTGTTCGTGATCGTCACCCTGCCGGGCGGTGCAACCGATGGGCAGAACAGCCAGGTCCGCCTGACCGCCGATGCGGTAACCGGCACCGGCAGCCCGGGCACGGCCTTTGCCGGCCAGGGCGCGGGCGGCGGCGATGCCGTGGTCGGTTCCTCGGGCGCCAGCGCCAACGGGCTGGATTCGCTGATCGCCAGCCTGGCCGCGGTCAGCCTGACCAAGTCGGCCGCGATCGTCGATCCGTTCGGCGGCAGCAAGCCGGTTCCCGGTGCGACCGTGACCTACACCCTGACCGCCACGGTCAGCGGCACCGGCCAGGCCGACAACCTGCACATCACCGACGTGATCCCGACCGGCACCACGTATCAGGCCGGTACGCTCAAGCTCGATGCCGCCGGCCTGACCGACGCCAACGATGCCGACGCCGGCCAGGCCTCGGCCAGCGGGATCGACGTCAATCTGGGCAGCGTCAGCGGCGGCACGACCAAGACCGTGACCTTCGACGTCAAGATCAACTGAGGAGCATAGCGATGAAGAGCAACTGGATCGCCAGCATTGTGGGTGCCGCGCTGTTTGCCTGCGCCGCTCCTGCGGCAATGGCCCAGGCCACCCAACCGATCGAGCTGAAAGGCGATGTGAAGGTTGACAAGGTAGTCATTGAAAACGGCAAAGAAAAGCACGTTCTGAGCGACCCGAACGTGGTCGTTCCCGGTGACAAGCTGATCTTCTCGACCGGCTACCGCAACACCGGTGCCGAACCGGTCAAGGATTTCGTGGTGACCAATCCGATCCCCGACGGCGTGATGCTCGCGCCCGAAGGGGCCGGCGAACTCACCGTTTCGGTGGATGACGGCAAGACCTGGGGCAAGCTTGCCTCGCTTACCGTCAAGGACGGGCAGGGCGCATCGCGACCGGCCCAGGCCGGCGATGTCACCCATGTGCGCTGGATCCTGCCGGTCCTCGCCCCCGGTGCCGCGGGCAAGGTCACCTATCACGCTATCGTCCGCTGAAACGCGGCTGAACCGCCATGTCCGGGGGGCGGAACTTTCTCCGGTCAGAGACTGAAAACGAGGGAAAGACGATGATCAAGACAAGCAGACTGCTCGGGACGGCAAGTGCTGCGGCGCTTGCCATCCTGGTCGCAAGCCCGGCCGCTGCCAGCGGCACGGCTTCGGGTACCACGATCACCAACACGGTGACCGTGAACTATCAGGTTGGTGGGGTTTCGCAGACCGCGACGGGGGCTTCGAACAGCTTCAAGGTTGACCGCAAGGTCAATGTGACCGTGGCCGAATCCGGTGGCACCGCCACCCAGGTTTCGCCCGGCGCGACCGCCCAGGTGACCAAGTTCACCGTAACCAACAATTCCAACGCGACGCTGGACTTCGCGCTGACCGCCGAACAGCAAAGCGGCGGGGCAGGGGCCTTCTCGGGCACCGACAGCTACGATGCCACCAACGTCAAGATCTATGTCGATACCAACGGCAACGGCAGCTACGATGCCGGAACCGACCAGGAAGTGACCTATCTTGACGAACTGGCCGCCGATGCCAGCAAGACGGTGTTCGTGGTTTCGGATATCCCGCTGGGCCTTTCGACCGGCGCGGTTGCCACCGTTTCGCTCAAGGCCACCGGCCGCGAAGGCGGCACGGCCTCGAGCATGGGCGCGGCGCTGAGCGAGACCAACACCGGTTCGCTCAACGAAGTCGATCCGAACTTTGTCGACACGGTCTTCGCCGATGCCGCCGGTTCGGTCGATGCCCTGGGCGATGGTGCGCATTCGGCCAAGGACGATTACACCGTCCTTGCCGCCGCGCTGACCGTGGTCAAGACCAGCAAGATCATCAGCGATCCGGTCAACGGCACCAGCAACCCCAAGGCGATCCCGGGCGCGACGATCGAGTACTGCATCTCGGTCGCCAACGCGGCGGGCAGTGCCACGGCCAGCTCTGTGGCCATCTCCGACCCGCTGCCGGCCACGGTCACCTATGATTCGGGCTACGGCATCTATGTCGACAGCACGGTCACTTCGGGGACCTGCAACAGCGATGGCACGCCGGGCGGCAGCTATGACGGCGGCACGACCACCGTCAGCGGCACGCTGAGCAGCATCGCTGCGACCGAAACCAAGGCGCTGCGTTTCCGCGCGACGATCAACTGACCAGGCACGGACGGCGGGGCCAGGCGCCTCGCCGTCCGCAGCCGCAAGAGAACCAAGGGTCGATGGGCATTCTCCGGCAAATCATGGGCATGATGACAGTGCTGCTTGCAGCGCTGCTTCTGGCCGTGCCTGCCGCCCAGGCCCAGACGATCAGCAATACCGCCTCGGCCAGCTGGACCCAGCAGGGCAATCCCTTCTCGGTCAATTCGAACACCGTTTCGTTCAGCCTCGACCAAGGCACGGTCTCGATCGAGACCTTCGTCGCCGCCGCCGGCGGTCAGACGCTCAATTTTTCGGCCCCGACCTGCGGCGGCTCGCCCATTGCCCTTCCGGGCACCGGCGGCTCGAGCCTTGCCGTTACGGTTGATCCGGCCACGACACTGCGGGTTGGCAATGCGCTGTACTTCCGGGTCAGCGCGCCGGCCGCCAATACCGATCCCGCCGCGATCGACAGCCTGACCGCGACGATCACCACTACTTCCGGCGACCGCGAAGTGCTGACCGTGTTTGAAACCGCCGCCAATAGCGGGGTCTTCGTCGGCGCGATCCAGACCGCGGCAATCCCCACCGCTGCCAGCCATGGCGATTGCCGCCTGTCGGTTGGTGCCGGAACCGAAATCACCATTGCCACCAGCCAGACCGGGAACACCACGCCGATTGCCACTGCACAGATGGACGTCCTGGCAGATCCCTATGGCCTGTTGTTCGACAGCGAGAACGGCGCGCCGGTTAGCGGCGTGCGGGTCATGCTGGTCGATGCCCTGACCGGCGCTCCAGCCCGGGTCTATGCCGACGATGGCGTCACCCCTTGGCCTTCGGTGGTCTATACCGGCCAGCCGGTGACTGATGGGGCCGGCAATGTCCATCCGATGCTGCCGGGCGAGTACCGCTTCCCGCTGGTTGCGCTGGGCCAGTACCGGATTGTCGTGCTGCCGCCGGCCCCGTTCACCGCGCCTTCGGCCAAGACCCCGGCGCAGCTTGCCGGGCTGGTTCGCCCCGATGGCCTGCCGATGACCATCACTGTCGCCTCGTTCGGCGAGGGCTTTGCCCTGACCAGCCCGGCGCCGGTACGGGTCGATATTCCGGTCGATCATCCGCCGGTCGGCGTGACGATCGCCAAGACTGCCTCGCGGCCGACCGCGCTGCCCGGCGACGTGGTGTTCTACAGCGTCACCCTGACCAATCCCGACAGCCTGCACGTCAAGCCCGGCGTGACCCTGGTCGACCGGCCTTCGCCGCTGCTGCGGCTGCGCCAGGACACGATCCGCATCGATGGCCAGGCCCCCGCCGCGGGCGCGCTTCAGCTCGCGCCGGATGGCAGCAGCTTCACGCTCAGCCTGGGCGATATGGCCCCCGGTGCGAGCCACAAGATCACCTATGCCATGGCCGTGCGGGCCGATGCCCCCGCCGGAACCGCGGAAAACCGCGCGATCGCCAGCGACAGCCTGGGCCGCACCAGCCAGACCGGCGCCGCGGTACGCATCCTGCGCGAAGACCTGGCCGCGCGGGTCACCCTGATCGGGCGGATCACCGACGGTGGCTGCGCGGTCGATGGCGTCCACAATGGCATCCCCGGGGTCCGGGTGGTGCTGGAGGACGGCAGCTTCGCCGTTACCGACGCCGATGGCCGCTATCATTTCGAAGGGCTGGTGCCCGGAACCCACGTGGTCCAGGCGTTGACCAACACCCTGCCCAAGGGCGGCCAGTTCGCCGATTGCACCCGTTCGACCCGCAGCGCGGGCAGCCCCAGCTCGCGCTTCGTGATCGGGCAGGGCGGCAGCCTGATTGTCGCCGACTTTTCCGCGACTTTGCCTGAAGGTTCTATTGTACCTGTCTATAAAAAAGCGGAAAATACCGCTGCACCTTCGGGCAAGGGCGCATCCGCCGCCGATTCCGCTGCCGAAGCCGCGGAGCGCGCTGCCGCCGGGGCCGATGTCGATTGGCTGGCCAAGGGCGATGGCCCGGTGGACTTCCTGTTCCCGGCGATCGACCACAACCCGCGCGCGCCGGCGATCCGGGTGGTGATCCGCCACCGCGCCGACCAGAAGGTCGAGCTCAGCGCCGATGGCAAGCCGGTTGCGGCGGTGGCCTTCGAAGGCACCCGCCAGGCGCCGGGCGGCCGCTACGCCGTCTCGATCTGGCGCGGCATTCCGCTTTCGGGCGAACTGACCCGGCTTTCGGCCACCGTGCGTAACGGCAAGGGCGAAACCGTCGCCGAGCTGAAGCGCGACGTGCACTATTCCTCCGCCCCGGCGCGGGTCGAGCTGCTGCGCGACAAGAGCCGGCTGGTGGCCGACGGGACCACCCGTCCGGTCCTGGCGCTGCGCATCACCGATCGCAACGGCCGTCCGGTTCACGCCGGGCTGACCGGTGAATTCCGCCTTTCCGCTCCCTATGAAAGCGCCGAAGCGCTCGACGCGATGCAGGCCCGCGCGCTGACCGGGCTCGGCCGTTCGGCCCCGCGCTGGCACGTCAAGGGCGACGACGGGATCGCCTATGTCGAATTGGCCCCGACCATGTCGAGCGGCAAGCTCCACGCCGAATTTGACCTGTCCGACGGTGAACAGCGCCGCCGCCAGGAACTCGATGCCTGGGTCGAACCCGGCAAGCAGCCGTGGACCGTTGTCGGCCTGGCCGAAGGCGCGGTCGGCAAGAAGAGCGTCGCCGGCCAGATGGGCCGCGAGGGCCGCTTCGACAGCGACCTTGGCAATGACGCGCGCGTCGCGGTCTATGCCAAGGGCCCGATCGCCAAGGGCTTGCTGCTGAGCGCATCCTATGACAGCGCCAAGCAGCGCGACGACCAGGTGCTGATGGGCGCGATCGACCCGAGCGCCTACTATACCGTGTTCGCCGACATGTCGGATCGCCGCCATGACGCTGCCAGCCGCGAAAAGATCTATGCCCGGCTCGAGGGCAGCGGGTTCTATGCGCTTTACGGCGATCTCGAAGCCGGCTTCGACCAGACCCAGCTGGCCCGCTATCAGCGCGGCGCGACCGGGTTCAAGGCCGAGCTGAGCCGCGGCGGGTTCCACGCCCAGGCCTTTGCCGCGAAGATCGCCAGCACCCACCGCCGCGACGAGATCCAGGGCGGCGGCATCTCGGGCCCCTATCGCCTGTCGAGCCGCGCGCTGGTTCCGGGCAGCGAAGTGGTGACGATCGAAGTGCGCGACCGCTTCCGCAGCGAAGTGGTGGTCTCGCGCCGGATGATGATCCGCTTCGTCGATTATGACATCGATCTGCTGTCGGGCACGATCACCTTCAAGGAACCGGTGCTCAGCCGCGACGAGGCGCTCAATCCGCAGTTCATCGTGATCGGCTATGAAGTCGACGAGGCGGCGCGGGGCGGGGCGATCAACGCCGGGCTGCGCGCCGATTTCACCACTGCCGGCGGCAACCTGCGGATCGGCGGCACCATGATCACCGACACCAGCGCCAACGACGGCGCGCGGACCAACCTGGTTGCCGCCGACGTCAAGGCGCGGGTCGGCAAGGATACCGAAGTGCGCGCCGAGATCGGCACCAGCTTCGGCAACCGCCCGGGCCACCGCAAGGCGGCCGTGGCCTGGCTGGTCGAAGCCGAACATCACGACGGCGACTTCGATCTCCTGGCCTATGCCCGTTATGCCGAAACCGAATTCGGCGTCGGCCAGAACAGCGGGGCCGAGCTGGGCCGCCGCAAGTTCGGGATCGACGCCCGCTATCGCCTGAGCGAAGCCTTTGCCCTGACGCTTAGCGGCTGGCGCGACGACAGCCTGGAAGACAGCTCGCGCCGCACCGCTGTCCAGTTCGGAGCCACCTGGCGCACTCGCCGCACCGATGCCCGCCTTGGCGTGGCCGCGATGCACGACCGCCTGGCTGATGGCCGCAAGGTCAGCTCGACCGTGCTCGAAGGCGGGCTGACCCAGCGCTTCTTCGACAACAAGCTGGAACTCTCGGCCGCGACCTCGATCGCGCTGGGCAAGGCCGAATCGATCGACCTGCCCGAACGCCACCGCTTCACCGCGCGCTATGCCGTGAACAGCGACGTGCGCCTGGTCGGCAGCTACGAAATCGCCAAGGGCGAGGGGATCGATGCCCGCACCGCCCGGGCCGGGCTGGAACTGACCCCCTGGACCGGCGCACGGATCTCCACCGCGCTCGGCCAGCAGAACATCGCCGAATTCGGCAAGCGCACCTTCGCCTCGTTCGGGCTGGCCCAGTCGATCCCGGTGACCAGGAACCTGACGCTCGATGCCACGCTCGATTCGAACCGGACCCTGTCTGGCTTCGATCCGGCCAGCCTGGTCAATCCGGCCCATCCGGCTTCGAGCGGCGGCAATCTGGGCGAAAACGGTTCAATCGCCGAAGACTTCACCGCGGTGACGCTGGGCGGCACCTGGCGCGCGAGCCGCTGGTCGGCCACGCTGCGCGGCGAATGGCGCGATGGCGAACTGGCCGACCGCAAGGGCGTGACCTTTGGCGCGATCCGCCAGCTGGGCGAGGGCTCGATGGTCGGTACCGGGTTCACCTGGACCCGCGCCGAAACCCCAGCCGGCGCCTCGAGCGAAGTGTTCGACGGCTCGCTCGCCATGGCGCACCGCCCGGCCAACTCGGATTTTGCCTTCCTGGCCAAGCTCCAGTTCCGCAGCGACGTGGTTCACGGTGCGGTCGAAGGCGAGGCCGGTCCCGCCGGGCGCGGCGCGCTGACCATTACCGGCAACGGTCGCTCGGACCGGATCATCGCCAGTGTCTCGGGCGACTGGACCCCGCGCGGCCGGGTCAATGGGGCGTTTGTCCAGCGCAACGAAGTGGGCTTCTTCGCCGCGGTGCGCCACAACTTCGACCAGTACGAGGGCTTCGACCTCGCCGGAACCACGTTGCTGGGCGGGCTCGACCTGCGGCTCGGCCTGGGCGACCGGTTCGAGATCGGCGCGACCGGCACGGTCCGCACCAACCTGACCGACAAGACCACCAGCTTTGCCTTCGGTCCGCAGATCGGCTTCGTCCCGACCAAGGATGTGCTGTTCATGGTCGGCTACAACATCGCCGGCTTCCGCGATCCCGATTTCTCCGCCGCACGGATGACCGACAAGGGCTTCTTCGCCACGGTGCGGATGAAGTTCGATGCCGACACTTTCGGCTTCCTCGGGCTCGACCGCTAAGACCCTCTGGCGCAAGCCGGCCGATTGCGCTCTATTCCCCTCCGGACAAGAAGAGGGGGATTCCTGAAATGAGCACCGAACAACCCGCCGCCGCAGTTCCGGGCCCGGTGGCCGCGCTGGCGATCCTGGCGATTGTCGTTGTGGTGATCGTCGCCTGGATCGCGCTGGGCCTGCAGTTCCTGACCGACAAGACGCTGTTCGGCGGGTTCCTGATGCTGTGGTACTGGGCCAACAACGGCGCGCTGGAAATCAAGAACCTGCCGGCCGCGATCTTGGGCGGACTGGTCGGGATCGGGCTGGCCTGGTTCCTGGTCTATGGCGCGCAGACCTGGGGCGCGGCCGGCATGGCCGCCAGCCTGATCGCGCTGCTGGTCGCGCTGTTCCTCGATATCCGCAAATCGATTCCGCTGCTGATCAACGGATCGACCATGCTCTATCTCACCGTCGCAGCGGCGCCGCTGATCCAGCTGCAGGTTGACTGGATGCAACTGGTGCTGTCGACCGCGATCGGGGGTCTGTTTTTCGGCGCGGTGATCGAAGGGCTCAAGCGACTGGCGGCGCGGTTCGCTCCGGCGGCCTGAGCCCTTCGGGGTCAGGCCTAGCCGACCACCTTCTTGAGGCAATCAAGCCATGCGCCGACGGTGCGCAGACCCTGGTCGCCCTCGAACGGGATCACTCCGACCATGGTCTTGCCGCCTTCGCGCATCTGGTAGTTGAAGCGGATCTGCCGCTTCTGCGCCGGGGCCGAGATCGTGGCATTCATCACCGGCTCGTCGACCGAGAAGGCGAACAGGGCATAGCCCTTGGTGTCGGAATCGATCCGGCGGGTGAAGGCCGAAGTGGTCGGGGTATCGCCATCGAGCAGATAAGCGGTGGCCGGAGCGGCACTGCTCGACTGGCCGGCCTCACTGACCCCCAGCTTCAGCGCATAGATCGGCGTCTTGCTCGAGGTCATCATGAAGTTGAGCGAACCGGCCACCGACGAGCGATCTGCGCCATCGACCACGAACGAAATCTCGCAGCCGATCTGCTTGCCGTCGCTTTCGATCGGGCCGGTGGTGACTTCATTGGCGGCCTGGGCGGCGGCCGGAACAAGCGCCAGCGCAAGCGCGGGCAAGGCATATTTCTTCAGCAAGGCAATGTTCCTTCGATTGAGCGCGCGGACTTGACGCACTTTTTATCGAATCGAAGGCGAATGACAATATTGCGCGGCCAGGCGTCCCGCTGGCGGACAGGGTGGGATTCGAACCCACGGTGAGCTTGCACCCACGGCGGTTTTCAAGACCGCTGCCTTAAACCACTCGGCCACCTGTCCTTCATCCGCGCCGCTAGCCGCAAAAGACGCTCATGTCACGCCGTCACATTTCCCGAATCGGATCGGCTGTGGCAAGGTCGGGCGATGGAACTGCTGCGCAAGATCCGGATCGCCACGCCGCTGGGGCTGGCCGTTGCCCTGCTTTCCGCACCGCCGGCCGCCTTGACCGCGCAGGACATTGCCGTTCCCGTGGTTCAGCCGGTTCCTGCCGGCGGGAGCGAGGGTGAGGGGTTTGCGGCCTACCTGCAATATGTCGCGGCCAAGGCGCGCGGCGAGGGGGTGAGCCAGCGGGCGATCGATTCGATCCTGGGCGGGCTGACCTATAACCCCCGCGTGGTCGCGCTCGACCGGGCCCAGCCCGGATCGACCCCGGGTTCGCCACCGGCATTCTGGTCCTATTATGCCCGCCACATCGGCGCGGCGCGGATCAATGGCGGGCGCTCGGCGCTGGCCGACAATGCCGCGCTCGCCGCCCAGGTCGAGCAGCAATACGGCGTCCCCGCCAAGATGGTGGTGGCGATCTGGGGCAAGGAAACCTTCTACGGCAAGATCAAGGGCGATTTCGACCTTGCCCGCAGCCTCGCCACCCTGGCCTATGAGGGGCGCCGCCGCGACCTGTTCGAGGGTGAGCTGATCGCGCTGATGAAAATGGCCGATCGCGGGGTGCCGCGCAGCCGGATGCTGGGCAGCTGGGCCGGGGCCTTTGGCAATCCGCAGTTCCTGCCATCGGTCTATTTGCGGATCGCCCGCGATGGCGATGGCGATGGCGATGCCGATATCTGGAACAGCCGGGCCGATACCTTTGCCTCGATCGCCAACTACTTCAAGGATGCCGGTTGGCGCCCGGGCGAGCCGTGGGGCGTGCGGGTTTCGGTGCCCGATGCCTTCGATCGCGGCCTGCTGACCAACAAGCTCGATGCGCCGTCCTGTCCGCGGGTGCACGATCGCCATTCGGTGTGGAAGACCGTGGGCGAATGGCGCACCCTCGGGGTGGTCCCGCGCGCGCCGATTGCCGATCAGACCATGGCCGCGCTGTTTGAACCCGACGGCCCAGGGAATGGTTCATTCCTGTTAACCGGGAATTATCGCGTTATCCTGCAATATAACTGCTCGAACTACTACGCACTGTCCGTGGGGTTGCTTGCAGATGAGATTGCGCGTTGACAAAAGCCTGCCGCTCGCGGCGCTGACCTTCCTTGCCGCTTGCGGCGGGGCCGATGCCCGTCCGGCCGAAATTCCGGCTGCTCCGGCCCAGAACGGGCCCGAAGCGGACTATCCGATGGTGCTGGGTCCGTCCTTCACGGTCGAAGGGGTGACCTATACCCCGGCCGACACGATGAATTACGACGCGGTCGGCTTTGCCGCGACTGGGTCGGATGGCGGCGCGGGGATATCTGCCGCGCATCGAACCCTGCCTCTGCCCAGCTATATCGAGGTGACCTCGCTCGACAGCGGCAAGACCGTGCTGGTCCGGGTCGAACGGCGCGGACCGATGAGCGGCAAGAACCTGATCGAGCTTTCGCCGGGGGCTGCGGCCCAGCTCGGCCTGGCGGGTAACCCCCATGCCGCCGTGCGGGTGCGCCGGGTCAATCCGTTCGAGCAGGATCGCGCCGCGCTGCGTTCCGGCCAGCCCGCTTCGCCGCGGATGGACACGCCCAAGTCGCTGCTCGCGGTGCTTCAGCGCAAGCTTGACCAGCAGGAAGGAATCGTGCGCCCGGCACCCGGAGCCGAACCGACCGAGCCCGCGGTTGCGGCGGTTTCCTTGCCGCCCAAACCCGAGCCCAAGGGCAAGCCCAAGCCGGAGCCGAAGGCCGCGCCCAAGCCCAAGCCGGCGGTTGCCGCTGCGCCTGCTCCGGCCTCGACTGCCAAGGGCAAGTTCTTTGTCCAGGTCGGCGCCTTCTCGAGCAAGGCCAATGCCGATGCCGCGGCCAGGAAGGCTGGCGGATCGGCGGTCCAGGTCGGCAAGCTGTGGCGGGTCCGGACCGGGCCCTTTGCCAGCGAAGCAGATGCCCGGGCCGCCTTGGCGAAGGCCAAGAGCGCGGGTTATAGCGACGCACGAATCCAGCGCGCGAACTAGGGGCTGATTGCCACCTCGCGCCAGTCGCGGGGGTAAGCCGGAATGAGGATTGCGCGGGGATTGCTGCTGGCACTGGTGGCAACCGCGATTCCGCTGTCTGCGACAACCCCGGTCAGTCTGCCGCCATGCCCGGGGATGGCCGCGCGGGCGCAGTATGCGGTGCTGGTCGATCTTTCGGCCGGACGGACCCTGTGCGAACGCAATCCCGACACGCCGTTCCTGCCTGCTTCGATGACCAAGGCGATGACCACGCTGGTGGTGTTCGACCTGATCAAGGCTGGCAAGCTCCGGGAAGACGCGGTGGTCGAGGTACGTCCTGAAACCGCCGTGCGCTGGGCCGGGAAGGGGACTACGCTCAATCTCCGGCCGGGCGAAAAGGTGACCATCGCCGATCTGCTGCGCGGCACCGCGACAGTATCCGCCAACGATGCCGCGGTCGCGCTGGCCGAGGCGGCGCTGGGCAGCACCGAGGCCTTTGTCGCAGCGATGAACGCGCGGGCCAGGGGCTTGGGGATGAGCCGCAGCCGGTTCGGCACGCCCAGCGGCTTTCCCGATCGCGGCGCGACAGTGGTGACCGCGCGCGACATGGTCCGCCTGGCCGAAGCGCTGATCAACGAACATCCCGAGCTTTACCGCCGCTATGTCGGGAAGAAGACGATGACCTGGCGCGGGGCGGTGCTGACCAGCCACGATCCCTTCGCCGGGGTCCTGCCCGGCGCGGACGGGATCAAGACCGGGCATACCTTCGAGGCCGGGTTCAACTTCCTCGGCGCGGTGGAGCGCAGCGGGCGGCGGCTGGTGCTGGTGGTCGGCGGGACGCGAACCGAGACCGACCGGGCCAATGCCGCGCGCGACCTGGCCGAATGGGGCTATGGCGAATGGAACAGCCGACCGTTCCTCGGCCGGGGCGCGATCGTCGGCGCGGCTCGGGTCCAGAACGGAGCGGCGCGCGAAGTGCCTTTGGCCGTGCCGCGGGCTTACACGCTGGCGGTTCCGAAGGGCAGCGAGGCCAGGGTGACCGGGCGGATCCTTTGCGACGGCCCGCTACGCGCTCCGCTCACCCAGGGGCAACAGGTGGCGCGGCTGCGGATCGAGACGCCCGGCCTGCCGCCCTATGAAGTGCCGCTGGTGACAACCCGTGCGGTCGGACCCGCCGGGCCAATCGACAGGATCGTCAATGGCCTGCTAGGGCTGTTCTCATGACCCAGGGGAAGTTCATTGCCTTTGAAGGCGGCGAAGGGGCGGGCAAGAGCACCCAGGCCCGGCTGCTCGCCGCCGCGCTCGAGGCGCGGGGGATCGCTTGCGTGGTCACCCGCGAACCCGGCGGCACTCCGGGTGCCGAGGCGATCCGCGGCCTGCTGCTCGGCACCGACGGGGAGGGCTGGCATGCCCGGGCCGAGGCCCTGCTGTTCGCCGCCGCCCGCTCCGATCATGTCGAACGCCTGATCTTGCCCGCAGTGGCAGCAGGCAAGTGGGTGATCTGCGATCGATTCGTCGATTCGAGCCGCGCCTATCAGGGCGGGGGTGGGGGCCTCTCCGATGCCGAGGTGCTTGAGCTGCACCGGATCGGCAGCCGCGGGTTGCTGCCCGATCTGACCCTGCTGGTCGAAGTCTCGCCCGAGGTTGCGCGCAGCCGGGCCATGGCCCGCGATGTTGACGGGGCCGACCGGATCGGCGGGCGGGACGAAGCCTATCATGCCAAGGTCGCCGCCGCCTTTGCCCGCTTTGCCGAGGCCGAGCCGCAGCGGTTTGCCCGGATCGACGGCAATGGGGACGCGGAGGCGGTGCATAGCGCCGTTCTGGGTGCGCTTCAGTCACATCTGGGTGCCCTTTGAGTGCGCTTGGTGGCCACGATGCGGCCTGGCGTGAGTGGCGCCAGGCGATGGCCGGGGCGCGGATGCATCACGGCTGGATGCTGAGCGGCCTCAAGGGCCTGGGCAAGGGCCTGTTCGCCCGCGCCGCGGCGGCCGAACTGGTCGCCGAACCGGGCGTGCCGCAACCTCCCGCGGAGCTGCACCCCGACATCCTGATCCCGGAGCATCCTCCTGAAAACAAGGAGGAAGCCAAGAAGCGCGAGGACGGCGCCGAATACCGCCGCAAGCGCTCGATCCCGATCGAGGAAATCCGCACCCTGATCCACCGGCTGCACACCCGCCCGACCCTGGGCAGCCGCCGCGCGGTGATCATCGACCCGGCCGACGACCTGGAACGCAGCGCCGCCAATGCCTTGCTCAAGGCCTTGGAGGAACCGCCGCAGGGCACCTTCTTCCTGCTCGTCACCCACCGCCCGGGTCGGCTGCTCCCGACGATCCGTTCGCGCTGCCGGATCCTGCGTTTCGCGCCGCTGGAAAATGCTGAAATCGAAGGAATCCTTCGCCAGAGCGCACCCCAGGCCGATGCCGCCGCGCGCGCTGCCGCGATTGCCGCGGCCGAAGGCTCGCCCGGCGCCGCGCTCGAATTTGTCGAGCAGGACCTGGGCAAGCTGCACCAGTTGATGACCCGCCTGATTGCCGAGGGCGACGAACATTTCGCCCTCCGCGCCGCCCTGGCCGAGGAAATCGGCGCCCGCCCGTCCCGCGAACGCCAGCAGGCCGCGGTCGATCTGGCCCGCGCCGTGGTGGCGGCCGAACTGGGGAAGGGCAGCGCCGAGCGCAACCAGCGGGTTATCGCGGTTCACGGCGATCTGGTCCGGCTTGCGGGGCAATTGCCGACCTACAACTTCGATCCGGCGCTGGCGATGATGGAAATCGGAGCCTTGCTGGCATCGCTCGCCATGCCTAGAGAGGCGGCTTGATCCCTCGTTTCCGGAAAGATTGTGCCGGCCATGGCCGAACCCTTCTATATCACCACCGCGATTTCCTATCCCAACGGAAAGCCCCACATCGGCCACGCCTATGAGGCGATCGCCGCCGATGTGATCGCGCGCCACCAGCGGATGCGGGGCCGCGATGTCCGGTTCCAGACCGGTACCGACGAGCACGGCCTGAAGATGGCCCAGAAGGCCCGCGAACTGGGGGTGACTCCGGCTGAACTTGCAGCGGAAATGTCGCAACATTTCATCGATATGTGCGATGGATTGAACGTTTCCTATGATGTTTTCCAGCGCACCACCGAACCGCGCCACCACCTTGCCACGCAGGAACTGTGGCGGCGGATGGAAGCGAGCGGCGATCTTTACCTTGATCGCTACGAAGGCTGGTACTCGGTCCGCGACGAAGCCTACTACGACGAAAGCGAGCTGATCGCCGGGGAAGGGGGGGAGAAACTCTCGCCCCAGGGCACGCCGGTTGAATGGACGGTCGAAGAAAGCTGGTTCTTCCGCCTGTCGGCCTATCAGGACAAGCTAATCGCTCTGCTGGAAACTCCTGGGTTTCTGCGCCCCGAAAGCCGCAGGAACGAAATGCTGGCCTTCGTCAGATCGGGACTGCGCGATCTTTCGATCTCGCGCACCAGTTTCGATTGGGGGGTAAAGGTACCGGGCAGCGAAGACCATGTGATGTACGTCTGGGTCGATGCCCTGACCAACTATATCACCGGCCTCGGTTTTCCTGACGAAACCGGCGACTATGCGAAATACTGGCCGGCCGACCTGCACCTGATCGGTAAGGATATCGTCCGCTTCCACACGATCTATTGGCCCGCCTTTCTGATGAGCGCCGGTCTGCCGGTGCCGAAGCATGTGTTCGGCCACGGCTTCCTGCTCAACCGGGGGCAGAAGGAATCGAAGTCGCTCGGCAATGTCACCGATCCGATGGCGCTCGCCGGGCAGTTCGGGGTCGATGTCCTGCGCTACTTCCTGCTGCGCGAAGTCGCTTTCGGACAGGACGGCAGCTATTCACCGGAAGCAATTGTAATGCGCGGGAATACCGAGCTGGGAAATGCCTTTGGCAATCTCGCCCAGCGCACGCTCAGCTTCATCGCCAAGAATCTCGAATGGCTCCCGCAAATTCGCGGACACGATGCCGCTGACATTGCGCTGTTCGAAGTGGTTGGCCAGGCCGTGCAGCAGGCAATTCCCGCCGCGTTCGACGATCTGACGCTGCAGCAAGGCATCGATGCCTGGCTGCAAGCGGTCTTCGCCTGCAACGCCTATATCGACGAACAAGCCCCGTGGAGCCTGCGCAAGACCGATCCCGAGCGGATGGAGGCCGTGCTGGCGACGCTCTATATCTGCATTGCCCAGCTCGCCGTCGGAATCCGAGCGGTGGTGCCAGCCAAGGCCGAAGCGCTGCTCGATACGATGGGAATTGCGCCGGAAAATCGCAGCTATGCCGGCATTGGCGAGCATTGGTATTCACCACTGGCCGAAAGCGAATTCAAGCTCGAGGCGCCAACGCCGCTGTTCCCCCGGCTCGAGTTGGTAGACGAAGACGCCGGCTGATGCTGATCGATTCCCACTGCCACCTTGAATACAAGGGCCTGGTCGAGGACCAGCAGGGCGTGCTGGCCCGGGCTCGCGCGGCCGGGGTGGGGGGCTTCCTTTCGATCTCGACCCGCCAGCGCGAGTGGGACCGGGTGATCGCCACGGCCGAGCGCGAAGCTGACGTCTGGGCTTCGGTCGGCATTCACCCGCACGAAGCCGATGCCCACGCCGACATGGGCGAGGCCGCGCTGATCGCCGCTGCGGCGCACCCCAAAGTGATCGCGATTGGCGAAACGGGCCTCGATTACTATTACGATCATTCCGACAGAGAGACCCAGAAAGCGCTGTTTCGGCGGCATATTTCTGTTTCCCGCGAGACCGGTTTGCCGTTGATCGTCCACACCCGCGATGCCGAGGACGATACCCATGCGATCCTGGCCGAGGAGATGGAGAAGGGGGCCTATCCGGCGCTGATCCACTGCTTCACCGCCTCGGCCGACTTCGCCCGCAAGGTGCTCGATCTGGGGCTGACAATCTCGCTTTCGGGCATCGTCACCTTCAAGAATGCCAGGGATTTGCAGGCCATTGCCGCGCAGGTTCCGGACGACCGCCTGCTGGTTGAGACCGACGCACCGTTCCTTGCACCCGTGCCGCACCGTGGCCAGGTCTGCGAACCGGCTTTCACCGCCGACACCGCCCGGTTCGTGTCAGGCTTGCGTGACATCGCACCCGAATACCTTGCCGAAGCAACTACCCGCAATTTCTTCAAACTGTTCGGAAAAGCGGCGTGAAGCTGCTGGTCCTGGGCTGCGGTACCAGCACCGGGGTGCCCCGGATCGGCAACGATTGGGGTCAGTGCGATCCGAACGAACCGAAGAACCGCCGCAGCCGGGTTTCGGTGCTGGTCGAAAGCAATGAAGGCAGCCGGATCCTGGTCGATACCTCGCCGGATCTGCGCAGCCAATTCCTGGCCAACGGGATCGACCGGATCGATGCGGTGTTCTGGACCCACGACCATGCCGACCATGCCCATGGCGTGGATGACCTTCGGGTGCTGCGCTATGGCCGCGCCGGCCCGATCCCGGCCTATGCCGACGAGGAAACGGTGCGGCGGATGCGCCAGCGCTTTGGCTATGTCTTTGCCGGACAGGATGGTTATCCGACGATCCTTTCGCTCGATACGCTCGATCGGGTGCGGATGTGCGCCGGGATTGGCGTGCGCCATTGCCCGATGCCGCACGGACCGATGGGCAGCACCGCCTTCCGGTTCGATTGCGACGGCAAGGCAGTAGGTTACGCGGTGGATTTCAACGCGATTACCCGGGAGATGGTCGATCTGTTGAGTGGCGTGGATGTGCTCGCGGTCGACTGCCTGCGCCGCGATCCGCATCCGACCCATTCACACCTCGCCATGTCGCTCGAACTGATCGAGGCGGTCCGCGCGGGCACCGGAATTCTGACCCATCTCGACAAGTCGCTGGATTATGCCACCTTGCAGGCCGAAGTGCCGCCGCATGTGCTGGTCGGTTACGATGGACTGGAGGTAATCGCATGATCGCGACAACGACGCCGATCTACGTGATCCTGGCGATCGGCTGCCTGGTTCTGAACTACTATGCCTTTCGCAGCGATGCCGCGCGGGCCGGCCATGGGCGTAAGCAGATGCTGCAGATGGCGGCAATCTGGATAACGGTTATCGTCGCCCTGACCCTGCTGATCGGGCAGTTCCGCCCGTGAGGGGGGATCGCGGCCTCGGTTTCATTTAACATAATATATATTATCATTCCGATATGCCCGATCCAGCCAACACCCCTCTCGACCGGCTTCTGACCATCATGGCGCGGCTGCGCGATCCCCAACGCGGCTGCGAATGGGATCTGACGCAGAGCTTTGCTACGATCGCCCCGTACACGATCGAAGAAGCCTACGAAGTGGCCGATGCGATTGCGCGCGACGATCTGGCGGCACTCAAGGACGAGCTCGGCGACCTGCTGCTCCAGGTCGTGTTCCATTCGCGGATCGCCGAAGAAGCCGGCCACTTCGCATTCGCCGATGTCGCCGCCGCAATTTCTGACAAGATGGAAGCGCGACACCCGCACATCTTCGGTAACGCCGTCGATGTCGGCCAATCGCGCGAGGACCGCTGGGAACGCCTCAAGGCCGAGGAACGCGCGGCCAAGGGCGCCGAAAGCGCGCTGGACGGGGTCGCCCTCGCCCTGCCCGCCCTGCTCCGTGCCGAAAAGCTGCAAAAGCGCGCGGCGCGGGTTGGTTTCGACTGGCCCGATACTCAGGGCCCAGCCGACAAGCTCGCCGAGGAAATCGGCGAGCTGGCAGCCGCGAGAACAGAAACGGAACGAGCGGAAGAGGCCGGAGACTTGCTGTTCGCCGCGGTCAACCTGGTCAGAGCCTATGGAGTCCCCGCCGAGGATGCCTTGCGCGCCGCCAATGCCAAGTTCGAACGCCGTTTCAAGGCGATGGAAGCACTCGCTGCGCAGCGCGGGCTCGATTTTACCACGCTGTCGCTGGACCAGCAGGACGCGCTGTGGAGTGACGTCAAGGCGTCAGAGCCGGGCAAAGCGTCCTAGTTCGCGCGGGTCGAGCCGCACTTCGAGCCGGCGCAGCGGACCGCGCTCGTCCTCGCCGGCCTCTTCTTCGGCCAGCACTTCGCCATGGGCATGAAGCCAGGCGAGCCGCTGGCCATCGCTGAGCGGGATGACAAAGCTGTGCCGCCGCGCCCCGGCTGTCAGCAACTTGCTTACCGCCTCAAGCAGATCATCGCATCCCAGCCCGGTGAGTGCCGAGACCGGAACGATCACCTCGTCCGGATGGGCGCCGATCTGGTCTTCCAGATCGGCGGCACGCTTTGCATCCAGCAGATCCCACTTGTTCCAGGCCTCGACGATCGGCACCCGCGGCGCCGCGCCATCTTCCTCGACCAGCCCGAGCTCGGCGAGCACGCCCAGCACTTCCGACTTCTGCTGGGCAGTATCGGGATTGGCGATGTCGCGAACGTGGACGATAACATCGGCGGCGGTGACCTCTTCCAGCGTGGCACGGAACGCCGCGACCAGCTGGGTCGGCAGGTCCGAGATGAACCCCACCGTGTCGGAGAGAATCGCCTTGTCCACACCGGGCAGGCGGATCCGCCGCATGGTCGGGTCGAGCGTGGCAAACAGCAGATCCTCGGCCATGACCCCGGCGCCAGTCAGG
Source organism: uncultured Novosphingobium sp. (assembly GCA_964573075.1). GTDB lineage: Bacteria > Pseudomonadota > Alphaproteobacteria > Sphingomonadales > Sphingomonadaceae > Novosphingobium. The sequence continues at coordinate 28,009 of CAZNII010000003.1, read as the reverse complement.
CGATTGAACAGCGTGCTCTTGCCGGCATTGGTATAGCCGACCAGCGCGATCACCGGCCACGGCGCCTTTTCGCGCCGGCTGCGGTGCAACCCGCGGGTACGGCGGACCTGTTCAAGTTCCCGCCGCAGCCGCGCCATCCGGTCGCGGATCATTCGCCGGTCGGCCTCGATCTGGGTTTCGCCGGGACCGCCAAGGAAGCCAAAGCCGCCGCGCTGCCGTTCTAGGTGGGTCCAGCTGCGGACCAGGCGCCCGGCCTGGTAATCGAGATGGGCCAACTCGACCTGCAGCCGCCCTTCAGCGGTTGCCGCGCGTTCGCCGAAGATTTCCAGGATCAGCCCGGTCCGGTCGATCACCTTGCGCTTCAGCTTCTCTTCGAGATTGCGTTGCTGGATCGCCGAAAGCGAACCGTCGACGATCACCAGCTCGGCCTCGCCCTGGTTGCAGGCGATGTCGATGTTCTGGATCTGGCCTTCGCCGAACAGGGTGCCGGCCCGCGCCTCGCGGATCGGGATGGGAACCGTGTCGGTTACCTCCAGCCCGATCGCCAGCGCCAGGCCGCGCGCTTCCTCGAGCCGCGCCGCAGTGTCGATTGCGGCGGCGGCCCGGTTCCGGAATTCCGGGTACACGATCAGCGCCCGCGCGCCGCGGGTTACCTCTTCGCGGTTGTCGTCAAGAAAGCTCAGTCGTCGTCGCCTTCGTCATCCTCCCAGCCATCGCCGGTCAGGTCGACCGGGCCGAGCGGCTGGATGGTGGAAACGGCGTGCTTGTAGGCCAGCTGGACATAGCCTTCACGCTCCAGCAGCATGCAGAACAGGTCATAGGCGGCGACCCGGCCCTGCAGCATCACACCGTTGACCAGGAACATCGTCACCTGCACTTCGGCGCTACGCACGCTGGACAGGAACACGTCCTGCAACAGGCGGACCTTCTTGCCCCCTTCCCCGCCGCTGGTGAACTGGCGTGCGTCGATCGGTTGGCTGGGCATGATGGTCGAAACCGCATGCTTGTAAACCAGCTGGCTCTGCCCGTCGCGGCGCAGCAGGATCGAGAAATTGTCAAACCAGGTGACGATCCCCTGCAGCTTGACGCCCTTGACCAGGAACATGGTCACCGGGGTCTTGTTCTTGCGCAGCAGGTTGAGGAACTGGTCCTGCAGGTTCTGCCCCTTGGCCCCGCCGGTCAGCGGCGCGGCGGCGGGTTCGGCCTGTTCTGCTTCGGGCTTGGGAGGGCGCGGGCGCGCGGTGAGGGTGCGTGAGGTCATGTTCTGCTCCTTCTTGTTGGCGGCTGCTTGTGCAGTCCGCAATCTGGCCGGTTCGCCCGAACTGGCCGGTAATCACGGTGCGAATTCTAACCAATCGTCCGATTCGCGTAAACGGTGTTCTTTGCCGCAAGGTTACATTTGCGCATCGAGCTCTTCTTCCTCTTCGCCCTCGCGCCGTTCGGCCATGCCGAGCAGCTTGAGCTTGCGGTGCAAGGCCGACCGCTCCATGCCGATGAAGCTCGCCGTGCGGGAAATGTTCCCGGAGAAGCGCCTGATCTGAACCCGCAGGTACTCGCGCTCGAAATTCTCGCGGGCTTCGCGCAGCGGCACCCCCATCAGCGCGCTGAGGCCGTTGTCCCCGCTGATCCGGCCAGACAGCACCTCGCCCGGCAGCATGTCTGCCTCGATCCGTTCGAGTCGCTCGCGCGGGGTCAGGATGATCGTCCGCTCAACGACATTGCGCAGCTGGCGAACATTTCCCGGCCATTCATAGCTTTGCAGTGCCGCCATCGCCTCGGCCGAGACTTCCGGTGGCGAAACCCCCTGGTCGGCGGCGAAGCGGGCGAAGAAGTGATCGACCAGCATCGGGATGTCATCGCGCCGCTCGGCGAGGCTGGGGATCGCGACCGGCACCACGTTGAGCCGGTAGAACAGGTCCTCGCGGAACCGCTTCTCGGCGATTTCACGCTCAAGATCGCGCGCGGTTGAGGATACCACCCTGACATCGACCCGGATCTGGCGGTGACCGCCGACCCGGACAAAGGCCTGCTCGGTCAGCACCCGCAGGATCCGGGCCTGGGTCGAGAGCGGCATGTCGGCCACCTCGTCGAGGTAGAGCGTCCCGCCATCGGCCATTTCAAGCAACCCGGCACGGACCAACTTGCCGCCCGATTCCTCGCCGAACAGTTCCTGTTCGAAGCGCTCGGGGGTGATCCGGGCGGAATTGACGGTGACGAAGGCGTGATCGCCGCGCGGGCTCCACGAATGGAGCAGCCGCGCCGCCACTTCCTTGCCCGAGCCAGCCGGGCCCGAGATAAGGAGCCGGCTGCCGGTGTTCGAAACCCGCTTGAGCGTGGCACGGACCTGGTTGATCGCGGTCGAATTGCCGGTGAACTCGTCCGACGTGACGAAGCCTTCGCGCAGCCGGGCATTTTCGCGGCGCAGGCGTTCGGTTTCGGTCGCGCGGGCCACCAGCAGCAGCAACCGTTCGGCCTCGAACGGTTTTTCGATGAAGTCCATTGCCCCGCGGCTGATTGCCGAAACCGCGGTATCGATATTTCCGTGGCCGGAAAAGATGATCACCGGCAGCTCAGGCTCGCGCTGCTTGATCGCGTCGAGCACTTCCAGCCCGTCCATCGGGCTGCCGTGGAGCCAGACGTCGAGCAGGACCAGGCTGGGCCGGCGTTCGTCGATCATCTCGAGCGCAGAGGTGCTGTCGCCGGCCATCCGGCACTGATAGCCCTCATCGCTCAGCACACCGGCCACCAGCTCGCGGATGTCGCGTTCATCGTCGACGATCAGAATTTCGAGCGCCATCTTCCGTTACCTCAAGCCAAATTCATTCCGCTGCTTCCGAGCCACGCTGGCCCGAAAGCGGATCGCGGGCAAAGCGCATGGAAACCACCGTTCCATCCGGCTCGCCCGCGGCAAAGGTCATTTCGCCGCCGTGTTCCTCGACGATCTTCTTGACGATCGCCAGGCCCAGCCCGGTCCCCTTCTCTCGCGTGGTGACATAGGGTTCGGCGATCCGTTCCTTGTCCTGCGGCAGGCCGACGCCGTTGTCGGCGATGGTCACTACCACGTCCTCGCTGCCGCCCTTGATCGCCACTGCGATCCGTCCGCGATAGTCCGCCCCGGCCAATTTCTGCCGCGCTTCGATCGCTTCGACCGCGTTCTTGAGCACGTTGGTCATCGCCTGGCCGAACTGATGCCGATCGCAGGCAATGATCCCCAGGTCGGGATCGGCGGAGAAGGCGAAGTTGATGTCCGGCCGGGCCACTTCCTGCAGGAACAGCGCCTGCCGGGCGAGATCGACCGGATCCTCACCACGGAAGATCGGCTTGGGCAGACGCGCGAATGACGAGAATTCATCGACCATCCGCCGAAGATCGCCGACCTGGCGGATGATCGTGCCGGTCAGCTCCTCGAACAGCTCGGTATCGGCGCTGACCAGCTTGGTATATCGGCGGCGCAGCCGCTCGGTCGCCAACTGGATCGGGGTCAGCGGATTCTTGATCTCGTGCGCGATGCGGCGAGCCACGTCGGACCAGGCGGCCTGACGCTGATCGAGCAGCTGGCGGGTGATGTCCTCGAAGGTGACGACGGTTCCGGTGCTGGCGCGGATCGACTTGACCGCCAGGGTCAGAAGATCGCTGCCCTTGGCATATTGCACCACCCCGCCCTGCCTGTCGCCCTCAGCCAGAGCGGCAATGTCGGGCGCGATCGCCGACAGCTTCTTGCCGATCGGCGGTTCGGCATCGCGATCGAGCAGCAGCTTTTGCGCCGATCCGTTGATCAGGCGAATCCGTCCGCGCGCATCGGTGGAGATGATCCCGGCGGTGACCGATTCCAGTACCGCCTCGATGAAGGCGCGACGCTCGTCGAGCTGCTGGTTGGCGCCGACCAGGTCCTGGGTCTGACGCTCAAGTTGCTGGGTCATCCGGTTGAATGCCCGGTTGAGCAACCCGACCTCGTCAGTCCCGGTTCGTCCGACCACCCGCATCGAGAAGTTGCCGGCCCCGACCTCGCGCGCCGCATCGACGAGGCCGTAAAGCGGTTCGACCTGCCGGTCGGCAAAGCGCAGCGCGACCCACACCGACAGGCCGACAAGGGTCAGCCCGGCAACGAACAGCGCGACGTTGAACTGGAACTGCTGGACCCGGGCCTTGTGGGCCAGTTCATCGTATGAGCGCAGGATGTTCTGGGTATAGCCCTGCGAAAGCAGGTCCGATTGCCGCGCGGTGTAGAGATAGACCCCGGCGCGCTGGTCGATCGGGGTGACCGCCTGGATCGAATTTCCGGTCGAGCTGACCACGATCCGCACGCCGCTGTCGAGTTGCCGCAGCACCCCGGCCGAGACCTGTTCGGACAAGGGATCGGGCCCCCGGGCAAAGGCGGCGCGGTGCAGCCCGCCGTCCTTGCCCTTTTCCAGGATGGTGGATTCGCTGATCTTGCGTTGCTGGATCTGGTAATAATAGTATTCCGGGAAAGCCGGGCTGCTGAGTGGTTCGCGGCTCAGGAAATCGCCCAGATCGGCAGCCATCGCCAACGATTCGTATTCCAGGTCGCGTTCGATCTGCTCGCGATAACCGACCGCCAGCTGGTTGGCGTTCTTGATCAGCCCGCGCGGCTCGTCCGAGAACCAGAAATCGACCCCGGTCTGGAACAGGAACGAGGCGAAGATAACCACCAGCAGGGTCGGCACCGCCGAAATCAGCGAGAACAGGAACACCAGACGGACGTGGAGCTGCCCGGTGCTGCCCGCGACCCGCTCGGCCGCGCGCTTGAGCGCCAGGCGCCGGCCAAGCAGCACCAGGATCGCCATCGCCGGAACCAGCGTGCCGATCAGCAGCGAGGCGGTCAGCTCGGTCGGCATCAGCTTGTCGGCTGCAGCTGGCGAGGAGAATTTGTACCAGGTCAGCCCGGTCATCAGCACGAATGCCAGCACCGAACCGATTTCCAGCATCTGGATCAGGTTGGCGCGGCGGGCCCAGATCTGCACCCGCCGCCACCAGCTCGGCCAGCGCTTGGCGCGCATCAGGGAACCGGGCTCTGCCATCGTTGCCCGATTACAACACTACTGTTGCACAAGTGCAAGGGGTTTCGCCGAGGCCCTGTTCGTTCAGCGCTGGCCTTCGGCCGGATCGATCGCCAGCTCGGTCAATCGCTTTCGCAAGGTATTGCGGTTGATCCCCAGCAACTGGGCGGCACGCAGCTGGTTGCCCTGGGTCTGGCGCAGCGCGGCAATGAACAGCGGGCGTTCGAACGCGGCCAGCGCCGCGTCATAGACCGATCCAGGTGCCGGGCGATGCTCGGCCAGCCAGCTTTCGACGGCCTGGTCGATGCTCGCGCCCCTCCCCTCACCTTCGCTCCGCGCCGCCTGAACCAGCAGCGGGGCCAGTGTTTCGGCCTCGATCCGGTCCTCGCGGATCAGCAAGGCAATCCGGTAGATGAAGTTGCGCAGTTCGCGCACGTTGCCGCGCCATGGTTGGCGGGCAAGCAGCGCGGCCGCATCGTCGCCCAGGCTGTGGCGGGGTAGCCCCTCGCCGGCAGCCAGATGCAGGAAATGACGGGCCAGCGCCGGGATGTCGTCCACCCGCTCACGCAGCGGCGGCAAGGTGATCGGCACCACATTGAGACGATAGAACAGGTCTTCACGAAAGGTGCCGGCCGCAATCATCGGCTCAAGGTCCTTGTTGGTCGCAGCGATGATCCGCACGTCGACCGCGATTTCCTCGCGCCCGCCGACCCGACGGATCTTGCCCGATTGCAGCGCGCGTAGCAGCCGGGTCTGGGCATCGAGCGGCATGTCCCCGATCTCGTCGAGGAACAGCGTGCCGCCATTGGCCTGCTCGAACTTGCCGGCATGGCGGGCGACAGCGCCGGTGAAAGCGCCCTTCTCGTGCCCGAACAGCTCGCTCTCGATCAATTCGGCCGGAATGGCCGCGGTATTGACCGCGACGAACGGTCCGGCCTTGCGGTGGCCCAGCTGGTGGATCGCCTCTGCCACCAGTTCCTTGCCGGTGCCGCTCTCGCCCAGCACCAGCACGGTCAGGTCGTTGCGCAGCACCCGGGTAATCATCCGGTACACCGCCTGCATTGCCGCCGAGCGACCGACCAGCGGCAGTCCGGCAACCGGTGCTTCCGCCTCGCCATCGCCACGTGCTTCGGCATTGCCGACCGCCTGACGCACAGTACGCGCCAGTTCGTCGATATCGAAGGGCTTGGGGAAATATTCGAATGCCCCAGTGTCACTGGCGCGGACAGCGGTATCGAGCGTATTCTGGGCGGACAGGATGATGATCGGCATGGCGGGAGCCGCTTCGCGCACCGCGCCGATCGTTTCGATCCCGTCGCCATCGGTCAGCATCACATCGGTCACCAGCGCCGAAAACCGCTGCGCCGCCAGCAGCCGGTCGCGCTCGGCGATCGAATCGCAGACCGTCACGGCAAACCCCTCGGCCTCGAGCGCAGCCGTGATCACCAGCGCGATTGAGGGATCGTCTTCGACCAGCAGAACGCTCATGCTGCTTCCTCCTGCGCGGGCCGGCGAGGCTCCTGCGCCATCGCCAGATAGAGCCGGAAATGGGTCCACCCGCCGGCTTCGTCGCGCTCGTGATTGATCCGCCCGTTCATGTCGCGCAGCAGGCGGCGGACCAGAGCCAGCCCGAGCCCCTGCCCGCTCTTCTTGGAAGTGACGAACGGTTCGAACACGTGCTCGCGCAGGTCGGCGGCGATCCCGGGGCCATTGTCGCTTATCCGGAGCTCGATCGGCAGACGCAGCGCGGTGCCATCGGCTCCGGTGTGCAGTTGCAGACCGCTGGCAAACCGGGTGCGGATGACGATGCGGCGATCCGCCTGCCCGGCAGTGGCGTCGGCGGCATTGGCGATCAGGTTGATCAGCACTTGCACCAGCGCGTCGGCATTGCCCTGGACCGGCGGCAATGAGGGATCGAACTCCTCGACGATCACCGGCGCCTTGCCCCCGGCCTCGATCACTGCCCGGGCACGGCGCACCGCTTCGTGCAGGTTGCACGGGGCAAGTTCGAGGACGGTGCGGCTCGACAGCGATTGCATCTGGTCGATCAGCTTGGCGATCCGGTCAACCTCATCGGCGATCAGCCCGGCCAGCGCCAGGTCCTTGCCTTCCAGTTTGCGCCCGAGCAGTTGCGCCGCGCCGCGAATCCCGGCCAGCGGGTTCTTGATTTCGTGCGCCAGGATCTCGGGCGCGCGCAGCACCCCGCCCTCGCCCGCCACAGGAGCATCGCGCAGCGCTTCCGCCCCGCCAATGTCGGTCAGGGTAATAACCTGCCAGCCGGGCTGTTCGATCAGCGGCGCTGCGGTCAGGTCGACCCGGCGCGATGGCTGGCCGGATACCGTGATCCCGGTTGCCCGGGCGGAAAGATGGGCATCGGTATCGGCCAGACGCGCGGCGATGCGAGGCTCGTCGAAGCGCAGCACCTCGCCGATCTGGCGTCCATCCAGGCGGCGGAAACTCTGCCCCAGCAGTTGTTCGGCGGCCGGGTTGGCTGAAGCCAGCCTTCCGCCCGGCGCCAGCAGCAGCACTGCCATCGGCAGGCTCGAAAGCTGGCGCTGGGCCTCGACCATCAGGCCGCCGCCTTGTGCAGGAAAGGATCGTAGAATTCGCGCAGGTGGCGCATCACCTCGTTCGCATCGTCAACGAAGTTGACCATGTTGCGGAACGCCGCGGAACCATGCAGCCCGCGCGTGTACCAGCCCAGGTGCTTGCGGGCCATCTTGACCCCGGTATCGGTGCCATAGTGTTCGAGCATTGCCTGGTAATGCTCGATGATCACCGCCAGTTGCTCGTCGATCGACGGATCGTCGAGCGGCTGGCCGGTGCGCCACCAGTGCATCACCTGGGCCAGCAGCCAGGGCCGGCCATAGGCTCCGCGCCCGATCATCACCCCGTCGGCGCCCGATTGCTCCAGCGCCGTGGCGACATCGGCAATCTCGCAGATGTCGCCGTTGACGATCACCGGGATGGAAACGGCATCCTTGACCTTGCGGACGAACGACCAGTCGGCGTTCCCCTTGTACATCTGGTTGCGGGTGCGGCCGTGAACCGTGACCAGCCTGGCGCCCAGGTCTTCGGCAATCCGCGCCAGTTCGGGAGCGTTCAGGCTGTCATGGCACCAGCCCATCCGCATCTTGACCGTGACCGGGACCTTGACCGCCTTGACGGTTGCCTCGATCAACTTTGTCGCCAGCGGCACGTCGCGCATCAGGGCGCTGCCGGCATCGCCGTTCACCACCTTGCGCACCGGGCAGCCCATATTGATGTCGATAATCGCCGCGCCGCGATCCTCGACCAGCTTCGCCGCCTCGCCCATCTGCACCGGATCGCAGCCGACCAGCTGCATCGAGACCGGCTCCTCGGCCGGGTCCCACATTGCCTTTTGCAGCGATACGCGGGTCTCACGGATTGCCGCCGGGCTGGCGATCATCTCGGTGACATTGAGGCCAGAGCCAAACCGCCGCACCAGGCGGCGGAACGGCAGATCGCTCACCCCGGTCATCGGGGCAAGGATTACCGGGCAATCGATCGTCACCGGGCCAATGGCAATCGGATCGAGCCGGGGGGCGGGAGGAAGCGGGGTCATCGCGGTGTGCCTAAATTTTGGGCAGCACATAGGGAATTGCCCCCCATGCCGCAAGCCTCTACCGCGCGGGACATGACCCATACCCCAGACCAGCCTGCCGCAGCCGCCGTGATTGTCGCGGCTGGCCAGGGTCTGCGTGCCGGTCAGCCGCTGCCCAAGCAGTTCGCATTGTGGCGCGGCAAACCGGTTGTGCGCCATTCGGCCGAGGCGCTGGCGGCGGCCGGCATTGCCCCGATCGTGGTCGCGATCCCCGAGGGCGCAGAGGAAATCGCGGCCCGCGCGCTCGACGGAGTTCCCGGAATCGAGCTGGTCAACGGCGGAACTACCCGGCAGCAATCGGTGCGCAAGGCGCTCGATGTGCTGGAGCGGCACTCCCCTGCCCTCGTCCTGATCCATGACGCGGCCCGCCCGGTCCTGCCGGAAGCGGTGATCGAGCGCTTGCTTGGTGCGCTGACCGACCGACCCGGCGCGATCCCGGTGCTGCCGGTGGTCGACAGCCTGACCCGCGCCGCTGGCGATCTGATGGGGGATCCCGCCCGGCGCGAAGAGCTGCGCCGGGTTCAGACTCCGCAAGCGTTCCGTTTTCCCGCGATCCTTGCCGCGCACCGCGCCTGGCCGGGAGAACCCAATGCCGGAGACGATGCCCAGGTGGCCCGCCGTGCCGGGCTGGAGATCGCCCTGGTCGAAGGAGACGAGGCCTTGCACAAGCTGACCTTTGCCAGCGATTTCGCCGCACCACTGCCGGCCATCCGGGTCGGTACCGGCTATGACGTCCACCGTCTGGCCGAGGGTGAGGAATTGTGGCTGTGTGGGGTGCGGATTGCACATGACCGGGGCCTTGCCGGTCACAGCGACGCCGATGTAGCAATCCACGCACTGGTCGATGCGGTGCTCGGCGCGATTGGCGCCGGCGATATTGGCAGCCACTTCCCGCCCAGTGACCCGCAATGGAAGGGCGCGTCATCAGACCGGTTCCTGACCCACGCGGTCAAGCTCGCCGCCGAAGCCGGCTATCGGATCGGCAATATCGACCTGACTCTGATCTGCGAGGCTCCGAAGATCGGCCCCCATCGCGAGGCGATGCGAACCCGGCTGGCCGAGCTGTTGGGCACCGGGCTCGATGCTGTGAGCATCAAGGCGA
>CAZNII010000003.1:2313-18164 GCA_964573075.1 uncultured Novosphingobium sp. | reverse complement strand
ACCCGGCTGGCCGAGCTGTTGGGCACCGGGCTCGATGCTGTGAGCATCAAGGCGACCACTACCGAACGGCTCGGCTTTACCGGGCGCGGTGAAGGGATCGCCGCACAAGCCGTTGCAACGCTGATCCGCGACTGAGCGGTTTTGCTGGATTTTCCGCGCGAACGGGACCAAGGCGCTCGGCGCGATTCGCAACCGACGGATTACCGGCCTTGAGCATCCTTTCCGAAGACCTCACTGCGCTCGCTGCGCAGGTTATTGCCGCCAACCGCGAGGCTGGGCGGGTTGTTGCCCTGGCCGAAAGCTGCACCGGCGGGCTGGTCGCGGCCGCCTTGACCGAGATTCCCGGCTCATCCGCGGTGCTCGATCGCGGTTTCGTGACCTATTCGAACGAGGCCAAGCACGATCTGCTGGGGGTTTCGAACGAGATCATCGAAACCTTTGGCGCGGTTTCGATCGCCTGTGCCTGGTCGATGGCCCAGGGCGCGCTCATTCGCAGCCGGGCCGACGTGGCGGTGGCGATCAGCGGGATTGCAGGGCCGGACGGTGGCAGCGAGTTCAAGCCGGTCGGCACCGTGGTCTTTGCCCGGGCGATCCGCGGCCAGAACGAGGAAGAAGCGTTGGCCGAGGAACGCTTCCTCGACGGTTCGAGCCGCGCCGAAGTGCGTCGTCAGGCGGCGCTGGTGGCGCTGGAACTGCTGCTGCCGTAGAGCTTTTCGGCCCGCTCTTCGAAGGCGGTCACCATCTTGCGGAATGCCCGGTCGAAATACTGACCGGCGAGCTTTTCGAACACGGCGTTGCGGAAGGTGAAATCGACGTGGAATTCCACCTCGCATCCGCCCTCGACCGGGCGGAACAACCAGACATTGTCGAGATCGCGCATCGGTCCGTCGATGTAGATCACCTCGATCCGGTCCGGGCGGTGCTTGAGCACGCGTGAGGTGAACTTTTCGCGCAGGGCATTGAAGCCGACCAGCATGTCGGCAACCATCTCGCTCTCGCTGTCGGACCGCACCCGGGTTGCGACGACCCAGGGCAGGAATTCCCCATAACGCGCAACATCGGCGACCAGGTCGAACATCTGTTCGGCACTGTAGGGTAGCAGCCGGGTTTCGCGAATTCCGGGCATCAGCGGCGGTCGCGCCCGATCATCGCCTGGCGGGCCGCGCGCATTTCCTTGAAATCATCGCCGGCGTGATAGCTCGAGCGCGTCAGCGGGCTCGCCGCAACCTGCAGAAAGCCCTTGGACCGGGCAATCGCGGCATAGGCGCTGAAAGTGTCGGGCGAAACGAATTCGCTGACCGCGACATGCTTTGGCGTCGGCTGCAGATACTGCCCCATGGTGATGAAATCGATCCCGGCGCTGCGCATGTCGTCCATCACCTGGTGGACCTCGAGCCGCTCCTCACCCAGCCCCAGCATGATCCCGCTCTTGGTGAAGACCAGCGGATCGTGGCGTTTCACCTCGTCGAGCAGCTTGAGCGAGGCATAATAGCGCGCACCAGGGCGGATCGTCGGATAAAGCCGCGGCACGGTTTCGAGATTGTGATTGTACACATCAGGCCCGGCGGCAACGATTGCCTCGACCGCGGCCTGCATCTTGCCGCGAAAATCGGGAGTCAGAATCTCGATCGTGGTTTCCGGGGTCGCGGCGCGCAACGCCTTGATCACCTTGACGAACTGCCCGGCACCGCCATCGGGCAGGTCATCGCGATCGACCGAAGTGATGACGATGTGTTCGAGCCCCATCTTGGCCGCGGCCTGGGCCACATGTTCGGGCTCGAGCGGGTCGACCGCGCGGGGCATCCCGGTCTTGACGTTGCAGAAGGCGCAGGCCCGGGTACAGATATCCCCCAGGATCATCACCGTCGCGTGCTTCTTGGTCCAGCACTCGCCGATGTTCGGGCAGGCTGCTTCCTCGCACACGGTATGCAGCTTGAGGTCGCGCATCAGCTGGCGGGTTTCGCCATAGCCCTTGCTGGTCGGGGCCTTGACCCGGATCCAGTCGGGCTTGCGCTGGCGCGGCTCGCGGGCCGGGGCGGGAGAAAGATCGTTCATGGCGCCCAGATAGGCGCATGGGGCAAGGCTTGCCAGTGGCAATTTCTGCGGCCAAGAGGCTCGCCATGAGCGACGGATTCTCCCCAGGTCTGGCCCGCCTTGTCGAAGGCTATCGCCGTTTCCTCCACTCCGGCTGGGAACCCCACCGCAAACGCTGGGAGTCCTTGCGCGAAGGCCAGCAGCCCGATGTCATGGTGATTGCCTGTTCGGACAGCCGGGTCGATCCGATGCAGATCTTCGACGTCAATCCCGGCGAGGTGTTCGTGGTCCGCAACGTGGCCGCGCTGGTCCCGCCCTATGAAACCACTCCGGGTCACCATGGCGTATCTGCCGCGCTGGAATTCGCCGTGCAGGTAATCGGCGTGAAGGAAATCGTGGTGCTAGGCCATGGCCGCTGCGGCGGGTGCAAGGTGGCGCTGACTGGAGAGCTTAGCGGCGCCGCGCACGGCGAAGGCGGCTTCATCGCCGACTGGATCGCCCTGCTCGACGGTGTACGCGGTCCGATCGTGTCCGACCTCGGCACGGAAGGCCGGACCGCCGAACATGCCATGGAGCAGGCCGCGGTTCAGGTCAGCCTGAACAACCTGCGATCGTTCCCCTACATCCGCGACAAGGAAGCGTCCGGGCAGATTCGGCTGAGCGGGGCCATCTTCGCCATCTCCGACGGGTTGCTGCACCTACTCGATGAAACCACGGGCGAATATACCCCAATCCCGAATCAATAGGAAAAGGGCGGCCGTTCCCGGCCGCCCTTTGCTGTTTGAACTGGTCTGTCCGGCTTATTGCGCCGGCGCGGCAGTCTTGCTCTTGGCATAGGCCGACCACATCTGCGCGATCGGCACGCGGATACCGGTGACCTTGCCAAAGGTTTCCTGCGCTTCGGCGTACTTGCCCTGGTCGGTCTGGGCAATGCCCAGGCGGGTCAGGACGCGCGGGGCATCGACGCCCGGCTTGGTCAGCGCGATCTTGTACATTTCCTCGGCCTTGGCGGCATCGTCATAGCTGAGGTAAGCATCGCCGGCCGCCATCGCCGTCGCCGCGGTGGAATTGGCGGCGCGGGCATCGCGCTCCAGCCCGGCAAGCGAGGCCTTGTCAGCCGCGATGCGGCCGCTCGACATGGTCTTGGCATCGGCCACGAACGGATCGGAGGCATCGAGCTTGCCCGAAGCCAGGCCCAGGTTGACGATCTTCAGCACTTCGCCGGGCAGACGCCGGGGGTCGGCCGCCTGGATGTATTCGATGTAGTCGCGCGCTTCGGAGAAGCTGCCGGTGCGCTGCATCAGTCGCATCAGGTCGATCTGTTCCTGGTTCTGGAACTTGCTCATGTCGCGGACCACGGCGATCGCCAGCGCCCAGTTATCCTGGCTGGGATAGGACTGCACCAGCCGGGTCGAGAAGGCGATCGACTGATCCGGCAGCTTGGCCTTGTAGGCGACCACGATACCCTTGCGGATCCAGTCTTCGGGAGCGGCCGCACCCTTCTTGGTGATAGCAGCGTCGAGGATCTTGAGCCCTTCGGCCTGCTGGTTGTCGTTAAAGTAGGCATCGGCCAGCAGCCCTTCGGCACCGCCTTCGGTATAGCCGCCGTCGATCGCCGCCTTCAGCGCGGTGCGCGCAGTGGGATAGTCGCGGAGGTCGTACGAAATCCCGCCGATGTAGTAGTTGAACTTGGGCACGTCGGCAGACGGCAGCTTGCCGCTGTCGACCATCGACTGCAGGCCGCGGCGTTGCAGCTTCTTGTCATAGGCCAGCTGGCCAAGGCCCAGCGCGAGCTGGCCGAAGATGAACTTGTCATCCGGAACAGTCGCGGCGGCACCGGCCTTTTCCATCGCGTCCATTTCGGGAGCGAGCAGGGTGCCGAGCGCGGCCACTGCCGCGTCATAGCGGGCGCGTGCTTCTTCGCGGGCCTTCTTGCCCTGGGCGCTGCGATAGGCGTTTTCCGCTTCGGTAACGGCGGCACGGGCTGCCACCACGTCCTGGCGCTTGGCAGCGGCATCGAGCGCGTTCTTGGCGGCCTGGTAGGGCGGAATGAAGGCCTTCGAAGGCGCGATCTTGGGCGCTTCGGGCTTCTTTTCCTTGGCGATCGCCGAAGTGGACATGCCCCCGGCGGCAACACCCAGCGCAAGCGCCAGACCCAGTGCGGTGCGGGCGAAAAACTTGGCTCGGACCATCGAACTCTTCTCCTTGGCAACCGCCGACGCAACCCCTGTGGTTCCGCCCGGCGGGGCGACTTCCTCGACTTAGCCATAGGCGTTGGAGCGCCCCCTTGGCAACAGGTCAGCGCACTAGGCGCGAGCGGTTGAACGACGATTGAATGGACTTTGTCCCATGCGTTCAGCTTGGCGCCGCAAGGTGTGGAAAAAATGACCTTCGCGGCCCCTTTGACGCCCCTCGCGCTGGCCTTCGCCAACCCGTTGGCCTAGGGCCGACGAACCGTATTTTTGATGCAACAGAACAAGTGACCATTCCCGCGTGAGCGACGATAACGACATCCCCGAATCCACTCCGGAGCCGACCGGTCCGCTAGGCGAATTCCAGCGTATCGACATCGTCGACGAAATGAAGACCAGCTACCTCGATTACGCGATGAGCGTGATCGTCAGCCGTGCGCTGCCGGATGTGCGCGACGGGTTGAAGCCGGTCCACCGCCGCATTCTCTTCGCCAGCCAGGAAGGCGGTTTCGTCGCCGGGCGGCCCTATCGCAAGAGCGCCAAGATCGTCGGCGACGTGATGGGCAACTATCACCCGCATGGCGACGCCGCGATCTACGACGCGCTGGCGCGCATGACCCAGGACTGGTCGATGCGGCTGCCGCTGGTCGATGGCCAGGGCAACTTCGGCTCGATGGATCCCGATCCGCCGGCCTCGATGCGTTATACCGAAGCGCGGCTCGCCCGGGTCGCCAATGCCCTGCTCGAAGATCTCGACAAGGATACGGTCGATTTCACCGACAACTATGACGGTTCGCGCCAGGAGCCGACCGTCCTGCCGGCGCGCTTCCCCAACCTGCTGGTCAATGGCGCCGGCGGGATCGCGGTCGGCATGGCGACCAACATTCCACCGCACAACCTGGGCGAAGTGATCGATGCCTGCCTGGCAACGATCGAGAACCCGGCAATCACCAACGACGAGCTGATCCAGATCGTCCCCGCGCCGGACTTCCCCACTGCTCCGCTGATCCTTGGCCAATCCGGTGCGCGCAAGGCCTATACCGAGGGGCGCGGCAGCATCATCATGCGCTGCCGGCACGAGATCGAGGAAGGCCGGGGCGACCGGCGGTCGATCGTGCTGACTTCGATCCCCTATCAGGTCGGCAAGTCCGGCCTGGTCGAGAAGATCGCCGAAGCCGCCAAGGACAAGCGGATCGAGGGCATTTCCGACATCCGCGATGAATCGAGCCGGCTTGGCGTGCGCGTGGTGATCGACCTCAAGCGCGATGCCACCCCCGAAGTGGTGCTCAACCAGCTGTGGCGCAACACCCCGGCGCAAAGCTCGTTCCCGGCCAACATGCTGGCGATCCGCGGCGGCCGTCCGGAAGTGCTGACGCTGCGGGACATCATCACCAGCTTCATCGGCTTCCGCGAGGAAGTGATCACCCGCCGCACCAAGTTCGAACTGAACAAGGCGCGTGACCGTGCGCACATCTTGCTGGGCCTGGTTGTTGCCGTCACCAACCTCGACGAGGTGGTGAAGATCATCCGAGGCTCGTCCAACCCGGCGGCCGCGCGCGAGGCGCTGCTGACCCGCGAATGGCCGATCGGCGAGATCGCGCCCTACATCAAGCTGGTCGAGGCGATCGAGCCGAGCGCCGAGCAGGAAGGCGGCACCTATCGCCTGTCCGAAGTGCAGGTGAAGGCGATCCTCGACCTGCGCCTGCACCGGCTGACCGCGCTGGGCCGCGACGAGATCGGCGACGAGCTCAAGGAACTGGCCGCCGCGATTGCCGAGTATCTCTCGATCCTGGCCGACCGGGTGAAGCTATACGGTGTGATGCGCGACGAGCTGGTGCTGATCCGCGAGGCCTATGCCACTCCGCGCGTCTCCGAAATCACCGCCGCGGCCGACGGGATCGAGGACGAGGACCTGATCGAGCGCGACGATATGGTCGTGACCGTCACCATGGACGGCTATATCAAGCGCACCCCGCTCTCCACCTTCCGCGCCCAGAACCGCGGCGGCAAGGGCCGCGCCGGGATGGCGACCAAGGACGAGGACGTGGTGACGACGATGTTCGTCACCAGCACCCACAACCCGGTGCTATTCTTCTCCACCGCGGGCAAGGTCTATCGCCTCAAGGTCTGGCGCTTGCCCGAAGGTGGCCCGGCCACGCGCGGGCGGCCGATCGTCAACCTGCTCCCGGCGCTGGACAAGGACGAGACGATCCAGACCGTGCTGCCGCTACCCGAGGACGAGGCCGAATGGGGCAAGCTCTCGGTCGTCTTTGCCACGGCCAAGGGCAATGTCCGCCGCAACTCGATGGAGCTGTTCACCAACGTGCCGTCGAACGGCAAGTTCGCGATGAAGTTCGAGGATGACAGCGACGACCGCCTGATCGGCGTGGCCCTGCTGGAAGCCAGCGACGACGTGCTGCTGGCAACCCGCGCGGGCAAGGCGATCCGCTTTGCCGGTGACGAGGTGCGCGAATTCCAGAGCCGCACCTCGACCGGGGTGCGCGGGATGACGCTGAAGGGCGATGACGAGGTGATCAGCCTCTCGATCCTGCACCGCGTCGGCACCACCAGCGAGGAGCGTGAGGACTATGTCCGGTTCGCACCGTGGAAGGGCGAGAAGGAGGGCGAACCTTCGCTCTCGCCCGAACGCATGACCGAGCTGGCCGAGCGCGAGCAATTCATCCTGACCGTCTGCGCCAATGGCTATGGCAAGATGAGCTCGGCCTACGAATACCGCCGCACTGGACGCGGCGGCCAGGGCATCACCAATATCGACAACATCGCCCGCAACGGCCCGGTTGTAGCCAGCTTCCCGGCCAGCCAGGCCGACCAGCTGATGCTGGTGACCGACCAGGCCAAGCTGATCCGCCTGCCGCTGGAAAGCCTGCGCGTGATCGGCCGCGGCAGCGCCGGGGTCCGGCTGTTCAACGTTGCGGATCAGGAGCATGTCGTTTCGGCGGTCCGCCTGGCCGATGAAGGCGGCGAGGACGAGGATGGTGGGGACAAGGATGGGGCCGACGCCGATCCGGCGGCGGAAAGCTGATGTCGCGCTTCTGGGTCGAACCGTCCGGTCAGGCGTGCGGCGCACGGGTGATTGGGGTCGACCTGTCGGAGCCGCTAGATGCCGAACTGGTCGCCGCGATCCGCGCGGCCTGGCTTCAGCATCACGTCCTGGCCTTCCCCGATCAGACGATCGGCGACGACGACCTGGAGCGCTTCACCCTTGCAATGGGCGGGTTCGGCGAGGATCCGTTCTTTGCCCCGATCCCGGGCCGCGAACACATCGCCGCGATCCGCCGCGAGGCTGACGAAACCAGCCCGATCTTTGCCGAAAACTGGCACGCCGACTGGTCGTTTCTGGCTTGCCCGCCGGCCGGCACTTGCCTGATGGCGATCGAGATTCCTCCCCACGGCGGCGATACCCATTTCGCCAACCAGCACCTGGCCTGGGAAGCCCTGCCGGCTGAGCGGAAACGGCAGCTGACCGATCTCGTCGCGATCCATTCCGCCCGGCTCGCCTATTCGCCCGAGGGCACCTATGCGGCCAAGGACAAGAAGTGGAACATGGACATCCGCCCCGGCGAGGCGGCCTATGCAACCCAGACCCATCCACTCGTCCCGACCCATCCCGAAACCGGACGACGCGGGTTCTTCTCAACGCTGGGCTATATCATCGGGATCGAGGGAATGGATCAGGGCGTGGCCATCGCCCTGCTGTCCGAACTGCAGAAATGGCAGGGCGACGAACGCTTCGTCTATGTCCATAAGTGGGAACCAGGGATGCTGGTGATGTGGGACAACCGCTCGGTCCTCCACCGCGCGACCGGCGGCTACGAAGGCCACCGGCGCGAACTGCACCGCACGACTGTTGCGGCGTGGAGCGGTGCCTAACGCTGACCCTTGCGGACCCGCTCGGCGCAGCCGTTCAGCGAGTTGTAGGGCAGCGACTTGATCTGCATGTCGAAGGGTCCGTACCGCTCCCCGTCGGCCACCACGTAGACGATCTTGGCCCGCTTCAGCAGATCGAAGACCGGAGCCGAAGGCGCACCCGCGCCCCAACCGGCCCACAGCCGCTCGTAAACGCCGCCATAGTATCCGCCCGAACGCGACGGCTTGCTCTTGCCAGCGTCCGTGTCCAGCGTGACGTTGACGGTCTTGTCCGGATCGGCCTTGGCCGCCTTGGGCCAGTTGTTGGCCTTCATGTCCATGCCCAGGTTGCCGTCACTGACCCGCAGGCTGAATTCCAGCGTGAAGCTCTGCGATCCGCCTTTCGGCCCCGGCCCTTCGACACTGAAATAGCAGACTCCGTTGTTCTCGGACTGGGAAAAACGGACGTTGAGCTGCGCGGCCGCCGGCACGGCAAGTGCGGCCAGCGCAGCCAACGAAAGGAACGGATGGCGCATGGGTTGGGCTCCTCAGCAATAGGGGTTGGACGCGGCGCAGGAGCTGGTCCCGCCCGAGTAGTAACTGATCGCGTTGTTGAAATTGTGCGTGTCGTAGATCTGCGAGACCGATGGTCCGCTATAGGTCGGCGTCGGGTTGTAGCTGGTCGACGGCGCGGACCAGCTACGCGAGAACATCGCCGCCGGGCTGTTCCAGAAGGCGCGACTCTGGGCGGCCCATTCCTCGTACTGCTTCTGCCGGCGGGCGTTCTCCTCGCGGATTGGCTCGTTCTTCATCGAACGCAGGATTGCAGCCGCCTTCTGGTCTCCGCGCGAGGCCGCGATGGCCATGTATTCCTCGCCCTTGGCGCGGTCGAGCGGCACCTCCTGCCCGTACCAGTAGGCCATGCCCATGAAGATCGCGGCATCGACGTGGCCGACCCGGGCAGCATTTTCGAACAGGATCAGCCCGTCCTGCTTGCGTTCGGTCCCGAACAGACCGGGCAGACCGAAATACATCCAGCCACCCAGCAGCCACTGCGCGTCCTCGTTCCCTTCGCGCATCAGCCGCGCGACCGCTTGCAGGCCGGCCATCCGGTTGCTGTTGCCCTCAACCATCTGCTTCGCGAGCTTGAGCTGTTGTACCGCCGGAGCGGCAGGATCGATCGCCGGGCGCACGGTACGCAGCGACGGATCGGCCGCCGCCATCTTGCCGACCCGGCCGCAGGAAGCCTGCTCGCCCAGTTTGCAGCCCCGTTCAAACAGCGCAAAGGCGACAGGATCCTCGCGCACGACCCGGCCGAAGTCTCCGGCATAGGCCATGCCCAACATCAGGCAGGCGCGCCCTTCCCCCAGTTCGCAGCCGCGCCGGGCGAAGTAGAGGCTTTCCTGAAAGTTTGTAGTCGCGCCCGGCAAGTTCAGCAGAACCACGCGCGCAACAGAGAAGCAGGCCTGCCCGTCGTTGGCTGAACAGGCGGCAGAGAGGTATTGCTCGCCCCGGTTGATGTCGACCTTGTTGCGCGACTGGGTCAGCCGTTCACCGTGATAGGTGCACAGCCGCAGTTTGTCGCCCTGGGTCTCGACACAACCGACCCGTTCGAACTCCGCCGCGCGGGTGGCATCGGCGGTGAGCCCCCAACCGTTGCGATAGGCATCTGCCATGCCCTGGCAACCCCACGACTTGCGCGCCCGGCAGGCTGGTTCGAACAGCCGCAGGGCCTCAGCACGGGAGGCAGCGTCCTTGCGGACATAGAACAGACTGTTGGCGCGGTTGCGGCAACCCATGTCGTCGCCGGCGGCGCAAGCCTTGGCCAGTAGGGCATCGGACTGGTCAGACCCGCTTGGCGCGGCAGCGGCCTGGCTGACTGCCAGCGAGGCGCAGGCCGGCTGGTATTTCAGCTGGTTGCAGCCGCGTTCGGCCTGCTGCTGAGCCAGGGCGGGCAGCTTGTATCCGGGTGTGCCTTCGCGCAGCATTTCGCCCGCCCGGACGCAGCCCTCGCCCGATCCCTTCTTGCAGGCCTCAAGGAAATAGCCGACAGCCGCCCGCGCGTCGGCCGGGATCACCCCGAACCCAGTTTCAAAGGCGCGGGCGAGCTTTAGGCAGGCGTCGGACTTGCCTTTCAGGCAGGCCAGCTCCCATTCGATCATCACCCCGCGGATGACGTAGGGATAGTTCTGGCGCCCGTCGAAGACGAAGCTTTCCCGGCTGTTGTCGTAATGGGTCGGCGGCTTGTCCTTGGCCTTTGCCGGGGCAGAGACCGCCAAGAGGGCCGTCAGGAAAGCGAACAGGGTGCGCGAAAGTGTCACCGAGGAACCTCGATCCGGGGCGCGCTTCCCAAGCCGAGAATTGCCGGAATGGCCGGCCTTGGCAAGTCCCTAGACCGAACGCCGCCGCAGTTCGCCGACTACGCCGACGCAGATCAGGAACTGGCCGAAGTAGTAGAGCGGCCAGATCAGCAGATCGGGTAACGGGCTCTGCGCAAGGGGCCCCATGCGCGAGAAGATCAGCAGGTCGGAAACCGCGAACATCACCGCCCCCAGCCCGACCCGGTAACGCGGGAAGCTGCTGGTCCAGGCAGCGGCGGTCATCGCCGCCAGACCCGCCGAATAGAGCGTGATCCCCGGTGCCGCAGCCCGTTCGGTCGGCAGCATGAAGGCGATCACCGGGATCAGCACCAGCATGACCAGCCCCGCCGCCTTCTGGCTGAAAGTCAGGCTCTCGCGCCGATGCCGCCAACAAAGCTGGATCGCGATCAGGTGTCCGATCAGGAAGGCCACGGCGCCGGCTTCGAGTTGCAGCTCGATCAGCACATCGCCGAGCGCGCCAAAGGCCATGACCGCAGCGATCTGTCGCGAATCCGCGCCCTTGTGTCGGGTCAGGGCATAGACCGCGAGCAGCGCCACGCCGACTCCCTTCCAGGCCCATTCGTAGATGTCGGGAACCGTGCCGTGGCGGATGAAGTAATAGCTGATACCGGCAATCAGGCTGGCCAGCAGCCAGGGCCGTTTTTCGATCAGCGCGCGCTTGGGCATGGCAAAATCCCCCTTCCCGGCCTGCTTGCCGTTTCCATTTGCCGCGCGCAAGGCTAGGCGGACCGGCAATGAACCATGATGTCCACATTATCGGCGGCGGGATGGCCGGAAGCGAAGCGGCCTGGCAACTGGCGCGCCGCGGCATAAAGGTACGCTTGTCCGAAATGCGCGGCACCGGCGAGCGGACCCCCGCGCATCAGGGCGACGGGCTGGCCGAACTGGTCTGTTCGAACTCGTTCCGCTCTGACGATCATGAGAACAACGCGGTCGGCCTGCTCCACCACGAGATGCGCCAGCTCGATTCGCTGATCATGGCCGCCGCAGAAGTGGCCAAGGTTCCCGCCGGATCGGCGCTAGCCGTCGATCGTGACGTTTTCTCCGGCGAAGTCGAGCGGCGGCTGTCAGCCCTGCCCAATCTGACGATTGTCCGCGAGCGGATCGACCGCCTGCCCGAGGCCGGGCTGACGATCGTTGCCACCGGCCCGCTCACCGCGGCCGCCCTGGCTGAAAGCATCGGCCAGGCGACAGGCGCGGAGAGCCTGGCCTTCTTCGACGCAATCGCACCGATCGTCCACCACGACACCATCGACATGACGATCGCCTGGCGCGCGGCTCGGTGGGACAAGGGCGGCAAGGACTACATCAACTGCCCGCTCAACCGCGAACAGTACATTGCCTTCCGCGAAGGCCTGCTGGCCGGCGAGAAGACCGAATTCCGCGAATGGGAGGCCGATACCCCCTATTTCGAAGGCTGCATGCCGATCGAGGTGATGGCCGAGCGCGGCGAAGACACGCTGCGGTTCGGGCCGATGAAGCCGGTCGGGCTGGATAACCCGCACTGGGCCACGCCCGAACATCCCAATGGGCGCTGGCCTTATGCTGTTGTCCAACTGCGGCAGGACAACAAGCTGGGCACGCTTTGGAACATGGTCGGGTTCCAGACCAAGCTCAAATATGCCGAGCAGGTCCGCCTGTTCCGCACCATCCCGGGGCTGGAGAATGCCGAATTTGCGCGGCTCGGCGGGCTGCACCGCAACACCTTCCTCAATTCGCCGGTCCTGCTCGATCGCCAGCTCAGGTTGAAGCGGGCCCCGCACATCCGCTTTGCCGGGCAGATCACCGGCTGCGAAGGCTATGTCGAAAGCGCGGCGATCGGCCTGCTGGCGGGCCTGATGACGTTGGCCGAGCAGGGCGGCCAGAAATGGAGCTCCCCTCCCCGAACGACCGCGCTGGGCGCACTGCTTTCGCATGTGACCGGCGATGCCGATGCTGAGACCTATCAGCCGATGAACGTCAATTTCGGC
The DNA here is from genome assembly GCA_964573075.1 of uncultured Novosphingobium sp. GTDB lineage: Bacteria > Pseudomonadota > Alphaproteobacteria > Sphingomonadales > Sphingomonadaceae > Novosphingobium. Next base: position 5,720 of record CAZNII010000003.1, on the reverse strand, counting down.
CTGTTCCCGCCGCTGGCCGAGGATGTGAAAAAGAAGATCCGCAAGCCGGCCTATACCGCGCGGGCAAAGCAGGATCTGGCCGGCTGGATCGCCTCGTCAGGCACTTCATCCTGAAAATCCCAGCGCTCGGCCCGCAAAAGTCGGTTCCCTACAATTCTTTTAAGCACTGCCGCGCTAGCAGGAGTCGCAGTGGGTCGCACCAATTCAAAGGGAGTATGACCATGAGGAGACTTCTCGCCAGTGCGGCAATCGCCGCTTGCGCCATCGCCACCCCAGCCATGGCCGAAGATGAGGCCGACTGGAGCGGCGCCTATGTCGGAGCGACGGTGGGCTACACCGATGCCAAGTCGGACCAGACCGTCGTTGTCGGCGGTAGCTGGGCCAGCGAATCGCAAGCCCTGAGGGACCACGTCACTGCCTTCTACCCGAGCCAGTCGAAGGTCCAGGACGTCAATTTCGGCGGCCAGATCGGCTACAACATGGCGGCCGGCGGCGGCCTGGTGGTGGGCCTGGAAGGTGATGTCAGCGTCCTTTCTGGCAAGGAAACCGCCACACGCGGACCGACCCCGACCACGCCCTTCCCGGCTCTCAGCTATACGGTTACCAACACCTTCGACCCCAAGGTCAGCTATTCGCTGCGGGCCAAGGCCGGCTTTGCGGCAGGTAATACGCTGTTCTATGCCACCGGCGGCTGGGGTTGGGCGAATGCCGACATCGCGGTGGATATCTCGTCGAACGGCGGATACCACAAGATCGTCAACCGCAGCGAAACCTTCAACGGCTTTGAAATCGGCGGCGGGATCGAACACCGCTTCGGCAGCAGTGTTTCGCTGAAGCTGGAATACATCTACACCGACAAGGGCGATGTCACGTTCGATGCCGACTATGCGGCGGGCAGTGCCTTTGCCCCGCCGGCGCTCAACTACACCGAAACCTTCACCCAGGATTTCCGGATGCATCAGGTCCGGCTCGGGGTGAACTTCCACTTCTGATCGATCGGAACCACCGAAGGAACGCCCGTCCGGCACCCGCCGGGCGGGCGTTCAGCATTTGCAGGCGGGACGTTTGGCCGGCTTCGGCTTGGTCGTGGCAAACTCGCCCCGGGTCAGACTGCCATCGCCATTGCCGTCGGCCTTTTTGAAGCGGTTGGACGTGGCCACCGCCCATTCCTCGAAACTGAGCAGATTGTTGTGATCGGTATCGAGCTTGCGGAATGCAGCGATCCGCGGCTGCATCACCTCGGTCCGGCTGATCAGGTTGTCGCGGTTGCGATCGAGCCGGTTGAAGCGCTTTTCCTCGCGGCTCGCCTCATCGGCCTCTGGCGGAAGGGCAGCCCCCATCATGCCCTCGCCATCCTCGTCGGGAATTTCCTCCAGCGGAGCGCCCGTGGGAACCTCGGCCAGTGGCGCGGGCGCAGGCGGGGCCGAAGCCTCGACGCTTGCGCGGCCCTGCCACCAGAACATCCCCGCCCCGGCAAGCAGAAGTGCCGAAACCGCGCCAAGGACAATCCGGTTCATCACGTTACCTCCAAGTACCGGATGACCATATCCTAAAACCCGAGCAAGCCAACCCTTGCCGCGACAAGACCGCTGCCTGGTCCGGCAAGCAGTTCTGTCTGCCCTTTGCTGCGTCGGGCCAGTCCATGCAGCACCAGCAACGGACGCAGTACCCTCGGCAACTGGACCTTTGCCCAACCTGTTGTTGTCGCGAAGCTTTCTGCGTCCGCGCGCTCATGCGGATTGCTCAATCGCAATGGCAGTTCGGCAATCGCCCAGTCCCGTCCGGCGCGCGCCGCGGATTCGGCTGCTTCTGGGTGATCAAGGCATCGCGCCAGTGTCGCGCAGGCCGCACCGCGGGCAGCGGCGAAACCGGCAAGGTCGGGCTGTTCGCCCAGCAGCCCTTCCCAGCCCTCGACCAATCCCGCAAGACCGGCGCGGAATTCGCCCCATTGTTCCAGCAGCTCGAGCAGCGGCTCGCCGGCGGGCAGGTCACGCGGCGGCGCAGTCAACTGATCGCGCCACCAGGCGAGACGCAGTTGGCCAAGCATCGGCTCTCGCGCCTGGCGCACCACTCCGGCAAGCCGCTGGTCCAAGGCGAACAGTCCGAGCGTCAACCGTCGCGCCCGACCCGCACCATAGGCCAGCGCCAGCCGCCGTTCGACCGGCAGTTCCGCGATCAATGAAGCCAAGTCCATGAAAGCCGTGCCTAAACCTGCTGCCGGCCGAAACAAGCCCGATCCCAATCGGAACGGTTTCTCGCGTGCTAACTGCCTGTTAACCCTGCTGTTTGAGAGAGCGGTCACCACAAGTGACTAATGGCAAGCCACTTGGATTCAATTTCGGGGGCACCATGCTCAGCTCGATTCGCCGCACAATCAGCGAAATCAAGGCCAGCACCAGCGGCAATGCCACGCTGCTGGTCGCGCTTGGCATGCCTGTCCTGATCGGGGGCTCGGGCCTCGCGGTCGATACGGCGCAGTGGTACATGTGGAAGCGCGAGATCCAGTATGCGGCGGACCAGGCCGCGCTGGCCGGCGCCTGGGCACGCAGCAACAGCGATACCGCCCAGACCTATGCCACCCGCGCCCGCCAGGAATTCGGGGCCAACGTATCGACCACCACGACGATCGATTCGACCCCCAACGTCAGCCTGGCGAACTACAACGGCGGCAACCAGAACAGCGTGGTCGTTACCGTGACCGCCAGCAAGACTCTGCCCTTCTCAAACTTTCTGACCGGGCGGGCAGCGAACGTTACCGCCTATGCCCAGGCCAGCTTCACCGATGGCACCAGCTACACCGCCTGCCTGATTGCGACCGACGAGGACGATAGCGGCGCAATCACCATTGGCGGCAGCGCAACCCTGACGGCGGCATGCGGTCTGGCAGCGCTGTCCACCTCGAATTCGTCGATCATCATCAACGGCAACCCGACGGTCGATCCGGGCTGGGTCGTTTCCGCCGGCGGGATCGATGACTGGCTGAGCACGCATACCGACGCCGAAATCCACGAATACATGAGCGGGCTATCAGACCCCTTTGCCAGCCTCACCACGCCCACACCGAGCCCCAATCCAACGCAGAGCTACACCTGCGTTCCCGGAACCACGACCACCACGGGTGACAAGCGGACCAAGACGGATACGATCTACACCTATTGGAAGGGGTCCAACACCAACAACGCCGTGCAGCAGCCCAGTTACTCGGGCACCGGCTATCTGGCCAATGTCCTTGGTTCGTGGGGGGCATGGTCCTATGGCATCAGCCTGCCGGCCAACAGCACCGATGGGACCTTCACTTCGGACGGCGCGCCGACCTGGACGCAGGTTTCAGGCAGTGGCAGCAACAAGATCTACCGCAAGACCGTGATCCGGACCTCGAACGAGTATGCCAACGCTGTCACGGTGCA
>CAZNII010000003.1:0-2213 GCA_964573075.1 uncultured Novosphingobium sp. | reverse complement strand
ACCGCAAGACCGTGATCCGGACCTCGAACGAGTATGCCAACGCTGTCACGGTGCACACCAACACCCAGGCAACGCTCAACCAGGGTACCTACAGCGGCGGGTTCGACGTCAGCTGCACCACGGTGTTCAACCCCGGCATCTATGTGATCGACGGCGGCCGCCTGAAAATCACCGGGCAGTACCAGGTGACCGGTGCGGGCATCCTGATCGTGCTCAAGAACGGGGCCTACATCGATTTCACGGGCGGCTCGAACATCACCCTTACTGCAGCGACCTCGGCGCAGCTCACCACGGTTGGCGGGCTCGGAGCCACCCAGGCCGGGCAGCTTGCCGGGATGCTGATCTACGAGGATCGCGCCTCCCCGGGCACCAACAATCGCAACACCATCAACGGCAACAGCGATACGGTGCTCAACGGCAAGATCTATCTGCCCAAGAGCGACGTGCGCTTCAACGGCACTGCCAGCGTCACCAGCGCGTGCCTGCTGATTGCTGCGGCCAACATCACGCTCGAAGGCAACACCAACATGAGCAGCTTCTGCCCGCCCGGAATGACCCACGAGGACGAGGTCTCGACCGGCCGGCCGACCATCAAGCTGGTGGCATGATGAAGCTCCGCGAGCTAATCTCCCGCCTGCGGCAGGACCGCGAAGGCGCCATGGTGATCGAGACCGCGCTGGTCGCGCCGGTGCTGGTGCTGATGAGCCTGGGGGCCTACCAGGTCAGCGGCATCGTTGCGCGGCAGTCCGAACTGCAGAGCGCCGCTGCCGAAGCCGGGGCGATTGCCCTCGCCTCGCCGCCGGATACGATTTCCAAGCGCGCCGTCCTCAAGAACGTGGTCATGGCTTCCTCGGGCTTGCCGGCGGACAAGGTGACCGTATCGGTGGTCTATCGCTGCGATGCCCAAACAAGTTTCAGCAACTCGGCCACAAGCTGCGGCACTTCGGGCTTTGTCTCGAGCTTCGTGCGGATCCAGTTGCAGGATACCTACACGCCGCAATGGACCCGCTTCGGGGTGGGGCGGCCGATCACCTACAACGTGGTCCGTTACGTCATGATCGGACAGGCGGAGGCCCACTGATGCGGCATCTGATTTCAGCATTGCGCCGCAACCGCGACGGTTCGGTCGCGGTCGAATTCGCGCTGGTCGGACCGATCCTGCTGGGCATGCTGATGGGCGTGCTGCAGATCGGCATCGGCATGCAGAATTACAACGCGCTGCGCGGGATCTCGGCCGATACGGCGCGATATGCGGTGGTCAACTACCAGACCGCCAACCGCCTGACGACAAGCCAGCTGGAAAACTACGCCAATGGCCTCGCCGCTGGTCCGCCCTATGGTCTGGTACGCAGCCGTTTTGCCGTTTCGATCTCTCCGGCGGCGACCCAGCGGGTTACCGGCGCGACCGAATATTTCATGACGGTCACCTACAATGTGCCGACCATGCTCGGCCTGTTCGGGATCTCGGAAATTCCGCTGAGCTATTCACGGCCGATTTTCGTCGTCACCTAGACATAACACACTATAAAACCGCGATTTTTACCCGGCATTAACCATCTATGTTGGTTAATGGCTTAGGGGGCCATGCCTATGGTCCTGTTAAGCGTAACGGGAGTCTATCGCGGTCGCCATGGCGAGAACGATTCCTTTTCCGCGGCTTTGGGGACTAATCACCCGCATTGCGCGCGACAGGTCAGGCAATACCCTGGCGATGATCGCGGCTGCGCTGGTGCCGCTGCTGGCAATGATCGGCGGCGGGGTGGATATGGGCCGCTCGTACCTCTCGCAAACCCGCTTGCAGCAGGCCTGCGATGCCGGCGTGCTGGCTGCGCGCAAGAAACTTGGTTCGCAAGCCATCCTGAACGGCGAGGTTCCGGCCGAGGTGGCCGAGACCGGTAACCGGTTCTTCAATCTCAACTTCATCGATGGCAGCTACGGCACTACCAACCGTACCTTCCAGATGACGATCGAGCCTGACATGGCAATCTCCGGCGTGGCCACTGTCGACGTGCCGACCACGATCATGGGCGTGTTCGGCTACAGCCAGGTCGATCTCTCGGTAGAGTGCGAAGCTAGGCTCAACTTCTCGAACACCGATATCATGTTCGTGCTCGACACCACCGGATCGATGGCATCAACCAATCCTTCCGACAGCGAACCGCGCATCAATATCATGCGCCAGGTGGTGAAGGACTTCTATAGCCAGATCGAAG
>CAZNII010000002.1:58517-75038 GCA_964573075.1 uncultured Novosphingobium sp. | reverse complement strand
AGCAACTGACTTTTAATCAGTAGGTCGCTGGTTCGAACCCAGCAGGGCTCACCATATTTTTCAATGGTTTATTGTTGAACTCCTTGGTTTCCAGCAACCTCTCGCAACCACCGAGCAACCACGAAAACGGTCAATCTGGGGTAATGAGAGGGAATGTTTGACCTCTAACGTATTGCCGAGGGAGCAGACTGTCGCGCTTGAAACCGGGCTCAACGTGATTAGCGTCCAATTTCCGCGCAATTCTCTTGACGCCCGCTTGCTTCACGAAGCCATTGAAGTGTCTGGAATGCACCTTGTGGATGTAAGCGTATTCCATCGCGTTAGCTAGGTCGCTGCGTCGATTTCGTCCCAGCTTGAACTTATCGCCCAGGATAGCGATGAGGCCGACCTTGAAGGGCTTTCCCTTGATTGAATGAGGTCCCCTTTTCAGGGATCGATCAAAATCAACGAGATATTCCAGCATCGGCCAGCGGCCATCTGCCACGATCTTTCGAAGGTGGCGATATGCATTCCGCGAAAGCCAGTCGTCCATCGTTTCGTCGAACTCGCCGGTGCCGTTTGACGCATTCCGCTCGTCCCACTGTTTGTGGAACTTGGTGCGGAGCCTTCTAAATTCGTTGAGTTGGTTTTGCTGCTCGGACGTCAGCGGGCTCAAAGAGGAATTCTTTTGCACTTTCGCCGCCATCTGATTGTCCTCCGATTCGAGGACATTCACTAGCACAGGCAAAGTGTCCTCCAAATGGATTACACTCATTTCCAAAAACGACCTGGAAACACCGCAATCAGCCTCGCCGATAGCTGTTCAGGGCAACCCGTAAACCGGGGAGAGCCATCCCGACTTGGGCTGGCCGGTTTGCCGAATTTTTCCGGCTCCGTCATTTTGCAAAAAGGAACTGTTATCATGGCTAAACAGCCAACTTCCATCAAATCACCCAAGGCAAAGGGTGCCTGCCGCCGTTGCGAGACCCTGTTGGCGGAGATCGCAGTGCTCAACCGGAAAGTGAAGAACCAGCAGCGTCAGATTGCCCGGCTCACCAGCTCGGATGGGGGGCAGAAAGGGAAGCAAAAATATTTTGATGAGAAGGCCCTAGCGCTGCGCCTCGGGGTGGAAGCGAAGACGCTTCAGAATTGGCGTGGGAAAGGGATGGGACCGCGCTTTTTCAAGATGGGGCGGTCGGTCCGTTATCGCCTGCGGGATATTGTCGTCTACGAGCGGTCGCTCAAATCTGGCGGCGGATATTTTTGACAAGTGTGTATGGGCCGTCACCCCAGGACTGGTCCACGAATGAACTAAACGGGTGAGGGCTCCGCTGAGGGCTCTCACCTTCCCCTTCATTCCCTATGTCCCCATTCTTCCCCATTCGTAACACGGGTCGAAGGGGCGGAGTTTTTCCAAATGCCCAGATACCCTGTTGTGCCCGCCGAGGAGTTGCTGGCCAAGGCTAACGACAAAGCTGATATCCTGGCAAACCGTCTTGCTAGAGTGATAAAGAAGCTCGCCTTGCCCAAGGGTCGTCTCAAGAGCCTCCTTGCAACGCTTGGTCTCAATCGACACCTTGAGCACATGACGATGGCGGACCTCGAGGCGAGGACGGCGGCGATGCGGCTGCTGTTTGCCATCGTTGAAGCTCGGATCGGCGAGATGATACCGGAAGGTATGCCCTGTTATCACCTGACAATGGTGGACGACCTCGGACTTTCGACCGATTTTGACCCGGAAATCAAGTTGAACGCTTACCGGCGCAAGGTGGACAAGGCGCTAAGGGCGATGGGCCTATCTGGCATCGTGGTGCTGGAGATCCAAGCGCTGACGAACTATCCTGCGAAGGGCAAAGGTCGAACGCTGATGCTGCACGGACACGTGCTCGGCTGGGGGCCACTGTCGCGCCGCAAGTTCCGACAGGCCAAGAAGAAGCTCAACACATCGCGATCTTGGTCGAACACCTTCGGCGCTCAACCGATTAAGACTCGGAGGTTGAAGGGTGGCGTCGAAGATGCGCTGCGGATCATCATTTACCAGACCAAGGCGCCCTACGGTGCGAAGTATCGAACGCCGTTCGGCAAGGGTGCAGACCGGTTCCGCTTCAAGCCGACGCTGAAGGGGTTCACCGACACGCTGGCGCTTCGCATCATGGAGGGATTGTCGCAGATCAGCATCTTCGATTCCGTGTTCTGTGTCGGGGATGCCAAGTTCATTCGCCGCGAGTGGAAAACGCAGTTGCTCGAGTGGCACCGACAGCGCTCGGAAATGGGTCCCGGCCCGATTGAGGGAATCGATGTTGCGGGTATGTGGCGGCGCATTCGCCGCGCAAACGGTGACGATCGCTATCGGCCGTTCCAGATAATTTGAGCAAACAGGCAATTCAAAAGCTGGTTGGAGCTCTCGGGTCGCCTATAAACGGCCCGAGTGCTTGCCTAGTCGTCGGAATACATTAGGTTCCCGAGTTATGGGAGCATCCAGCAACTTCGAATTTTTGAAGCGCCATGATGACCAATTGGCCCGACTCGGGGCATTGGCGGAGCGGTATTTCCACGATGATGCCCCTGCTGCACTATTGAAGCTTCGCCAGCTGGCAGAGTTCCTTGCGAAAGAGGTAGCTGCGCGTCATGCCCTCTTGCCTTCATCGCGAGCGAGCTTCGACGATACCCTGCGCGGTCTTAAGCTGCGCGGAGTTATGCCGCGCGATGTCGCGGACTTCTTCTATTTCCTCAAAAGGCTCGGAAACGCTGCGGCGCATGAAAATGCAGGTAGTGCAAGCGATGCCCTGACCGCACTTAAGACTGCCCGAGCAATAGCGGTCTGGTTCCATCGCTCATACGGGAACGAGCCCAATTTCAAGCCGGGTCCCTTCATTCCGCCCGCAGCACCCGCAAATATTACCGCGGCGCTGGCCGAAGAAATCCGCGTGCTTAAGCAGCAGGTCCGTGCGAGCGCAGATGCTGAAGCCAAGGCACAGTTGGCCCGTCAGGAGGCAGAAGCGGCCCGCTTGGCCGCCATGCAACAGGCCGAAGAGCGACAGCAGGAAAAGGCATTCTGGGAGCAGTATGCTGCCGAGACTGAAGCAGGATTGCGCGCTAGCGAAGAGGCCCTGACGCAAGCCCAGATCACGGCCGAGGCTCTACCACCACAACAGTTGGACTTGCTGGCCGAGTTTGCAGTCCGGCAGGCAGACAAGATCGAGATCGATGAAGCCACCACCCGCGTTTTGATCGATGAACAGCTTCGGGCGGCAGGGTGGATCGTTGACAGCGTTCTGCTGCGCCATGCCAATGGTGCGCGGCCTGAATATGGCAAGGCCATGGCTATCGCCGAATGGCCGACCAAGACAGGCCCTGTTGATTATGCCCTATTCATCGACGGGCGGTGCGTCGGCGTTGTCGAAGCCAAGCGCGAGTTCAAGGACGTGCCCGGCAGGCTCGGACAGTCGAAACGGTATGCCATCGGAATCGACCTTACGGTTGACGAGCTGCCGGGGAGTGGCCCCTGGACCAATGGAGACGACAGGTTCCGGGTGCCGTTCTTGTTCGTCACCAACGGCAGGCCTTACGTGAAGCAGCTCGCAACTAAATCGGGCATTTGGTTCTGGGACGCCCGACCAAATGCCGGAGAAGCACGCGCTCTGCCAGAATGGTTTTCACCGCGTGATTTGGTGGAACGTCTCGAACAGGAAACCGAAGACCGCGACGAAGTTGCCGAGCGGGAAATCGGCGTCACCGGCCTTCGCCCGTATCAGCAGGATGCGATCGCTGCCGTCGAGAAGGCGGTCGGTGAAGGTCAGCGCCACATTCTGCTCGCGATGGCCACTGGCACAGGTAAGACGCGCCTGGCCATTGCGCTGATGTATGAACTGCTCCGGCGCAAGCGGTTCCGGCGTATCCTGTTTCTGGTCGATCGGAACGCGCTGGGCCGCCAGACCCTTGATGCGATGAGCACCACGGACACCAGCGGCTTCCTCAAGTTCGACGAGGTATTCCCGGTAGCCGATTTGGCAAAGAAGTTCCCCGACGCGACCGATCGCGTGCAGGTTGCCACGGTGCAAGCGATGATCCGCCGGGTGTTCGACGATCCCGAAGCCGAACGCCCCACACCGGGAACCTATGACCTTATCATAGTCGATGAGGCTCACCGCGGCTACACCCTGGACGCTGAATTGCGCGAAGACGATCTCGGTTTCCGCAATCTCGATGATTATCTCTCAGCCTATCGCCGGGTGCTTGATTATTTCGATGCGACCAAGGTCGCGCTCACTGCCACCCCCGCAATGCACACCCGTGAGATCTTCGGTGCGCCGGTCTTCCACTACTCATACCGTCAGGCCGTCATTGATGGCTACCTTATCGATCACCGCCCACCGCGCCGTATCGTTACCGCGCTTAGCCAGACCGGCATTCATTTTGACGAGGGCGAAGAGGTCAACATCATCGATCCGCGCACCGGCCAGATCGACTTGTTTGATCTTGAAGACCAGGTTGATTTCGAAATCTCCGAGTTCAACAAGAAGGTCTACACCGAGTCCTTCAACAAGGCGGTTGCGCAGGCCATTGTCCTCGAATGTCCGCCAGACCAGCCCGGCAAGACGCTGCTCTTTGCTGCGCGCGATGATCATGCTGACATTCTCGTCAAGGCGCTGCGAGAGGCGTTGGTTGAGGAATATGGCCCGCAGCCGCACGATCTGGTCGATAAGATCACCGGCTCGGTCGATAAGCCGCTCGATCGGATCAAGGCGTTCAAGAACGATCCGCGCCCGAAATATGTCGTGACCGTGGACCTGTTGACCACCGGGATCGATGTGCCTGCGATCACCAATCTGGTGTTCGTCCGCCGGGTCAACAGCCGCATCCTCTATGACCAGATGATCGGCCGCGCGACCCGCCGCTGTGACGAGATAGGTAAGGAATATTTCCGCATCTTCGACGCGGTCGATATCTATGCGAATCTTCAGGAAGTGTCGGACATGCGTCCGGTCGTGGTCGATCCGGCGCTGAGTTTCGCCAAGCTGGTTGAAGACCTGGGCCGGGCAGGCACCGAAAGCGATCAGTCCTTCGTCCGTGATCAGATCGTGGTGAAGCTGCGGCAGCGCCTGCGCCATATCGATGCGGCGCGTCGGGAAGCGCTGGAACAGGTGCTCGGTCCGCTCGATCAGCTTGCGGATCGACTGAAGTCAGCACCGGCAGCGGAAACGCTGGCCTTGTTCCAGCAGCACCCATCTCTTGCCGCCGTGCTGGACCAGCCGCTGCCCAAGGGTGGGCGCGACAATGGCATCCTGATTTCGGAGCATGAAGACGAACTGCTCGATGTCCGCGATCAGTTCGGCGACAAGGCCTCACCCGACGATTACATCGAAGAGTTCGAGCGCTTCATCCGAGCCAACATGAACGCGGTGCCAGCCTTGATTGCGGCCACCCAGCGCCCGCGCGATCTGACCAGGGCGGAATTGAAGCAAATCGCGATGTTGCTCGATGAGAAGGGCTTTTCCGAAGCCAGCCTGCGCCAAGCCTATGGCCGGGTGCGCAATGCCGATATCGCCGCCCACATCATCGGCTTTGTCCGTCAGGCCGCGCTGGGCGATCCGCTGGTGCCATATGAAACGCGGGTGGAGAACGGCGTCCAAGCGATCCTGGCCAGCCGCGAATGGACCGCCAAGCAGCGCCAATGGCTCACCCGCATTGGGCGCGCTCTCAAAGCCCAGCCGGTGGGTGATCCTGAATTGCTGGCAGTCGGCGCTTTTGCACAGGCGGGCGGCTTCGATGCCGTAGACCGTGAGTTCGACCATCGGCTAGGCGAACTGCTCAAGGACTTGAATGTCGCCATCTGGGGCGGCGATCAGGCCGCATAAGGAATTGCAATGAACCCCTCACAAGATCTGGTGAACAAGCTGTGGCGGGAATGCGCGGTCCTGCGCAAGGACGGCGTCACCTACATGCAATACGTGACAGAGCTGACCTACCTGCTGTTCCTGAAAATGTGTTCGGAGCAGAAGGACGAAACTCGCATCCCGGAGGACTATCGCTGGAACGCGCTCAAGGCGGCGAACGAAACCGAAGTCCTCCAGCGTTACAAGCAACTGCTGATCGATCTGGGCGATGGCACCAAGATCAAGGATCGCTCAATCGTTGCGATCTTCCAGAACGCGGCGACCGTGATCCGCACCCCGGCCAACCTGCGCAAGTTGATCGATACGATCGATGGCCTGCACTGGTTCAGCGAAGAGCGCGATGCCTTTGGCGATGCATACGAAGGCCTGCTGCAAAAGATGGCCGAGGAAACCAAGCGCGGGGCCGGGCAGTATTTCACCCCGCGCGTGCTGATCAAGGTGATGGTTGAGCTGATGCAGCCCCGGCCGGGCGAGGTGATCCAGGACCCGGCGGCAGGCACCGGCGGATTCCTGATCGCCGCCAACCAATACATGAAGGCGCGCAGCGACGACTATTTTGAACTCGCCCCAAAGCAGCAGGCGTTCCAGCTCAATCAGGCGCTGCGCGGGATCGAGAACGTGCCAGACACGTTTCGGTTGTTGCAGATGAACCTGCACCTGCATTCGATCGATCCTGACAATCTGGACCTTGCCGATACGCTCAGCCCGGCGGGCCAAAATACGGCCTTTAAAGGCGCCGATTTGATCCTGACCAACCCGCCGTTCGGTCCGGCGGGTGGACCACCGACACGCGATGACCTGTCGATCACCGATCGGGTATCAACCTATCAGCTGCCGTTCGTCGAACATATTATCCGCGCGCTCAAGTTGGGCGGCCGGGCCGCAGTGGTCGTGCCGGACAACGTGCTGTTCGATGACGGCAAGGGCAAGCTGCTGCGCCAGCGGCTGATGAACTGGTGTAACCTGCACACTATCCTGCGCCTGCCTACCGGCATCTTTTACGCTCAAGGGGTCAAAACCAACGTCTTGTTTTTTGACCGGGCGACCACCGAAGCACCTGCAAAGGATGCGACCGAGGCCGTGTGGATTTACGACATGCGGACCGGCGCGCCTTCCTATGGCAAGACCAGGCCGATAGCCGTGGCTGACTTTGCTGATTTCGCAGCGGCCTTTGGCCACGATCCATTTGGTCAGGCTAAGCGTCAGGATCAGGGCGAAGAGGGTCGCTGGCGTTGCTTCACTCGCGATGAGATTGCGACGAAGGGTGACAATCTCGACATTACTTGGCTCAAGGACACCAGCGGCGACCCAGAGGACGGGCTCGACACGCCTGAGGACATAGCCTCTGCCATCGAAGGGCATCTGACGCTGGCGCTGGAAGAAGTTCGGGCGCTGGTGGAGGAACTGGACGACGGGGCGGTCGAGTTGGCGGCGGCGGAGGCCGAGGCGTGACTTTGCCGCAGGGATGGACTGAGACGACGCTTGGTGATGTAGTTACGCTAAATTACGGCGGCGCACTGCCCGAACGATCCAGGCGCCAAGGCGATGTCCCGGTGTATGGCTCCAATGGTGTAGTTGGCTATCACGATGCTCCATTGATTGCTGGGCCAGCGATCATCGTCGGACGAAAAGGCAGCGCAGGTAAAGTAAATTTCAGCTCTACTCCCTGCTTTCCTATCGACACCACATACTACATCGACGATTTTTCTGTTCTCGAACCGGGCTACGCCGTTCCATTGCTAAAAAGTCTCGGACTTGGTCAGATGGACCGCGCAACTGCAGTCCCAGGATTGAACAGGGAAGATGCATACGCCCTTGCTGCGCCAATCCCCCCACTCGCCGAACAGCGCCGCATCGTCGCCAAGCTGGACGCGCTGACCGCCCGTCTCGCCCGCGCCCGCGCGGAACTGGACCGGGTGCCGATGCTGACCACAAATCTCCGAGCGACCGCTCTGGCTGCGGTCTATGAGCGGCTCTCAACCGATGCTGACCTGTCGCCGATCAACGACCTGATCTCTTCCCTCGATCAGGGGTGGAGCCCGAAATGTGAAAATTTTCCATCGGTCCATGAAGATCAATGGGCAGTCTTGAAGACGACTGCAATTCAGGCACTCGAATTCCGACCCGACGAAAACAAGGTGCTACCAGCCGACCTGAAGCCACGGCCCAAGATTGAAGTGGCCGAAGGTGACATTCTCGTTACCCGGGCAGGGCCTCGTGTTCGTTGCGGCATCACGTGTATCGTCGGCGCTACGCGAAAGCGGCTTATGTTGGCCGACAAGATGTATCGCCTGCGCGCGAAGGCTGAGCGCGCTCGTCCGGAATATCTGGCAATGATGCTCAATTCCCCTCAAATCTTGGCGATGATTGAGGATATGAAGACTGGGATCAGCGATAGCGGCTTGAACCTTACGCAGGAGAAATTCCTGTCGCTTCCCATCCCGGCAGTAGGCTTGGATGTCCAAGCAACAGCAGTTGTCGAACTTGCTACCGCCTTCGCCCGCGCCGACCGCCTCGAAGCCGAAGCCACCCGCGCCCGCGCGCTGCTCGATCGGCTCGAAGCCGCGCTGCTCGCCAAGGCCTTCCGGGGCGAACTGGTCCCGCAGGACCCCAACGACGAACCCGCCCAGACCCTCCTCGACCGCTTCCGCACCCAGCGCGCCGCCGCGCCCAAAGCCAAACGGGGGAGAAGGGCGAAGGCAACGTGACACGTCCACCAAGACATCCATTGCCCATCACCGATGCGGAGTTCGTTCAAGGGTTGCAGGCCGCCTGTCTGCTCAGTGATCAAGCCCTATACAAGGAAACGAAGGCCAGGCCTTCGCGCAGCTATTGGGTGAGGCATCAAGGTCGCGTCCTTCCGCTGAAGGCCGTGCTGCGCCTTGCTTACAAGCTGGCTGGCCAAGAATGGGGCTACATGCAGTCCGCCTCTGCTGCTCGGCAACTGCGGGATCGGTTCGACATCATCTACATTTCGGGCCAATCCAGAGGCGGTGGGGCAGCCAGTGCCGGTGTTCCAACATTGTCGCCACAGGAAGTTGCTGCTTCCCGAATGTTTGGGACGATGCTCAACACGGTTGCGCAGTCCAACGGGCAAGCGGTTGAGCGCAAGGTCAAAGAGAAGCTGACGACTCTGACCGCCGAGGAATGGTCTTTGCTTTGGCCCGCCATGCTGGAAGCGCAGCAGAGCCGCTGTGCGCTTACCGGTCTGCCGTTGGGATTCGATGGTGATTGCGACGATCCGGAAATGCTCGCTTCGCTCGACCGGATCGACAGCGATGGTCACTACACTGCGGGCAACGTCCAGATCGTTTGCCGGTTTATCAATCGGTGGAAGTGTGCAGACGACAACCAACTTGTGCTTAGGCTGATCGGTGCTCTGCGAGCTGGAGCGGGGACATGAAACCACCACGCACAGTTGCAGCCCTCAACGATTTCGGTCGTGTGCGATTGTCCCAGCACTTCTACATGCGCGATTTCCTGTTTTCTGATATCGCGGCTGTGCATGGCCTTCTGAATGCGCCCGATGACCCTGATCTTGCAATCGCCGCCGGGACGCGATTGTGCGAAGACCTGCTCGAACCGCTCCAGCGGGTATTCGGGCGGGTCGCTATTCGCTCGGCCTATCGCTCTTGCGAGGTGAATGGTTTCGGCAACGAAATGCAGCGCGCGGGCAAAAGCGGCTATACCTGTGCTTCAAACGAGGCGAACTATGCCGACCACATCTGGGATCGGCGCGATGTGAATGGGCATATGGGTGCCACGGCTTGCATCGTTTTGCCCGAGTTCGTTGATGCCTTCCCCAACCCCGGCGACTGGACCAAGCTTGCTTGGTGGATTCGCGACCACCTGTCCTATGGTAGTCTCTACTTCTTTCCGACCAACTGGGCCTTCAACATCCAGTGGCACGAAGCACCGACCCGCACGATCACCTCATACGCAGGTTGGCAGGCGGATGACGCCTGGCGGCGCAGCGGAACTCTGACCCGGCCGGGGATGGAAAATTTCGAGGGCAATCACTCTGCTGAATGGTCTGCACTGGCCGACGTTTTCGATCTTGGGGGTAGTTTAGGATGAAGCCTTACACGCGATCGATCATCGACCTGTTCGATGGGAAGCGCCGCTACCTGATCCCGCTATATCAGCGCCAGTATTCGTGGCGCGAGGATCCCCAGATCGCCCTGCTGTGGGAAGACATCGAGCGAGCGGTCGATCGGATCGAAACGGATCGTTCGGCCCTTGTGCCGCATTTCATGGGCGCGATCGTCATCAATCAGGTGAAGACCTTCGGCAAGCAGGTGCAAGCCTTTGAAGTGATCGATGGCCAGCAGCGCTTGACCACATTCCAGCTGCTGCTGGCGGCCCTGCGCGATGTGGCGGCCGGTCACGGATCGAGCTACGCGGCCGAGGTCGGCAAGTATCTGCTGAATGACGGGGTGATGGAGACGCCCGACGATGAGCGCTACAAGTTGTGGCCCTCGATAACGGATCGCCGCGCGTTCGTCAGCCTGATCGATCCTGCCGTAGACCTCAAACCAATTGCAGGCTTAGCTGAAGATGACGAGTTGGTCGGTAAGCTGGCAGGCACGGCATACGAATCCTTTCGCCGCCGCATCACCGAACTTGTCACGATCGGGGGTGGGTATCAGGAAGGTCGCCTCGAAATCCTCTTCGAAGCACTGAAGGAGGGTCTGGCGGTAGTCTCAATCGAGCTTGAGGGCGGCGATGATCCGCAAACAATTTTCGAGACGTTGAACAGCCGGGGAGTGCCCCTTTCTCCGGCCGACCTGCTGCGCAACTTCATCTTCCAGCGCGCGAAAGGCATGGGGCAGGGTGAGGGCTCGCTCAATGTCGATAAGCTCTATGAGAAGCACTGGTTGCCGCTAGATCGACAGGTCTGGAATCAGGAGGCGTCGCGCGGGCGGCAGAAGCGCACACGCCTCGATTGGATGCTCACCGATCACCTTGCCATGCAGATCGGCGATATCGTCTCGATCGAGGGCCTGTTCGCAAACTACCGCAAGTGGATTCTCGACACGTCCCCGTTCCAGGGCGTGACTGAGGAGCTGGAAGCGATTTCGGCCACCGCCGCCGTGGAGCAGCGCTTGTTCTCCCCGCAAGAGGGCGACCCTGTCGGCCGTTTCGGACGCATGGCCGACGCATTCGATGTTTCAACCGCGATGCCACTCGCGATTTATCTGGCGACGGAACCGAGCGCGACTGCCCGGTTGGCTGAGGCATTTGAAGCGCTGGAAAGTTATATCCTGCGCCGCGACACATGCGGACTCACGACGAAGAACTACAATCGCTTCTTCGTCTCGCTGATCACGCGCCTGCGCGAGTGCGAAGGTGACAAGGTCGATGAGCTGTTCTCCTACCTGTCCGCGCGCACGACTGACCTGGATCGCTGGCCGGACGATGCGGAATGGCGGCGAAGCTGGATCATGCGCGAGCAATACGCAAACGCGCGGCAACCTCGGCTTCGCTATATCCTGGAAGGGATCGAGCGCGCGAAGCACACTTCGCTGACCGAGGACATCTTGATCAGGTCGGCGTTGACCATCGAGCATATCATGCCGCAGAAGTGGCAAGCTGCCTGGCCGTTGCCGGGAATGGAAGGGCTCAGTGAGGAAGAGTTTAGCCCGGAACTCGCGAGCCAGGTCCGTGCTCGAAACAGCGTGGTCAACACATTGGGCAATCTTACGTTGCTCACCCAGGCGTTGAACTCGACAATTTCCAACGGCCCGCTCGACGGCAAGATCGCCGCGATCAAGGCCAATGCCGCACTCGCGCTGAACCGGGAGCTACATGGCTATGACCATTGGGACGAGGACGCAATTGAGGAGCGGGCTGCTTCTCTCTTTGATGTCGCTAAAACGATTTGGGCGGCACCGCATCGTGCCGAGCTGCCGGGCGTTGGCATGGCAGTTGCGTCTCAGCGAACCAGCTTTGCAACGCCATTTCCCGCTGACGGGACGAAATGCCGATTCACCTACGCCGGGAAGGAGTTCGTTGGAACGATCGAAAACGGAGCGCTCGTTGTAGATGGTATCGAGGGCAAACACACATCGTTTTCAGCAGCTTCCGTTGCAGCCACCGGAACAAGTCGCAACGGCTGGAATGACTGGTATCTGCTATTTGGAAATAATGAGTGGATACTTGCGAATGAATGGAGGGAGTCGCAACAGTAAATTTGATGAACGAAATCGACCGTTTTCAATACACGGCCTGTCGCTGTATCGAAATATAGCCCTTTATACGTTTCTAGCTGAAGTGTATTTGAAGCTACGTTTTCGATACATTCAGGGAAATCGAGATGGGCAGAGTATTTGGTTACGCTCGTGTAAGCACGACAGAGCAAGCAATTGAAAATCAGCTTCAGGAGATTGAAGCGGCAGGTTTCAATATCGATCCCAGGCGCATCGTCTCGGAAACCGTTTCCGGTTCGGTGCCAGCGATGGAGCGTAAAGGTTTCCGGCGTCTCATTGACCGCCTTGATTGGGATGATGTGCTGGTCGTGACCAAGCTGGATCGACTGGGGCGCAACGCGATGGACATCAGGGCGACGGTCGAGCATCTCGCCGAATTGCAGGTGCGCACCCATTGCTTGGCGCTCGGCGGGGCAGACTTGACCAGTCCAGCTGGCCGTATGACCATGGCTGTGATCGCGGCTGTAGCGGAATTTGAACGTGACCTTCTAATCGAAAGGACGCAAGCAGGATTGGCCCGCGCAAGGGCACAAGGAAAGAAACTCGGTCGGCCAAGCAGGTTGTCCCCTGAGCAGCTTTTGATCGTCCGGGAACAACGCAGCCAAGGAGTCTCCTTGGGCCAATTGGCGAAAGACTTTTGCGTTAGTCGCTCGGCAATCCAACGCGCGGCATCAACATAGGCTGATAGACAGTGTTTGCTTACTCCGCTCCCAGGTAATCGCCGTCGGGATCGTCAAGGTCTGTATTGATCTCAACGGGAACTGGAAGTCCAACCGCAACACTGATTGGAGTGTAGATGTCAATGTTTTGATTCTTTGCCTTTAGCGTCACGATCAAAGCATAGCGACGAACCTTGTCGCAGACTTCCGCTGATGCGCGGTTACGACACCAGCCAACGACGGGCTTGATGCACAACATGTTCCGATCGAGCAGCTCGATTGCGGGACCACGCCACACGTCACAATGCAGTGAACCAGCAGAGACGCTCATGGGACCAAGCATCCAACGGCCGTCGTCACCAGGGGCCTCTGGCCCAACGCGCCAATCCTCCCGTTCCGATGCGTTTACTCGCTGTTTGAAGGTCTCGACGGCCTCATTCTTTCGTCGAAGATCGAATCGCAGGCCATGCGACTGATAGCGCTGAGGTTCGATATTCGCAGCCAGCCCAGGATTAGGGTCAATGAAGTAAGACAATGTAACTTTGAGCTCGACCTCTTCGTTGTAAAGCTCCTCCAGCATACGCCGCGGGATCGGCAGATCGTAGTAATGGCAGTCGCCGAACTTCCTGCCACCCGCTGCTCGAAAAGGTTGGATTTCAGTCTGCGCGAACAGCGCTAGACTATCTCGGGCCGATGCTGTCGCCCGTTCGAAATCGGGAACCCCATAACCAAATCGGCGGACCAAACCGTATCTATCTCTTGCTCCTCGTGCGCCATTGAACTGCTGTAGCATTGGCGCCGTCCATTCGGCGCTATGGACCATCAAGGCGCGGATCGTTTCAGGCCAAAATTCTGGATGCTCAGCAGCAAGCTGCGCACTGAGGCGTCCCGCTTGGGCTGCCGCTGCACTGGTCGCAGCGAACGAAACGATTGGCGTCGCCGCGTTAGGTCCAGTCGTCAGCAAGGCGAGCGAAGCTAGATTTGAGGCCTCTGTGCGCAAGGCATTGATCGCGCGATTGCCGCCTTCCAAGACCAGTTCAGGCTTGAAAGGTGTATTTTGGGGCCAAGCCTCGCTTGTCCGACTATGTGGGCTAACATTTCCCGCTTCGACCATCGGGGTCCAAGTCTCGAACCCCTCATCCTGGATTTCAATTTTGTCGGTGTAACAACCCACCGAAAGCGCATTCCATGCCTGCGCTGGGTTTTCGACCGGATATTCGCTTTGCGGCCGGATCAGATGCATCTCTGTCAGCGGCGGAACGTTCCCAGCCGAAACTATAAAGAGCCGCTTTGGCGCAACTTCACCATCACCGGGCATCGTTCCTGCCGCCGCCTGATCAATTGCAGCGCTCCAAGAGGATGGCACCGCTCCTGAGACATTGTTGTGCGTGACCGCCATGCAAAAAGTTCGGGAGCGTTCTGGGGCTGCGATTTCCGGCAGTGCAACCGCCGCCTGAGTGATCACGCCATAGGTATGGGGATCATTTGCCGGAAATGCGCGCGGCGGCAGAATCTTGACCGATTCAAGTCGATGAGTGAGGCGCCGCGACTCTCGATCGCTGAGAGGAACCGTCAGGTCGCCATGGAGGGCCATGCCTCCCATCAAAGTGCCATGTGGATCATGATCGTCAGTGCCCCACGCGGCATCAACCGCATGAAGATCGTTTGGCGCCAGAGCAGGTTCAATCAAAGCGTGAGCGCGATTGATGCCTGTGTCGAGGATGCAGACGCTCGGCGCATCGCCCGGAGGCCAAATCACGCGCTCGGCTAGATCATCGATCCAAGCATGTGCATCCTCGCGAGGCTCATCGAGGAAGAAGGCCGGATTCTCGCTACCGCGTCGCAACTCAGCGATTGCCCCCGTGGCGAACAGCATCAATTCGATGGCCGAGCGGCTAGCTAACACCGGAATGACCGTTACTTCCGGAAATTTGAGCCGCCAGTCGTCACCGGCAGCCCGAACTTCCAGTGTGGCACAGGCGGCTTCGATCTTGCCTTCGCTGCCCTTCCAACACCACACTCCCCACCACATCACGTGGTTGGGATCTCGGGGCAGTTCGGCGGGATCGTCAGTCCAAACTGTTTCTAGGCGAGCCAATCGGAACGCCTCGATGGCTTCAACCTTTGCTTGGTTAGGCGGATTGCCGCCCGGCGTTAGGTCGCCATTGATGTAGTTCTCGATGATCGCCTCAAGGGCGGGTCGTGCGGCGTCCGGCACATACAGAGAGACGATACGATTATTGTTCTCGTCGAGCTTCGCGGCCCCGGTTCGAATACCCTCCCTTTTTGAGTCCAAACTGTCGGCGCCCTCACCGCGACGCAACTCGACTTCGATAAGCGAGCCGTCAGGAGGGGGCAGGCGATCGTCAGGTGCACGCTGCGCCTCGGCTAGATTAAGCGCGGCTCGAAGTTCGTGCTGGATTCTTCGGCCATGCTCGGCTCGGACACGTGCATTCGCCCCACCGCCAGCACCCTGTCCCATATACTGTGTGGTGGTCGCGAAGCGGGCGATATCGATGTGAGGAAGCGTAAACCGGGTCGGCACTCAGCCTCACTCCTCCGCGTTGAGGAAGGCCGACTGCATCGCATGTCGTTCACGAAGACGGGTTAAAACGTCTTCCGTGTTGAGCACCGCCCGCTGATCAAGAATTGCAGTTTTCACGGCGTCATCCACAGCTCGAACCAATTCCGCCTGACTCAAGCCATGGGCCTCCGCGAGCAGCTTTTTCCACGCCAGCGCCTTTGCCTTCAGGGGTGCCATGTTCGAACTGATCAACTTCTTTATTTGGTCGTCAGTAGGTGCGTCGAACTCCAAAACCTGATCGTAACGACGCAGAAGAGCTCGATCGAGGAGACTGGGGTGATTTGTAGAGCAGAGAATGATGCTGTCCGTCGAGTTTCCCTCCTCCATGAATTGAAGGAACGAATTGAGAACGCGACGCATTTCAGCGACGTCATTCGTAGCCGTTCGGCGGCCACCCACAGCGTCGAACTCGTCGAACAGGTATACTCCCCGCCGTCGCTTTGTTTCGTCGAAGATGACACGGAGCTTGCTTGCTGTGTCCCCCATGAACCGCGTGATCAACCCCTCAAGCCGGATAACAAAGAGAGGTAGCTGAAGTTCGCCAGCCACCGCTTCAGCAGTCATCGTTTTGCCTGATCCCGGCGGTCCAACAAAGAGAACCCGACGAGAGGGGTAGCGACCATGCTCGCGAAGCCAATCACGTCGGCGTTGTTGGCGAAGAACGTCATTGAACCGCGATAAGAGGTCAGGCGCTAGGACGACATCCTTAAGCTTGAAACGCGGGTTGCGCATTTCCACCAGGCCTTCGATATTTCCGCGCGGACTAGCAAACTGAATCGGGACAGAAGCGCCTCGAGACTGACTGGCCCGGGCTTTGTCTATCTCGGCTCGAAGCTGCTCAGCAGTTTCGCGGCGTCCTTGCCGGGCTTCAGATGCGGCAATCTGAAGAGCGATCGAGTAAAATGCCTCTTCGTCGCCTTCCGCGCGGCTCCTCACCAATGCCAAGATTTGCTTCGCGCTAGACACTGTCACCCCTTGCTAGAAAACACTACACTAACGGCGTCGAAGCAAAATCGCAAAAGTACAGGTTTCCACCGCGCATTGCCACCAACCTGCCAGTTTTGCCCAGACTCATAGGTTGGCGGCAATGCGATGCAAATCGGTAACTACCCGGCACATTCCTCCAGGCGCTTACCCTTGACCATCCAGAAGCCGCCGCCCAGCCAGTATTCGCCGGCCAAGGCACCGGCGCC
>CAZNII010000002.1:37727-58507 GCA_964573075.1 uncultured Novosphingobium sp. | reverse complement strand
AACTGCTGGCCGGTCTTCACATCGGTCAAGTGTATGACCTTCCCGTCCCACTGGTAGCTGAACTCGCGGTTTTCACCATCGTCGCCCTGCCAGACCAAATGATTGCCGTTGGGATCGTCATCGGCACCGATTAGGACCCAACGTTCGCCCTCGCAGACATAGCCCGCATCCTTGTTCACATACGGGCCTATTGCGTTGAAGCCGAGAGAGTAGCCGGGTCCAGGGTTTTGATCTTTGGCGATTCCAGCGGCGGGTTCTGATGTCGCTTCGTTTTGCGGCGGCAGGCCTGATTGAGGTAGACTAGTGCTCGCCGCGACAGGCACGGCTTGAGTGCCGTTGCTCTTTCCAGAGGTTCCGTTTGAACCATACTTCATCCCGCCGTAGACCGCTCCAGCGATTGCAACAGCAAAGCCAACAAATCCGAGACCCACCCACACGTGGGAATTGCTCCTTTTGACCATGTTGAGAAGCTCCAGGTTAGGCGCTGCGCCGTTCGATGGCCTGGGCAATCCGGTGGACGCCTTCGGCGATCTCCTTGTGGCGATCGTGGATGGAAATCAGGATCGCGATCGCGCCCAGATTGATGATCAGGAATACGACCGCCGCAAGAGCACCGGCGATGGCGTAGGGTGCTGCTGCGTGTAGCGGGCCATTGGGATCCATTGCGGCAAACACGAAAAGCGCGAGCCCCACGATCACGAGGAAGCAGACCCCGAGGATCAGATACTTAAACAGCGAAACTATGAATGGCATGGTTTGCCCCCTTGATGTTTGGAGGCACCGGTTGGAGCCGGGTGTTTACAACCCTGCGCACGCACAAGGCGCCGGCGCCTTTAGGCGAGCCTTGGACATACGCGACGGCCACCCGGCCGAGAATCCTCGACCGGCGCGTGCGTTTTGAGGTTGTAAAGCCTCCGCTGCGGGATTGACCGCAGCTACGGTTGGTATGCGGCGAAAGCAGGCTTTGTTCAAGCGCTTGCTTGTGGACATATAGTCTGTGCATCGTCCGATTTTCCGAACCGCGACCAACCATCTCGAAGCGCAAGCATGACACTTTGAGATGGTTGGCACTGATGCTGGTGCGTAATTCGCGTCGGACTATTTGCTGCCTTTAGCAGCCGCGCGGACCGCCTCGACAATTTCGTCCAGTTCCTTTTTCGCAGCCAAGACCTGTTGCACGACCTTGGTCACCGGGGCCGTGGCCTTGTCCAAATCGTTGGTCGCGAATCCTTCGGCGAGCACGGTTGGTGAAATGATTATCGGGATGAATAGGCGGAAGTCTCCCTCGCTGCGCATGAAGGATTTCCAAATCGGGCGCATCTTTTCATCGTCTGCGATCAAGGCACGGGCTGCATCGCGAAGGCCCGGTCTAAAAACCAACTCCAGGGAAAGGCGGGTAGGGCCGACTGCGGTTGCCGCAGTCAGCCATGTATATTCGCGATCGGCACCTTCTTCGGCGATCTCTGAAAGTTCGATTGCTGCATCTTGGCCGACGCCGCGGGCTTTCCATTCGGGAAACGCAATGGTAGCCGTCCAGTCATTCTCGATGACTTGCGCGGGGGCAGGCACCGCCTTCTTGATCGCCTGCACAGCCGCTCGCATGAGGGCTTCACTCAAGTTCATGCTGGCCTGATGGTAGTCGTCTTCGATCTGCATGAGATCCCGCACGATCCGCACGGCATGATCGGAATCCTGATCGGTTGCTCGTTTCGCCCGCTGTTCGTTGTTCATGGTATGCATCCTTTGCTCAAGGGAGGGCCGCTGTGGGGCCTCCTTCGACCCGAGGGTCGATTTCGCGCAGGACAGCTCTGTTTCGATCGGGCAGGTTGACCCGACGGCGAAGGCGAGCTTGATCTCGGCCGGAATTGCTTCCGAGCTCCCGTAACCGCACTCGATTTGAATCCGCGCTGCTCCTGCCGATTGTTGGCAAACCTATGGTGCAGCGCTGCCGCCACTATAGCGGATTCCACTGCCAAACGCAAAAGCCGCCGAAATTTGCGACTTTCAATTATGATTTTGTTTCAGATCATTAGATCGATTTCGGTCGTCTTTGGGATGTGATTCGGCAGCTCCAGCCAATGCAAAAGTGGTCATTCAGATTGATCCTGCTTCTTCGTTGCTTCGCCCTCAATGGCCTTCGCAACAGCTGATCCGATTGCATTTGCTGTTACCAATGCGGGATCAACATCAACGTGAGCATAGCGTAGCGTCGTCTGCGCCTGAGTGTGACCAAGCAACTTCCCGATCAGCGGTAACGATGCGCCCTGACCGACTGCGATGCTCGCCGCCGTATGCCGGAGGTCGTGGATTCTAACCCCTTCCAGACCGGCGCGTTCGCATACCTTTGCCCAACTCTTCGGTAGGCCGACGAAGTGCTTGCCCTCTTTGTGCGACGGGAAGATGAAATCCGATTTGCCGCTTTGCGAGCTTTGCTTTTCGAGCACCACCAGAGCTGCATCGCTGAGATAGATCAGCTTCTTGCCTGTTTTGCTGTCGGGTAAGGCCAGGACCTTTCGATCCCGATCAAGCCATGCCCATTTCGCGCCGAGAACCTCACTCACACGTGCGCCCGTTAAGAGCAGGAGGCTGATTGCGTGCGCTGCTCCTAGGGTGATCTGCTTTTCCGCCACCAGCGCTACGGTGGCCTCATTCATGGCTTGGATTTCCGACTGCGACAGGAATCGTTGCCGGTGCTCCTCAGCAAACTTGTCCACGGCCCGGCATGGGTTGGTGTTCTGGGGGCGCATTTCCCAAATCTCGGCAAGGCTCAGCAACCGCGACAGCAGAGCGAGTGCCCGATTGGCGCGATAGGGTTTGGCCGACAGCGACTTGTGGAATCTATCCACTTCGCTGCTTGAAAAGGCTTCGGCCCGGTGCTTGCCAAAGCGCGCTTCAAGGAGTCCGGTCCACAGCCGCCGGTAATCGTATTGGGTGTGGGGCTTCTTGAGCGGGAGTTGTTCCAGCTCGAAGCGTTTCCAAACGTCCGTCAACGTCGGGGCTGTCCGTCGCTTGAACTTCTCTGATTGTGGATCTTCGCCCCGTGCGACAGCTGCTAATGCCTGTTGCGCCATTTGCCTCGCCTGATCAGGCGTGATCTGGCCATGGGTGCCGAGCATCAGCCAGCGCTGGGGGACATTGCGACCACCACCCTGGGTCCGATACTTTACGAAATAGCGCTTGGGTCCGCTGGGAAGGGCCTTCACCCCGAAGCCTGCCAGAGCATCATCCCACAGGTAAGTCGGCTTCGAACCGTTTGAGGTTAGTGCATCAACTGCGCGCTTCGTGACCTTCGCCATTCCGCTTGATAAGCTGTGACATTGCCCTTGGCAACCACTTAGCAACCACAAAGGCGGGTATCAGACAGCAATCGGAGGTAAAAGAGAATCACTGCGTGGGCTTAGTTATCCATCGAAAATCAACGCTATATGGCAACTGAAGGGAAGCTGTAGGAAGCGAGGGTATTCCACTGGTGACTAACTTTTAATCAGTAGGTCGCTGGTTCGAACCCAGCAGGGCTCACCATCGTTTCAGCTGGCCGAAATAAAGGCAGCGGCCTGGCAATTCGTCGCCCCCAATGTCCGGGACAAATCGCCGCGCATCGCAGCGGGTGCTACTGGGCAGGCGCGGGGCAATAGCCGCGCAGGTACTCTCCGTGGGCGGGCATGTGTTGCACGACATAGCGGATCGACTGCTCGATCGCGTCGAATTCCCTGCCGGTGGTCGGTTCCGGCAGCGAATCCGCCATGGCATTGTGCCCGTTCATGGCGATGCCTTGCCCCATCATCACCGCCGCCCAGCTGGTTTCGGTGAACAGTTCGTCGTCCTCGCGGAAGATCTGCCCGTTCTGGCGGAACAACTCGACCTTTTCGGTCAGGCTGTCGGGCACGGCCATGGTCCGGCAGTGGTTCCAGAACGGACTGTCATCGCGCGTGGTGGCGTTGTAGTGCAGGATCAGGAAGTCGCGGATCCGGGCATATTCCTTGCCGGTCAGGCGATTGAAGGCGTCTTCCTGGGCCTGGCTGATCCCATCGAGCGAAAGCAGCGCGATCAGCTTGTTGATCGCGGTGTAGATCAGGTGGATCGAGGTCGATTCAAGCGGTTCCATGAAGCCCGACGACAGCCCGATCGCGACCACGTTCCTGTTCCAGAACTTGTTTCGGCGACCGGCCGTGAACCGCAGCAGGTTGGGATCGGCGCCGGGCTTGCCGGCGATGTTGCGGACCAGAATGTCGAGCGCCTCGTCATCGGACATGAAGCTGCTGCAATAGACGTGGCCGTTGCCGTTGCGGTGCTGCAGCGGGACCTGCCACTGCCAGCCGGCGGTATGGGCAGTGGCGCGGGTATAGGGCAGCGGACCGCTGCCGTCCTCGCGCTGGCAGGGCAGGGCCACGGCACGATCGCACGGCAGGTAATGGGTCCAGTCTTCGTAACCGGTCTTGAGTGCCTGCTCGATCAGCAGGCCGCGAAAACCGGTGCAGTCGATGAACAGGTCGCCTGCGATCGCGCTGCCGTCTTCCAGTGTTATCGCGGAAACGAACCCGCTTTCGCCGTCGAGCGCGACGTTGGTCACCTTGCCCTCGCGGCGGACGACTCCGCGCTGCTCGGAATAGCCGCGCAGGAACCGGGCATAGCGCCCGGCATCGATGTGATAGGCATAATTGACCGGGGGCAGGTCTTCGCGGGCATAATCGTCGGTCCGGGCGAAACGCCCGAAATGGGCGGCCATCGTTTCCAGGTTGAAGACCTGGATCGGGCGCTTGTCGCCGGCCGCGCGGTATTTGTGCCAGACATGGTGGAACGAGATTCCGCCCATCTGGTAGCCGTAGTTGCCGAACGGGTGGATATAGCTGTCGCCCAGCTTGCCCCAGTTGACGAACTGGATGCCCAGCTTGAAGCTGCCCTGCACGGCCGCAAGCATCTCGCGCTCGTCGATCTCGAGCAGGCGGTTGAAATCGAGGAACGGCGGAATCGTCGCTTCGCCGACCCCGACGGTGCCGATATCTTCGGATTCGACCAGGGTGATCGAAACGGGCCGACCCGCCCGGATCCGCGACAGCGCCGCCGCCGCCATCCAGCCTGCCGTTCCGCCGCCGACGATCACGATCCTCTCAATGGCCATTTCGGTCCATCCCCCAAACGGTTGTGGCTGACGGTATAGGCGTCAGCGCGACAAATGTGAACGTTCATTTTGGTCCTTGTGAACGCTCACAATTCCAATTATGACCGATCCAGCAGAGGGAATCACGCCTCGCGACATTGTATTTGGGGGAGAATGAAGTTGGCTCGCACTCCGGTTCTTCGCGCATCGAATTTTCGCCGGCTCGCGGCGCTGACTTCGGCTTCGACGGTTGCGCTCTGCGCGATGGTCGCCCAGCCGGCCTTTGCCCAGGACGCCGAAGACCCCGAGGCTGCCGCGGAAAACGAAATCGTCGTCACCGGCTTCCGCCAGTCGCTCCAGAACGCGCAGAACATCAAGCGCAAGTCCGACACCTTCGTCGATGTGATCACCGCCGAAGACATCGGCGCACTGCCCGACCGCTCGGTCGCCGAAGCGCTGCAGCGCGTCCCCGGCATCAACATCTCGCGCTTCGAGCAGCGCAACGACCCGGACCGCTTCTCGGTCGAAGGCTCGGGCGTGATCATCCGCGGCTTGCCCTATGTCCGCTCGGAGCTGAACGGCCGCGACATCTTTTCCGCCAACGGCGGCCGCGAGCTTTCGTTCAACGATGTTTCGCCCGAACTGCTCGGCCGGGTCGAAGTGTTCAAGAACAACACCGCCGACATGATCGACGGGGGTATTTCGGGCACAGTAAATCTTGTCACCCGCAAGCCGCTCGACAACAAGGGCCTGCACATCGCCGGCACGGTCGAGGGCAATTACGGCGACATGGCCAAGGAATGGTCGCCCGGCTTCTCGGTGCTCGGTTCGGCCACCTTCGAGACCGGGATCGGCACGCTGGGCTTCCAGGTAGCCTATGCCCAGTCGGAGCTGGTGACCAAGACCGATGCCTCGCAGATCACCGACCCGTGCTATCGCGACGCCGGCCTGACCGGCCCGTGTCTGCGCGTCCGGCCGGTCGGGTCGGGCGGATTCGGTGGCTCGGTGCAGTACAACGCCTCGAACTTTCCGCCGCCCGGCGCCGTCTTCGTGCCGAAGGGTGCGGGGGCTCGCACGACCGACCTGTCGCGCGATCGCAATGCCATTTCGGCGGTCGGCCAGTGGGAAAGCAAGGACAGCCGGGCGCTGCTGACGGTTGAATACCTGCGGGCCGAAACCGACGCCACGCTCAACGAATATGCCGTGCTGGCGCTGGTCAACGATGACGGCCTGTTCCCGACGATCGCTCCGGGCACCACGCCGGTGTTCCGTGACAACCAGTTCATTTCCGGCACGCTGACCCAGTTTCAGCCGTTCAACGGCGGTCGCGGCATTCCGACCGAACTGCTGCGTTTCCAGCGCCAGGACGCGGCGATGACCGAAGACTATTCGCTGCATCTCAAGCTCGATCCGAGCGACAACCTGCGCTTCAACTTCGAAGTCCAGCACATCCGCTCCAACCGGACCGAAGACGGTTTCATCTCGGCGATGCAGACCTACTCCGATGTGCGGATCGACAATTCGGGCAATACCCCGCAGGTTGAATTCCTGCAGCCGGGTCAGACCACCTCGCCGGTCGGTTATTTCAACGATCCTTCGAAGACCTTCTACTGGTTCCTGCTCGACAACCAGGTGAAGAACGAGGGCGAGCTGACCAGCATGCGCTTCGACGGCGAATATGACGTCAGCGACGATGCTTTCGTCAAGAAAGTCCGGTTCGGTGCACGCTGGGGCGACCGTTCGCGCGTGACCCGCAATGCCAACTTCTCCAACTGGGGCAACCTGGGTGCGCCTTGGACTGGGCGCGGCGGGAACTGGAACTGCGGCGATTTCCAGGCCTTCGGATGCGGCGGCGCCTATGTCCGCGATTTCCCCAACTCGGCCGGGCTGCGCAATCCCTTCGGCAGCAATTTCCAGCGCGGCAATGCCCCGATCCCGATGGGTGACGGTTCGGCGTTCTTCTTCGGCGGCGACAACATGGTGGCCGATTACCTGAGCGGCGCGATCGCCAACCAGGCCGGGTCCATCACGAGTTATACCCTGACGCCCAACGCCTGGCGCCCGATTTCGGCGCGCGGCGGCCTGCTGCCGGGCGGCCCGTGGACCGCAGGCGAGATTTCGGATGTCGAAGAAGGCACCACAGCCGCCTATGTCCGGGTCGATTTCGGTGCCAACCTTGGTGGCGACGTGACGCTGAGCGGCAATGTCGGCCTGCGTTATGTCAACACGGAAATCCGCAGCGGCGGCCAGATCAGCTTCCCGGGGCCGGAATTCTTCGACACCCCGCCCAGCGGCAACGGCGATGGCGTGGTCAGCGTGGCCGAATTGCAGACCGCCTGTGCCAATGTGCAGCCCGGACAGTCCGCTCCCGGCTACTGCTCCCTCTCGCCGACCCGCATGGCCCAGTTTGCCGCAGTCTTCACCGGCGAGGTGATCGACGACAGTGCCAACATCAAGTTCTCCAACTGGTTGCCCAGCTTCAACGCGCGGGTCGATTTCGGCAACGGAATGGTCATCCGCGGGGCTGTCTCGAAGAGCATCTCGCGGCCCGACCTTTCGGCCTTCGCGACCGGCGGGGCGATCTTTGACAACACCACCAACCTGCGCGCCGGGGGCACGCTCGACAGCGGACCGTTGTTCCAGATCTATACCGGCAACCGCCTGCTGCGGCCGATCGAATCGTGGAACTACGACCTTTCGTTCGAATGGTATTTCGACGATGTCGGCTCGCTGACGATCTCCGGATTCCTCAAGGACATCAAGGGGATCATCAACAACGGGGCGTCGGTTCGCCGCTTCACCAGCCCGAGCGGGGTAAGCACCGACGTGCTGGTCAATGGCCCGGTCAACAGCGATGGCGGGACCCTCAAGGGCTTCGAAATCGCCTATCAGCAGACCTATGACTTCCTGCCCGGACCGCTCAGCGGCCTCGGCACCCAGCTGACCTACACCTATGTCGATGCCGGGGATTTCAACAACTCGACCCTCGGCGCGGAACAGAGCCCGTTTGCCGGCGGTCTGCCACTGGCCGGGGTGTCCAAGCACACGATCAACGCCGTGGTGTTCTACGAAAAGGGACCTTTCGCGGCGCGGCTTGCCTACAACTGGCGGTCCGACTTCCTGCAGACCCCGCGTGACGTGATTTTCCCGTTCTCGCCGATCTATGGAGAGAGCACCGGGCAGCTTGACGGCTCGATCTTCTTCTCGGTCAACGAACACTTCAAGCTGGGCGTACAGGGGGTCAACCTGCTCGACGAGGTGACCCGAACCAGTCAGGTGATCGACTTCAGCGGAACCCGGACAACCCGATCGGCCTTCCGCAACGACCGCCGCTTCACCTTCCTGGCCCGGTTCGACTTCTAAGCGGGGCCGCGAAGCGATAACATCGGGGCGGGTCTCAGTCGATCGACCGGGGCCCGCCCTTCGCATGGAGAGGCCGGGATGCGGTTGCTGTCTGCCTTGCTGTTGCTGGCCGGAACGCTCGCTGGTCCGGCCCTGGCCGGGGAAGGTACCGAACAGGGCGGCGAAGGGGCCGGCTGGGAACTGGTCTGGTCGGACGAGTTCGACGGAACCCAGCTCGACAAGACCAGGTGGAAGCCCGAGAAATCATGCTGGGGCGGGGGCAACAACGAGCGTCAGTGCTATACCGGTCGTGCTGCCAACGTCTCGGTCGGCGACGGGATGCTGCGCCTGGTTGCACGGCGCGAAGACTATTCCGGGCCGGATCGTCCGCCTGAAATCGCCCGGATGCCCAACCCCAACCGGACCCAGCCCTTCACTTCGGGCAAGGTCCGGACCCGCGGGCTGGCCAGCTGGCGCTATGGCAAGATCGAATTCCGCGCCCGCGTGCCCAAGGGGCAGGGGACCTGGCCGGCGGTCTGGCTGATGCCGGCCGAGGACCATTACGGGCCCTGGCCGCTGTCCGGCGAAATCGACATCCTCGAAGCGGTCAACCTGGGTGCGACCTGCCCCCGGTGCATGGGGCTTGTCGGCGAGAACCGCACGATCAGCGCGCTTCATTTTGGAGACAAACCGCCGCGCAACCAGCATATCGACACCCGGGTGGCCTTGCCCGATCACGCCCTGCCGTCCGATGACTTCCATGTCTGGACCCTGGAATGGGGCAAGGGGCTGATGCGCTTCTACCTCGATGGCCGGCTTTACTGGGAAGTGGCCGAAAACCAGTGGCGAACCGGATCGGGCAAAGCGAGAGGCAATCCGGTTGCCCCGTTCGACCGGCCGTTTTACATCATGGCCAATCTGGCGGTGGGGGGCAAGTTGGCGGAGGAAAACAATTCCGGCGGTGTTGCGCTGGATGCATTGCCGGCGGAATTCGCGATTGACTGGATCCGGGTTTATCAATGCCGCGATGATCGGGAAACCGGGCTGGCCTGCATGAAGCGCGGCAAGGGGGAAGACTGAGTAATGGTGCGCCGCCGCCAGGCCGTGACGATCAAGCATGTGGCCGCCGATGCCGGCGTGTCGCTCCAGACCGTCAGCCGCGTAATCAACAACGAGCCCAACGTCCGCCCGGAAATGAAGCAGCGGGTCCAGGCTTCGATCGACAAGCTGGGCTATGTTCCGTCGATTGCGGCCCAGCGGATGAGCGGGTCGCGATCCTATCTGATCCTGGCAATCAACGACCGCGATCGGACCATTGCCGACTGGCAGGCGCGCCTGGGGACCGACTGGGTCGACCAGATGCTGCTTGGCGGAATGCTGAAATGCGCCGAACACGGCTACCGGATGATCTTCGAGTTGGTCGATACCCACAGCGACCATGTCGAGCGCGAACTGCTTGGAGCGATCGCCGCGTTGCGGCCAGACGGCATAATCCTGACCCCGCCGCATTCGGACAACCCGCAAATCGTGCGGCTGCTCGATGAACAGGAAATTCCGTTCGTGCGGATCGGATCGAAGCGCAATGGCGCCGGGATCCCGGTTTCGATGGATGACGAAGGCTCGGCCCGTCAGGCAACCCGCTACCTGATCGATCGCGGCCACCGCCGGATCGGATTCATTGCCGGATCGAACGAATACGAATTGAGCGGGTGGCGCATCGATGGCTGGCGCGAAACCATGGCGCAAGCCGGACTGGCGATCGACGGCCTGCTGGCCGATGGCGATTTCAGCTACGCCTCGGGCGAACAGGCCGCGCGAACCCTGCTTGACCGGCCAGACCGGCCGAGCGCGATCATTGCCAGCAACGACCAGATGGCGCTGGCCACGCTTGAGGTTGCGCGGTCGCTCGGCCTGGTGGTGCCGCGCGACCTTTCCCTGATCAGTTTCGATAACACGCCGCTGGTTCACTTTACCCAGCCGCCGTTGACCGCAGTCGACCAGCCGATCGCCGCGACTGCATCGAAGGCAGTCGAGCTGATAATCGCCATGCGCAACGGCGATCCGGCACCGGCCACGCTGACCGTCGTCAGCGCGGCGATCGTCGAGCGGGCATCCGTGGCCCCGCCGGCCGGCGCCTGAGGTGCCTGACCGTTCCGCGACCGGGCCGGTCAATCACTTCGTCCTGGTCTATGCGCTGGCCTGGGCCGGTGGGACCATCGCCTATACCCCGCTGCTGACGATCCTGCTGCCGGTTCGCGTTGCCACTCTGGCGGGCGAGGCGGGCAGCGTCGACTGGCTGGCCAAGATTGCGCTGGTCGGTGCCCTGGCCGCCAGTATCGGGGGAATCGGGTTTGGCTACCTGAGTGACATCACCCGCAACCGGCGCGGCTGGATCGCCGCCGGGCTGCTCCTGTCGAGCATCATGCTGATCGTGATCGGCCGGGCCACCAGCCTGGCCGGGCTGATCGCGGCAATCGTCTGCTGGCAACTGGCGCTGAACATGATGCTTGGTCCGCTGGCGGCCCTGGCCGGAGATACGGTTCCGGATGATCACAAGGGTGTGCTGGGCGGTCTGATGGCATTTGCGCCGGGTCTTGGTGCCCTGTCAGGCGCCTTTGTGACCCATCCCGGGCTGGCAGGTAACGGGCAGCGGCTCTGGCTGGTCGCCGGCATGGTGGCGCTGTGTGTCTTGCCGATCCTGCTGGTCCGCTTGCCACGGCCTTCCTCCTCCGCCGCGCCTCAGGCGCAAGACCCGCGACAGCGGGTTCCAGCCAGGTCTGCACGAGTGATCCAGATGTGGCTGGCGCGGCTGGCCGTGCAGATCGCCGAGGCCAGCCTGTTTTCCTATCTGTTCTATTGGCTGCTAAGCCTCGATGCCGGGTTTTCCGAGAACCAGACGGCCCGGCTGTTCAGCGCGATCATGCTGGTTTCCGCGCCCCTGGCCCTGGCCGTCGGGAGCTGGTCCGACCGCCATGGCCGCCCGATCGCTCCGTTGCAGGGCGGCGCGGTCCTCGCAGCGCTGGGGCTGACCGTCATGGCCCTGTCAACGTCAATCGCGACGGCCATTGCCGGCTACGTCCTGTTCGGCCTGGCCAGCGCGGTCTTCCTTGCGCTCCATTCGGCCCAGACCCTGCGGATCCTGCCCCGACCAGACCGGCGGGCCCGCGATCTTGGCCTGTTCAACCTGGCCAATACGGTGCCGTCATTGATCATGCCCTGGCTGGTCCTGGGGCTGGTGCCGCTGTTCGGCTTTCCGGGGCTGTTCGCGCTGCTGGCCGTACTGTCGGCAGTCGCCGCCCTGCTGCTGCGCAGGATAATGCAAGAGGTCTGAGCGACGGCTTGACTTCGCAAGTTTGTCCGTGTCATTGAGAACGTTCACAAACAGAACCGAGTGGGGATGAAATGGCGGTCAGGAAGTGGATCATTGCGCTCGCGGTGGCGGCCGGGTGCGGGACGACTGTCCTGTTGGCGCAAGCGGCGCCACCGTCGGTCGCGACTGCCCGGGCCAACCCTGCGGTCTGGCCGGCTGCGGCCAGCCCAACGGCCATGACCGACGGAGGCACCGAAGCCGCGATCGATGCGCTGCTGGGCCGGATGACGATCGAGCAGAAGGTCGGCCAGATGATCCAGGCCGATATCAGCGCGATTTCGCCGGCCGATCTGGCCCGCTATCCGCTCGGTTCGATCCTCGCCGGGGGCAATTCGGGACCCTATGGCAACGAACGCGCCGATGCCGCAACCTGGGCGAAGCTGGTCGGTGAATTCCGCACTGCTTCATTGCAGACCGGGGCGGGAATTCCGATCCTGTTCGGGGTCGATGCCGTGCATGGCCATTCGAACCTGCCGGGAGCGACGCTGTTTCCGCACAACATCGGCCTTGGTGCGGCCCGCGATCCCGATCTGATCCGGCGGATCGGCGTGGTGACCGGGGCGGAAGTCGCTGCCAGTGGGATCGACTGGACCTTTGCGCCGACCCTGGCGGTTCCGCAGGACTTGCGCTGGGGCCGCAGCTACGAGGGCTATTCGGCCGACCCGGCGCTGGTCGCGGCCTATGGCCGGGCCATGGTCCTGGGCCTGCAGGGCGAGCTGCAGCCGGGCGCCCCGCTCGGACCGAGGCAGGTCGCGGCCACGGCAAAGCACTATCTTGCCGATGGCGGAACCGCGGATGGGCGCGATCAGGGCGATGCGCGGATTTCCGAGCAAGAGCTGGTCGCCCGCCATGCCGCGGGTTACCCGGCGGCGATCGATGCCGGCAGCCTGACGGTGATGGCCAGCTTCTCCAGCTGGAACGGGGTAAAGCACCACGGCAATGCCAGTCTGCTGACCGACGTGCTCAAGCAACGGATGGGCTTTGCCGGGCTGGTGGTTGGCGATTGGAACGGCCACGGCCAGGTCCCGGGCTGCACGGTCACCCATTGCCCCGCCGCGATCAACGCCGGGCTGGACCTGTTCATGGCGCCCGATTCCTGGCGTGGACTGTTTGACGCGACGGTGGCCGATGTGCGCGAGGGACGCATTCCGATGGCGCGGGTCGATGATGCCGTGCGCCGGATCCTGCGGGTCAAGTTCAAGCTGGGCCTGATGGGGCCAAAGCGGATCGAGCGCGGGGACCCGGCGGCTGTCGGTACGCCCGAACACCTTGCGCTGGCCCGCGAGGCGGTCGCAAAGTCGCTGGTGCTGCTCAAGAACAACGATGCCGCCTTGCCGATCAAGCCGGGCGCGCGGGTGCTGATCGCCGGGCCGGGGGCTGACAGCATGGCGATGCAGTCGGGCGGATGGACGATCACCTGGCAAGGCACCGATACCAGCATAAGGGACTTTCCCAACGGCCAGACCGTGGGCTCGGCAATTGCCGCGGCAGTCAACGAAGCCGGCGGCGAGGCTAACCTCTCGGCGAACGGCGACTTTACGGTCCGTCCCGACGTGGCGGTGATCGTCACCGGCGAAATGCCCTATGCCGAATTCCAGGGCGATGTGCCGCACCTCAACTTTGCGGCGCGCCACGGCGAAGAAGCGCTGGCGGCAAGGCTTCGCGGCCAGGGGATCAAGGTTGTGGTGGTGTTCCTGTCCGGCCGGCCGCTGTTTGCCGGCAAGCTGCTCAACCAGGCCGATGCCTTCGTGGCCGCCTGGCTACCGGGCAGCCAGGGCGCCGGTGTGGCCGATGTGCTGGTTGCCCGTCGCGATGGGCACCCCTTGCGGGCCTTTACCGGCCGCTTGCCTTTCGCCTGGCCGGCCGACGCGCGCTCGCCGCTGATCGCGCCGCAGTTCCCGCTCGGCTACGGACTCGACTATGGCGCCGGTGGACGGCTCGGTCCGGTGAACGAGGATCCGCGGACCGACCTTGCCTTGTTCGACGAGCACACCACCTTCATTCGCCGCGGAGCGGTTCCGGCGCCCTGGCACCTGGTTGCCGATGGCGCGGTCCAATCCCGCCCGGTCGATCTCTCGGCGCAGGAAGACGCGCGCGGTTTCAGCTGGACCGGGCGCGGCAAGCTCGCGGTCGAGGGTCCGGCGCTCAATCTCGCGGGTCAGGCCAGGAGCGGCGCTGTGCTGCTGCTCGACTGGAGGATCGACCGGCGCGGCGGCGCACCGGTGCGAATTGCCCTGGGCGGCGGCGCGCTGAACCTGGGCGGTGTGATCCGCGCGGCACCGGCTACGGCGTTCGAAACGCGGATTCCGCTGCGTTGCTTTGCCCGGGCCGGAGCCAACCTGACCGAAGTGGGCGACCCGTTGACGATCGAGGCAAGTTCCGGCTTTGCCGTGACAATCCGCAGCGCCAGGATCGCGCCGGCCAGGGGGCGCCTGGCCTGCCCGCCATCGGCACGCTAGCCCGGGCCCGGCGGAGAGCTTTCGGCGTTCGTGCCTGATCCCGGCTCAGCGCCGCATCAGGCGAGGTTGCTCGCCGAAAGTCTGGCGGTGCCAGCGGCTGAACGCCCCGATCGAACTGTAGCCCAGCATCCCGGCAATATCGGTGATCCGCATCCTGGGATTGGCCAGATACTGGATCGCCAGCTGCATCCGCGCCTCGTTCAGCAGGGCGGTGAAGCTGGTCCCCTCGCTGTCGAGCATGCGCTGCAGGGTCCGCACGGTGGTCCCCATCGAGCTGGCGCAATTCTGGATCGAGGCGCGGCCGGCCGGCATCAGCAGGCGGATCAACTGGTCGACGTCGCGGGTGGCGGTGCGCTCGTTCGGGCTCATCACCGCGTCGAGCAGCTGCCGGGCATGGTGGGCCAGTTGTTCGTCCGCGCGCCGGTTGGGCCGGTCGAGATCGGCCCTCGACAGGACGATCCCGTTAAGTTCGCTGTCGAACTGCAACGGGCAGCGGAACAGCCGCACGAATATCGGCAGCTCTGCAGCCGGCGGCGCTTCATGCGAAAAGCAGACCAGCCGCGGCGACCAGTCGCGGCCAAGCACCTCGGTGCACAGCCGTACCAGCACACCCAGCGCCAGGTCTGACGATTGCCGGGCCGGTTCGGGGCGGCGCAGGGCAAAGTCCTCACGCAGGATCGCGTCCTCACCGCTCTCCTCGATATGCAGCACCAGGGTCGAATTGATCCGGGCCCGGAATTCGCGCAGCGCGGTCAGTGCATGGCGCAGGGTCGGCTGGTGGGCGATCAGCAGGCTGCTTGCGCCCAGATTGGCGAGCGCGCGGCCCTCGGCCATGCGCAGCCCGAGGGTCAGGCAATTGCCCTGCGATGCGCTGCGTTCCAGCAGGCGGATTGCCGCGCGCGCCGGAATCAGCTGTTCGGGATTGGCCAGCAGATCGGCGGACAGCCCCTGCTCCTTGAGGAACGGACGCGGGTCGAGACCGAGCCCGGCCATGGTCTCGATATAGCCTGACAAGGCTGCAACGCGGACCAGTTCGGACAAGTCCTGTCTCCGGGGCCGGGATTGGCACGAAATGACAAAACAATGTCATCAAATGTGAAAAGCGCAAGCATTGGCTCGCCTAGGTGTCGCTCAAGAAAAGCTTGGGAGAGCAACCGCCGTGGCCAAAGTTGTACGATTTCACGCGACCGGCGGACCCGAAGTCCTCAAGGTCGAAGAGGCCGAGGTGGGCACGCCGGGTCCGGGCGAAGTACGGATCCGCCACGGCGCGGTCGGCTGCAACTTTGCCGATACCTATTTTCGCACCGGCTATTACCCGGTCCAGCCGCCCTGCGGGATAGGAGTGGAAGGGGCTGGGACGATCGAGGCGGTCGGCGAAGGCGTGACCAACGTCGCCGTGGGGGATCGGGTCAGCTACAACGGCGGGCCGCTGGGTGCCTATGCGACCGAGCGGGTCATGCCGGCCGCGCCGCTGTTCAAGCTGCCCGACAACGTCTCGTTCGAAGTGGCCGCGGCATCGACCATGCGCGGGCTGACTGCGGTGTACTGGCTGATGAAGGCCGATCCGCGGCTCAAGGCTGGCGACACGATCCTGCTCCACGCCGCGGCCGGCGGCGTCGGCCTGCTGGCGATCCAGGTGGCCAAGCTGCTCGGCATCCGGGTGATCGGCACCGTTTCGAGCGAGGAAAAGGCCGAGAAGGCCCGGGCGATGGGCTGCGACGAGATCATCTTCTACCGCCGCGAGGACGTCGCCACCCGGGTCAGGGAGATGACCGGAGGCGAAGGCGTGCAGACAGTGTTCGATTCGGTCGGCAAGGATACCTTCGAAGGCTCGCTCAAGTCGCTGCGGCGGCGCGGGGTGCTGGTCGGCTGCGGGACCGCATCGGGTCCGTTCCCGCCGATCGATGCCATGCAGATGGTCCTTCAGGGATCGGTCTATTTCATTCGCCCGGCCTTTGCTGATTTCTTCGCCGATCCGGCGGAGCGCGCGGAAATGGCCAGGTTCTGGTTCGACAACCTGTCTTCCGGCGCGATCAAGGTCGAGATCGGACAGCGCTATACGCTGGACCAGTGCGTCGAGGCGCACCGCGATCTCGAAGCCGGCAAGACCATCGGCTCATCGGTGTTCGTGCTATGAAAATCGAGCAACTTACCCCGCATATTGGCGCCGAGCTTTCCGGCGTGGACCTGGCCGAAGCGGCCCGCAACGACGACCTGTTCGGCGCGATCAAGGCTGCCCTGCTTGAGCACAAGGTGCTGTTCCTGCGCGATCAGGACATCAGCCGTGCCGATCATGTCGCCTTTGCCGAACGCTTCGGCCAGCTGGAGGATCACCCGGTGGCCGGCAGCGATCCGGACAACCCGGGGCTGGTGCGGATCTACAAGGATGAGAATTCGCCGCCCGATTACTATGAGAATTCCTGGCACGCCGACACCACCTGGCGCGAGGCGCCGCAGATGGGGGCGGTGCTGCGCTGCATCGCCTGTCCGCCGGTCGGTGGCGACACGATGTGGGCCAACATGGAACGGGCCTATGAGGACCTGCCGGACCACATCAAGGAAACCATCGCCCCGCTGAAGGCGCGTCATTCGATCGAGGCCAGCTTTGGCGCGCGGATGAGCGATGAGGCCCGCGCGGCGCTCAAGGCGCGGTTCCCCGATGCCGAGCATCCGGTGGTCCGCACCCACCCCGAGACTGGCCGCAAGAGCCTCTATGTCTGTGGTTTCACCACCCATTTCACCAATTTCCACACCGCCGCAAATGTCCGCTATGGGCAGGACTACGCACCGGGCGGAGCGCAATTGCTGCACTACCTGATCGGCCGGGCGCAGATCCCCGAATACCAGGTCCGCTGGCGCTGGAAGCCGAACAGCATGGCGATCTGGGACAACCGCTGCACCCAGCACTACGCCGTGATGGATTACCCCCCCTGCGTCCGCCAGATGGAGCGCGCCGGGATCATTGGCGACAAGCCGTTCTAAGGAGAAGAGACATGCAATTCTTCGACGAAAGCCTGCTCCCCGAAAACCAGGATCCGCTGGTGATCCAGGTGGCGCCCTATGCCCCCAGCTTCATGCCGCAGGACAGCGATGACATCCCGGTCTCATTCGCCGAACAGGTCCAGAAGGCGGTCGATTGCTACAACGCCGGGGCGACCGTGCTGCACCTCCACGTGCGCGAGCCCGACGGCACCGGATCGAAGGACCTCGACCGGTTCAACGAAATGCTCGACCGGCTGCGCACCGCAGTGCCCGACATGGTGCTGCAGGTCGGCGGCTCGATCAGCTTTGCCCCCAAGACCGAAGACGCCGCGGCGATGTGGCTCGACGATGATACCCGCCACATGCTGGCCGAGCTGAAGCCGACGCCCGATCAGGTTACCCTCGCGGTCAACACCAACCAGATGAACGTGATGGAGCTGATCACCGAGGAAGATGCCAAGGGCACCACGATGTGGGACATCTATCACGATGCCTACACCGAGATGTACTATGACGCCGGCCCCAAGTTCATGAAGGAGCACATGAAGCGGCTGACCGCGAACGGCATCCAGACCCATTTCCAGGTTGGCTGCGCCCGCGATCTCGAAACGGTCGAGCGACTGGTTCGGGGCGGCCACTACATGGGCCCGCTGGTCTGCAACTGGGTGGCGATCGGCGGCGGCCACGATGGCCCCAATCCGCGCAACCTGATGGAATTCATCAACCGGCTTCCGCAAAATGCCGTCTGCACGGTCGAAGGGCTGATGCGCAGCATGTATCCGCTGATCACCATGGGGATCGCCATGGGTCTGCACGTCCGGGTCGGCCAGGAAGACAACCTGTGGGGCCGCAAGGGCGAACGCGCCACCTCGGTCCAGCAGATCGAAAAGGCGGTGCGGATTTCCGAAGAACTGTGGCGCCCAATCGCCACCGGCAAGGAAGCCAAGGAAATCTACCAGATCGGCACCTTCTATTCGAGCGTCGAGGAAACGCTGGAGAAGAACGGTTGGCTTCCGGGTCCGCGGCCCGGCCGGCGCTGGCCCCGGCTCAGCGCGGCGGCATGACCGCAACGGTCCTGTTCGTCCCCGGCCTGCGCGATCATGTCGAGGACCACTGGCAGACCCATGCCGCCCGGGCCATTCCCGGATCGGTCACGGTCGAGCCGCTGACCACCGATCGCCTCTCGCGCGCTGCGCGGGTGGCGGCGGTGGATGCGGCGCTGCAGGCGATTTCCGGCGAGGTGGTGATCGCCGCCCACTCGGCCGGATGCCTGATGGTGGCGGCCTGGGCGCTCGCCCCGACCCGCCGGATCGCCGGCGCATTGCTGGTCACCCCGGCCGACGTCGAAAATCCGCTGCCGCCCGGCTATCCCGCCTTGGCCGACCTTGAAGCCAACGGCTGGATCCCGATGCCGCGCGGCCGGCTGCCGTTCCCGGCGCTGGTAGTAGCCAGTCGCAACGATCCGCTGGCGGCCTTCGCCCGGGTGGAGGGACTGGCGCGCGACTGGGGCGCGGACTTGCACGATGCCGGCGACGTGGGGCATCTCAATCCGGCCGCCGGCTTCGGCCCCTGGCCCGATGCGCTGGACCTGATCCGGCGCTTCTACTGAAATCACGCCCGCACAGACGCGGTACGAGTTGGAGAGGGGAGGCGCGCGATGGCTGGGCATATCCCGCAGGACATCGGCTTGCAGGGCGGCCCGCCTCGCGCGACCTTCTATGGCTGGGTGGTCTTCGCGCTCAGTTTCGGCCTGCTGATTTCCGATTACATGGCACGCCAGGTGCTCAACGCGGTCTTTCCGCTGCTCAAGCAGCAATGGACGCTCAGCGATGCGCAGCTTGGCCTGCTGTCGGGCGTGGTGGCGATCATGGTCGGGGTGCTGACCTTTCCGCTGTCGTTGGCAGCCGATCGCTGGGGGCGGGTCCGCAGCCTGGCGCTGATGGCGATCCTGTGGAGCCTGGCAACGCTGCTGTGCGCGGTCGCGCAGGGCTTCTCTACCATGCTGGTTGGCCGCGCGCTGGTCGGGATCGGAGAGGCAGCCTACGGCAGCGTCGGCCTTGCTGTCGTGATGTCGGTCTTTCCGGCCCGCTTGCGGGGCACTTTGACCGCGGCATTCATGGCCGGGGGGCTGTTCGGCCAGGTGCTGGGCGTGGCGATCGGCGGCGCGGTCGCGGCCAGCCATGGCTGGCGGATGGCATTTGCCGCGATCGGCATCTTCGGCCTTGCGTTGGGCCTGCTCTATCCGCTGATCGTGCGCGAAAGCCGGATCCGGGCTCTGTCGGGAAGCGATGCCACCCTGGCGGCGGAGCAGGCGCGGGTGCCGCTGCGCAGCCTGGTCGGCAACCGTTCGGTCCTGCTGGCCTATCTCGGCAGCGGGCTGCAGATGTTCGCGGCCGGTGCCCTGCCGGCCTGGCTGCCCAGCTATTTCAACCGCTATTACCACCTCGAAGTCGATCAGGCCGGCCCGCTTGCGGCGGTTTACCTGCTGATCTGCGGCACGGGGATGATCGTGTGCGGCATGATCAGCGACCGGATTTCGCGCGATCGGCCCGAGCGCAAGATCGCCCTGGCGATTGCCTATTCGCTCGGCGCGGCGCTGTGCCTGGCGGCGGCGATGCTGCTGCCGACAGGGACCGCGCAGCTGATCCTGCTGGGCGTCGCGATGTTCCTGGTC
Source organism: uncultured Novosphingobium sp. (assembly GCA_964573075.1). GTDB lineage: Bacteria > Pseudomonadota > Alphaproteobacteria > Sphingomonadales > Sphingomonadaceae > Novosphingobium. The sequence goes on along the minus strand of CAZNII010000002.1, from coordinate 38,582 downwards.
GCCGCGACGGTCGGGCCAGTCGGGGCGATGGTTGCCAACCTCACGCCCTTGGCGATCCACGGCTCGGCCTTTGCGACGCTGACCCTGGCCAACAATCTGATCGGTCTGGCACCGGGCCCGATCCTGACCGGGCGGATTGCCGATGCGATCGGCCTTGCCGACGCCTTTCGATTGCTGCCGGTACCCTGCCTGCTGGCCGCGCTGACCTATGCGGCGATGCGGCGCAGCTACCTTGCCGATCTGGCCGAGCGCCGGGCCGAATAGCGTTTCACCGGCCCGGCAGCCGCCGCGCCGCAGGTCATCCCGCCAGCCGGACCAGATTGCGTTCCAGCACGTCCAGTCCTTCATTCACCAGTTCGTCGCTGGCGGTCAGCGGCACCAGGAAGCGGATCACGTTGGAGCGGATCCCGCACGACAAGAGGATCAGGCCTTCCTTGGCGCAATCGACCACCAGCGCCCTGGTCAGATCGGCGTCGGGCTGGTCGGCATCTCCGCCCTTCACCAGCTCGAGCGCGATCATCGCGCCCGGGCCGCGCACGTCGCCGATGCAGGACAGCGAATTGCTGCGTTTGAGGTCGGTGAGGCGGGTCTTGATCAGGGTACCGATCGCCTCGGCGCGTTCGCACAGCCGTTCTTCGGCGATCACGTCGAGCACCGCGAGGCCCGCCGCGCAGGCCATCGGCGGGCCGCCATAGGTGCCGCCCAGTCCGCCCGGGGCGGGGGCGTCCATGATCTCGGCCTTGCCGACCACTCCGGCAATGGCAAAGCCGCCGGCCATCGACTTGGCGATCGTCATCAGATCGGGCCGGACGCCGCTGTGCTCGATCCCGAACATCCTGCCGGTGCGGGCAAAGC
>CAZNII010000002.1:35681-37627 GCA_964573075.1 uncultured Novosphingobium sp. | reverse complement strand
TCGGGCCGGACGCCGCTGTGCTCGATCCCGAACATCCTGCCGGTGCGGGCAAAGCCGGTCTGGATCTCGTCGGCGATCAGCAGCATGCCGTGTTCGTCGCACAGCGCGCGCAGGGCGGCCATGAAGCTGGCCGAGGCCTGATAGAACCCGCCTTCGCCCTGGACCGGCTCGATGATGATCGCGGCAACGTCGGCCGGATCGACATCGGCCTTGAACAGGCTGTCGAGCGCGGCAAGGCTCTGCGCTTCGCTGACCCCGTGGTATTCGATCGGGAAGGGCACGTGCCAGACATCGCCGGGGAAGGGGCCGAACCCGGCCTTGTAGGGCTGGACCTTGCCGGTCAGCGCCATGCCCATCATGGTCCGGCCGTGGAACCCGCCCTTGAACGCGATCACCGCCTTGCGCCGGGTATGGGCCCGGGCGATCTTGATCGCGTTCTCGACCGCCTCGGCCCCGGTGGTGACGAAGATCGTCTTCGATGGCTGGCCGGTCGGGGCGATCGCGTTGAGCCGTTCGGCCAGCTCGATATAGGCGCGGTAGGGGTTCACCTGGAACGAGGTGTGGGTGAACCGGTCCATCTGTTCCTTGACCGCGGCAATCACCCGCGGGTGGTTGTGCCCGGTGTTGAGCACCGCGATCCCGCTGGCGAAATCGATGTAGCGGTTGCCTTCGACGTCCCACAGCTCGGCGTTGAGCGCGCGTTCGACAAAGCGCGGGTGCATGGTCGAAACCCCGCGCGGGACGGCCTGTTCGCGGCGGGCCTGAAGTTCGGCATTGCTGGGCATGGTAATCGCTTTCCGTTTGGTCGCGGCACGAGTGGACGCAGGCCGGGCCTTGATAGGTGTGCCCGCCGCGTGAAGCTATTCGGTTCGCATCGGGCAGGGCTATCGGAAAAGCCGATAGCCATAGCTGCGGCAAATCCCATTGGCTTTGTTGCATGAAACCGGCCAGTGTCGGTCGTGCAGGGGAATGTCCGCAGTCGCTTCGGGTCGCAGATGGCCGCAAAAGGCCGCCGAGGCCGGGCAGGACCGGCAAGAACAAGAGCCACAGGGAATGAGGGAACTGCCATGAAGTTCACCAGATTGATGGCGGCGGCCGCGATGGTCATGCCGCTTGCCGCGCTGCCGGGCGTGGCCCATGCCGAAGAGGCCGACGAGGAAGCATCCGGCCCGATCGACATCTCGGCCGAAGTCGGGGTATTCAGCGACTATCGCTTCCGCGGCATCTCGCTGTCGGGCAAGGATCCCGAAGTGACCGCGTCGCTTTCGATCGAGCATGAATCCGGCCTCTACGCCTCGGCCTGGGTATCCAACGTCGATCTTGGCACCGGCAGCGCCGACGATGTCGAAATCGACTGGACCGCCGGCTTTTCGACCGATGTCGGCGCGGTCAACCTCGATGCCGGGGTGATCTATTACCAGTACCCGGGCAACGGCTCGTTCAACTACGTCGAATTCTACGGCGCGGTGGGGACCAAGGTCGGCCCAGCGGACGTCAAGGTCGGGGTGGCCTATGCCCCCAGGCAGGACAATATCGGCGGCCTCGACAACACTTATGTCTACATCGCCGGCGAACTGCCGATCGGCGACGGCCCGCTTTCGCTGCATGGCCAGTTCGGGATCGAGGACGGCGCTTTCGGCGATGCCAAGCGTGACTGGCTGATCGGCGCCAGCTTTGATCTGGGTTCGGGCTTCACGGCATCGGCAGACTATGTCGATACGGCCCGTTCCTATACCACTGCCGGCGATCCCACAGTCGTGGTATCGCTCAAGAAGAGCTTCTGACAGAGCGGGAGCGGGCGGGCGCACCGCCGGTCCGCTCCCAACCTTGAAGAGAACAACCATGTCGATCGACATCGCCAGCTGGATCAGGGACCGCGGGATCAGCGAGGTGGAATGCATCGTCCCGGACATGAACGGGATCCAGCGCGGCAAGGTGCTGCCCGC
>CAZNII010000002.1:30821-35581 GCA_964573075.1 uncultured Novosphingobium sp. | reverse complement strand
GCCCCGCGTCAGATCCTGAAGAAGGTGCTGGCGCTGTACGAGGCCAAGGGCTGGCAGCCGGTGATTGCACCCGAAGCCGAATTCTATCTGGTTTCGAAGAACCTCGACGCCGACTTTCCGCTCACCCCGCCGCCGGGCCGCTCGGGCCGGGCCGAGACCGCCAGCGAGGCCTTCGGGCTCGAGGCGCTGAGCGAATACGAAGACATCATCGAGCAGATCTATGACTGGTGCGAAAAGGCCGAGCTGAACATCGACACGATGATTCACGAGGCCGGGGCTGCCCAGCTCGAAGTGAACTTCATCCACGGCGATCCGCTGGCGCTGGCCGATCAGGTGCTGCTGTTCAAGCGGATCGTGCGGCAGGTGGCGCTCGAACATGGGGTCTATGCCACATTCATGGCAAAGCCGATGGCCGACCAGCCCGGCAGTGCGATGCACATCCACCAGTCGGTGCTGAGCGCGGATACCGGGCGCAACGTCTTTTCAACCGCGAATGGCAAGGAAACCGCCTTGTTCCGCAGCCATGTCGCCGGGCTGGTGCGGCTGATGCCGCAGATCCTACCGCTGGTCGCGCCCAACGTGAACTCGTTCCGGCGGATGCGTCCCGATACGGCGGCGCCGATCAACGTCCACTGGGGCAGCGACAACCGCTCGTGCGGGTTCCGCGTGCCGGTCTCCGAATCCAAGGACCGCCGGGTGGAAAACCGCCTGGCCGGGGCCGATGCCAACCCCTACCTGGCGATCGCCGCCTCGCTGATCTGCGGCTATGTCGGGATGGTCGAGCGGATGGTTCCGCCCAAGATGCTCGAAGGCAACGCCTACAACCGCGCCCGCACCCTGCCGCGCACGCTGGAAGCGGCGCTGGACCGGTTTTACCAGTGCAAGCCGGTCAAGACCCTGCTGGGCGAGGAGTTCTTCGAGATCTTCTGGGCGATCAAGGATGCCGAGCTTTACGCCTACCAGTCGGTGATCTCCTCGTGGGAACGCGAACACCTGCTGCTGAAGGTGTAATCGTGGAACCCCACGCGCCGTCGTACTACGCGGCCACCGCCAATCCGTTTCCAGACCAAACCGCCCTCGCCGGCGATGCCAGCGCCGATGTGGTGGTGGTCGGCGGCGGGTTTACCGGGCTGTCGGCGGCGCTCCACGCGGCCGAGGCCGGGTACAGTGTGATCCTGCTCGAAGCCAACCGGATCGGCTGGGGGGCTTCGGGGCGGAATGGCGGGCAGATGATCCCGGGGATGCGCTGGGGCGCGGCGGACCTGGCCGAGCGGTTCGGCGATGATCTGGCGCGGCGGCTGGTCGGCCTCGCCAGTACCGCCGGAGACCTGGTGAAGGGCCGGATTGCGCGGCACGGCATCGCCTGCGACCTGCGCCACGGCCATTTCCACGCCGCCGCGAAACCGGCGCATCTCGAGGACATGAAGCGCGAGCTGGAAGTGCTGGAGCGGCTGCTCGGCTACAACAGCGCGCGGGTGGTCGCGGCTGGGGCGGTTGGCGAATATGTTGCCAGCCCGCTTTACCATGGCGGCTTCTTCGATGCGGCCGGCGGGCATATCCACCCGCTCAACTATGCGCTCGGGCTGGCCAGTGCAGCGCTCGCCGCCGGGGTGCGGATCCACGAGCACAGTACGGTCACTGCAATGGACCACAAGGGACCGGTCATGGCCCGTACCGCGCAGGGCAAGGTGACCGCCCGCTTCGGGGTGCTGGCCTGCGATGCCTTCATCGGCGCGCTCGAGCCGAAACTCGGTGCGATGACCATGCCGGTCGCCAACTACAACGTCGCCACCGTGCCGCTGGGCGAGGAAGGGGCGCGCGCGCTGATCCCGTCGGGCGCGGCGGTCAGCGACAGCAAGTTCGTGCTCAACTACTACCGCCTCAGCGCCGATCACCGCCTGATCTTCGGCGGCGGCGAGAAGTACAGCCCGCGCCCTCCGGCCGATGTCGAAGGCTTTGTCCGGCCCTATCTGGAGCAGGTATTTCCACAGCTGCAGGGCGTCGGGATCGACCATGCCTGGGGCGGGCTGGTCGGGGTGACGCTCAACCGGCTGCCGCATTTCGGGCGGATCGGCGAGAGCTTCTTCGCCCATGGCTGGTCCGGGCATGGGGTGCTGCTGACCACGCTGGCCGGCCAGCTGATCGCCGAGGCAATGCAAGGCACCGCCGAGCGGTTCGACCTGTTTGCCCACCTGCCGGGCCGGCCGTTCCCGGGCGGACCGCTGCTGCGCCATCCGCTCTACGTCGCCGGGATGCTCTATTACGCCTTGAGGGACCGCCTGTGATTTCCGACCAGTCGATTGCCGCGATGATCGCCGCCGAACAGGCCCGCTATGCCGAAGCCAACCCGCGCTCGGCCGCGCTGGCGAAAGAGGCCGCGCGCCATTGGCACCGCGGGGTGCCGTTCCACTGGATGCTCGACTGGGGCACGCCCTTTCCGCTGTTCGCCGACAAGGCGGTGGGCGCCGAGCTTTGGGACGTCGACGGGCACCGCTATGACGATTTCTGTCTGGGCGATACCGGATCGATGTTCGGTCATTCCCCGCCGGCGGTGGCCGAGGCGCTGGCCCGGCAGGGCACGCGCGGGCTGACCTACATGCTGCCGACCGAAGACGCGGTGGTGGTGGCGGACGAGCTGGCCAAGCGGTTCAAGCTGCCGTTCTGGCAGGTGACCAGCAGCGCCAGCGAGGCCAACCGGGCGGTGATCCGCTGGGCCCGGGGGATCACCGGCCGCGACAAGGTGCTGGTGTTCAACGGCTGCTATCACGGCGCGGTCGACGATGTGTTCGTCGATCTGCGCGATGGGGTGCCCGAACTGCGCCGCAGCCTGGTCGGCCAGGTCTATGATGTGCGGGCGCACACCGTGGTGATCGAATTCAACGATCTCGCCGCGCTCGAAGCGGCGCTGGCCAAGGGCGACGTTGCCTGCGTGCTGGCCGAACCGGCGATGACCAATGTCGGCATGGTCCTGCCCGATCCCGGCTACCTCACCGCGCTGCGCCAGCTGACCGCGCGCTACGACACTCTGCTGGTCTGGGACGAGACCCACACGATCTCGACCGGGTACGGCGGCCATACCGGCACTTACGGCCCGCTGCCCGACATGTTCGTGCTGGGCAAGCCGGTCGCCGGCGGGGTGCCCTGCGCGGTCTACGGCTTTTCCGAAGAGGTCGCCGCGCGGATGGAACAGTGCCGCGAGGAGGGCGAAAAGGGCCATTCCGGGATCGGCACGACGCTGTCCGCCAATGCCTTGGCTCTGGCGGCGATGCGCGCCTGCCTGACCGAGGTGATGACCACCGCCGCCTACGATCACATGCTGCCGCTGGCTGCCGAGCTTGCCGCAAAGCTGCGGGCGGTAATCGCCGGGCGCGGGCTCGATTGGCACGTCACCCACATCGGCAGCCGCGGCGAATTCATCTGCGATCCCGCTCCGGCGCGCAACGGCACTGAGGCCCGGGCCAAGATGCACGGCGCGCTGGAACACGCGCTGCACCTCTACCTGATCAACCGCGGCGTGCTGATCGCGCCGTTCCACAACATGACCCTGGTCAGCCCGGCCACCACCAGTGCCCAGGTTGACCGCCTTGCCAATGTCCTGGATGACTGCCTCCAGACCCTGATCGGATGACCATCATGACCCAGCCTGCCCAAGCCTCGAACCGCCGCGCCCTGCTTCAGGAGGCCGAGGATTTCTTCGCGGCCAATCCCGAAGTCGATGCGATCGACATCATCTTCACCAACATCTGCGGCGTCCCGCGCGGCAAGCGGCTGCGCCAGCACGAGGTGAAGGCGGTCTATCAAAGCGGGCGGTTCCTGCCCGGATCGGTGCTGGTGGTCGACATTACCGGGCGCGATTGCGAGGAGACCGGGCTGGTCTGGGAAGACGGCGATGCCGACCGCTATGTCTATCCGGTCCCCGGCACGCTGGTCCGCGCGCCGTGGCTGGGTGAGAACCACGCCCAGTTCCTGACCAGCTTTTACGAGCTGGACGGCACGCCCAACGATCTCGACCCGCGCCACGTGCTGGGCAAGGTGATCGACGGCCTGGGCGAGCTGGGGCTGACCCCGGTGGTCGCGGTCGAGCTCGAATTCTATCTCTGCGATCTGGAAGACGGGCGGCCGGTGCCGGCGCGCGGGATGGTCACCGGGCACCGCTCGAGCGACATCCAGGTCTATGGCCTGCGCGAGATGGAAGACCTCCAGCCGTTCTTCGACGATCTCTACACCGCCTGCGACGAACAGGGGCTGCCGCTGGAAAGCGGGATTTCCGAATATGCCCCCGGGCAGTTCGAATTCACCCTGCGCCACAAGCCCGATGCACTGCGCGCGACCGACGATGCGATCATGTACAAGCGGCTGGTCAAGGGCGTCGCGGTGGCCCACGGCATGGAAGCGACCTTCATGGCCAAGCCGTTCGCCGAAACCGCCGGCAGCGGCATGCACCTCCACATCTCGATGGCCGACAGGCAAGGCAACAACGCCTTCGCCAGCGAAGATCCGGAAGGGACCGAACTGCTGCGCCACGCGATCGGCGGGATGAAGGCTTGCCTGGCGGAATCGATGGCGATCTTTGCCCCCAACGCCAACTCGTTCCGCCGCTTCAAGGCCAATTCCTATGCCCCGGTCGCGGCGACCTGGGGGGTCAACAACCGCACCGTCAGCCTGCGGGTGCCGGCCGGCTCACCGGCTTCGCGCCATGTCGAACACCGCATCTGCGGGGCCGACGCCAACCCCTACCTCGCGGTCGCGGCGGTGCTCGC
>CAZNII010000002.1:0-30721 GCA_964573075.1 uncultured Novosphingobium sp. | reverse complement strand
TTGGCGATGATCCGGTCGCCGTCGAGGCTCCAGGGGCGATAGACCAGATCGGGCAGCAGGGTGATCCCGGCGGCCGTGCCGACCAGGCTGCGCACGCCTTCCATGCTGCTGGTCCGCCAGGCGACCCGCGGGGGATGGTCGAACTTGCTCCAGATCCCGTCGATCAGCCCCTCCAGCTCGTCGAGCTGGAGCGAGACGATCGGTTCGTTCTCCAGGTCGGCCAGCGCCAGCCCGTCCACATCGGACAGCGGGTGGCTGGGGGCCAGCCAGGCGCGGCATTCGCTGCGCAGCAGCACTTCGTGGTCGATCGCGCTGCGTTCTTCCAGGTTGGAGACGATCAGCAGCGCCAGGTCGAGCTCGCCGCCGACCAGCATGTGTTCGATGTGGCGGCGCTTGTCCTCGACCAGGCTGATCTCGATCCGGGGAAACAGCTTGCGGAACCGGCTGAGCAGGTCGGTCAGGAAATAGCCGGTCACCACCGGGGTGACGCCGATCGTCACGCGGCCCTCGGTCTGGTCCTGGTCGGCGCCGACACCCCCGGCCATGTCGGCGATCGCGCCGATGATCGAGCGGGCGTGGCGCAGGAACTGGTGCCCCTCGCGGGTCAGGGTCACGCCCTTGGCATGGCGGTGGAACAGGGTGACCCCGGTTTCCAGCTCAAGCGTGCGGATCGCGTCGGTCACCGCGCTTTGCGAAATGCCGACCGCGCTCGACCCACCCGAGACCGAGCGCGCCTCGGCCACGGCGATAAAGTAGCGGATCTGGCGAAATGTGATGTTCATCGGTTTTTTCGATAGCTATCGCTTCGTATAATCGACTGGCCCGCTGCGCAAGAGCGGGCATTCTCCCCGCTTCCCGGCTTGGCAAGCGCGCGGCGGGCGCTAGCATCGGCGGCGGAGTCGAGAGGGCAAGAAACAGGAAAAGGGTGGTGCGATGAGCGATCTGGAAAACACGGGTAACCTGCGCCTTGGCCGGCGTTCGCTGCTGCAATCGCTGGGGGTGGCGGCGATCGGGATCAGCCTGGGCGGGCTGGCGGCCTGCGGCAAGAAGGAAGAAAAGGCCGCGGCCGGCGGCGCGACGAAGATCGCCCCGACCGGGGAAGAGCCCAAGCTCAACTTCTACAACTGGGATACCTACATCGGCGAAACCACCCTGGCCGATTTCCAGGCCGCCGGCGGGGCCGCGGTCAACATGACCCTGTTTGCCAGCAACGACGAACTGTTCGCCAAGCTGCGCGCGGGCAATGCCGGCTATGACGTGATCGTGCCGTCGAACGATTTCGTCGAGCGGATGGCCGCGGCCGACATGCTGATGCCGCTCGACCATGCGCAGATCCCCAATTTCAAGAACGTCGCGCCCGAATACCAGGACGTTGCCTACGATCCCAAGCGCAAGCACTCGATGCCCTATACCTGGCTGACGCTGGGGATCGGCTATCGCAAGTCGAAAGTGAAAGCGGTACCCGACAGCTGGAAGGTGCTGTTCGACAGCGACGAGTACAAGGGCCGGATCGCCGTGCTGTCCGAAGCCGGCGACATGTTCCGCCTCTATGGCAAGTACCTGGGCAAGTCGGTCAACGAACTGACCAAGGACGATATCAAGATCATCGAGGCGATGATGATCAAGCAGAAGCCCAACATCAAGGCGTTCCACGAGGACAACGGCCAGGACCTGCTGCTCAAGGGCGAGGTCGACGTGGTGCTGGAATACAATGGCGACATCGCCCAGATCATGGCCGAGGACGACGATATCGGCTTCGTCCTGCCCAAGGAAGGCAGCCAGCTGAATTCCGACAACCTGTGCATTCCCAAGGGCGCCCCGCGTCCCAAGAACGCCCATGCCTTCATCAACTATCTGCTCGATGCCGAGGCCGGCAAGAAGATTACCGAAACGATCCTCTATCCCACCCCGAACGCGGCGGCCAAGGCGCTGATGCCGGACGATTACAAGAACAACCCGGTGATCTTCCCGGCGGCCGAGCAGCTCGCCAAGTGCGAATATGCCAAGTACCGGCCCGACATGCAGCCGCTCTACGAGGAGGCCTTCACCCGCGTCCGGGCGTCCTGATCCGTGGCGCTGGAGAACTGGAAGGAACACAAGCGTCCGTTCGCGGCGATCGCGAGCGCGCCGATCCTGTGGCTGGTGCTGTTCTTCCTGGTGCCGATGGCGATCGTCTGGCTTTACAGCTTCGGCCAGAATGCCGGGCCGGCCGACATCGCCATCACCGGCACGCTGGACAACTACAAGCGCGCGACCGACTGGCTCTATCTCTCGATCTTCGGGAAGAGCCTGGCGGTTGCCGCGCTGGTCACGCTGATCTGCCTGATCATCGGCTTTCCGGTTGCCATGGCGATCACCTTTGCCAGCGAGAAGTGGCGCCCCTGGCTGCTGCTGGGGATCATGCTGCCGTTCTGGACCAACCTGTTGATCCGCACCTATGCGCTGATGATGCTGATGGGTTCCAACGGTTATGCCAACCGCGGGCTGGGCGCGCTGTGGGAAGGGGCGAGCTGGCTCAAGACCCTGGTCGGCCTCCAGCCGCTTGAGGCCTGGACCCCGGTCCAGCTGCTCTACAACAATTTCGCGGTGGTGCTGGGGCTGGTCTATGTCCACCTGCCGTTCATGGTCCTGCCGCTCTATTCCGCGCTCGACCGGCTCGACAAGTCGCTGATCGAGGCCAGCCTCGATCTGGGCGCGGGCCATTTCAAGACCCTGACCCGGATCGTCGTGCCGCTGGCGGCACCCGGCATCGCCGCGGGGGTGATGATCACGCTGATCCCGGCGCTGGGGGCCTACCTGACCCCCGACCTGATGGGCGGGACCGACAGCCAGATGATCGCCAACGTGATCGAGCGCCAGTTCAAGCGCGCCAACGACTGGCCGTTCGGCGCAGCGCTGTCGTTCCTGCTGATCTATGCGATGTTCGTGCTGGTCGCGATCCAGTCGCTGCGCGGCGATCGCAAGAAGGGGGCGGTGTGATGGCCCTGTTCAGGCGCCGGCCGATCGCGCCGCTGGAATATACCCGCAAGACCTGGATGCGGCTGTGGGTTGGGGCGACGCTGCTGTTCCTCTACGCCCCGCTGATCGTGCTGATGGTGTTCAGCTTCAACGATTCCAAGCGCAACGCGGTGTGGAAGGGTTTCACCCTCAAGTACTACGAAAAGGCGCTGAACAATGCCTCGCTGGTCGAGGCGCTGGGCAATTCGCTGACCATCGCACTCTTGGCAACGGTGTTCAGCGTGGTGCTGGGGGCGCTGGCCGGGGTGATGCTGTGGCGCTTCCGCTTTCCGATGAAGGGGGCGGTCGAAGGGGTGATGAGCCTGCCGATCATCGTTCCCGAAATCTGCATGGGCGTGGCGATGCTGATCTTCTTCGCCAAGATCGACTGGCCGACCGGGCTGCCCTGGCCGCTCAACCTCTCGGCGATCACCATTGCCCACATCACCTTCTGCTTTCCGTTCGTGGCGATGGTGGTGCGCAGCCGGATGGCCAGCTTCAACCGCGAACAGGAAGAGGCGGCCAAGGACCTCGGCGCCAGCGAATGGCAGACCTTCCGCGACATCCTGCTGCCGCACATGAAGCCGGGGCTGATCGCCGGGGCGCTGCTGGCCTTCACGCTCAGCCTCGACGATTTCGTGATCACCTTCTTCACCAGCGGACCCGATACGATCACCTTCCCGGTCAAGGTCTATTCGATGGTCCGCTTCTCGGTCACGCCCGAGGTCAACGCCGCCTCGACCATCCTGATCCTGCTCACCATCGCCCTCACCGCCGTTGCGCTCAAGCTGCAAGGGGTGAAGGGCATCGCGGAAACCCACTGACATGTCCGACGCCAAGCCCATCATCCAGATCCGCAACGTCACCAAGCGCTTCGGCAAGGTGGCCGCGGTCGACAATGTCAGCCTCGACATCAACGAGGGCGAGTTCTTCGTGCTGCTCGGCCCGTCGGGCTGCGGCAAGACCACGCTGCTGCGGATGATCGCCGGGTTCGAGCTGCCGACCGAAGGCCAGATCCTGATCGACGGACAGGACATGGCCGGGATCCCGCCCAACAAGCGCCCGGTCAACATGGTGTTCCAGTCCTATGCCGTGTTCCCGCACATGAGCGTGGCGGACAATGTCGGCTATGGCCTGAAGATCGCCGGGGTCGGCCGGGGCGAGCGCGAGGAACGGGTCCGCGAGGCGCTGCAACTGGTCAGCCTCGGCGGGTTCGAGGATCGCATGCCTGATCAGATGTCGGGCGGCCAGCGCCAGCGCGTCGCGCTCGCCCGCAGCCTGGTGATGCGGCCCAAGGTGCTGCTGCTCGACGAGCCGCTCTCGGCGCTCGATGCCAAGCTGCGCGCGCAGATGCAGTTCGAACTGAGCGAGTTGCAGGACGAGGTCGGGATCACCTTCGTGACCGTCACCCACGATCAGGACGAAGCCTTGTCGATGGCCGGGCGGATCGCGGTGATGAACAAGGGCGAGGTGGCCCAGCTGGCGACGCCGTCCGATCTCTACGAATATCCCGCCAACCGCTTCGTCGCCGATTTCGTTGGCTCGGTGAACCTGTTCGAAGGCAAGCTGACGCTGGACGAGCCCGATCGCGCGGCGGTCGATTGTCCGGGGCTGGGGCCGGTCTATCTCAACCACGGGGTGACCGGGCCGCACGGCGCCGATGTCTGGGTCGCGCTGCGACCGGAGAAGATCTATCTCCACGTGCCGGGCGAGGGCAAGGCGATCCGCGCCGCCGCGCAGGACGCCCCCGAAGGCCACAACCTGGCCCGCGGGGTGATCAAGGGGATGAGCTATCTGGGCGACATCACGCTTTACGAGATCAAGCTCGATAACGGCGCGGTAATCCGCGTTTCGCGGCCCAACCTGTCGCGCCACGATCAGGAAGACTTCACCTGGGACGATAGGGTCTCGATGCACTGGCGGGCCGACAGCCCGGTAGTGCTGCTGAGCTGATCCGGCGGCCATCGGCTTTTCCGATGGCCATCGCTTTCCATTTCGTATTTCACCCCGCCGACGGCCCGGCCTAAGCATCGGGTCCAACCAGAGAAGGCAGGATTTCCCATGTTCGAACCGCGCGGCCAGTTCATTGCCGGCCAGGGGCTCGATGGCGTCGAGGCGCCCGAGCCGGTGTTCAACCCCGCCACCGGGCAGGAGATCGCCTCGATCGCCAGCGCCAGCCGGGCCCAGGTTGATGAAGCCGTGACCGCGGCCGAGGCCGGCTTTGCCGTCTGGTCGAAGATGCCGCCCAAGGAACGCGCGCGGCGGATGCTGCAGATCGCCGACCGGATCGAGAGCCTGGCTGATGAATTCGCCCGGATCGAGATGACCAATTGCGGCAAGCCGCTGGGCACGGCCAGGGCGGTCGATGTCGGCAACACGGTCGATGTGTTCCGCTTTTTCGCCGGGGCGGCGCGGACCGTGCCGGGGGTGCCGGCGGGGGAATACCGCCCGGGCTTCACCTCGATGCTGCGGCGCGATCCGCTGGGGGTCTGCGTCGGGATCGCGCCGTGGAACTATCCGCTGATGATGGCCAGCTGGAAGATCGCCCCGGTGATCGCCGCCGGCAACGCGGTGGTGCTCAAGCCCAGCGAACACACTCCGCTGTCCGCGCTGCGGCTGGCCGAGGTTTGCGCCGAATTCCTGCCCGAAGGGGTGGTCAACGTGGTCACCGGCAATGGCCAGAATGTCGGCGCGCGGCTAGTCGCCCATCCCCGGGTGCGGATGGTTTCGCTGACCGGCGATGTTTCGACCGGGCGCAAGATCCTTGAGGCCGTGGCGCCGACGATCAAGCGGACCCATTTCGAGCTGGGCGGCAAGGCCCCGGTGATCGTCCTGGGCGATGCCGATATCGCCGCCGCGGTCGAGGCGATTGCCGAGGGCGGCTATTACAACGCCGGGCAGGATTGCACCGCGGCCTGCCGGGTCTATGCCCACGCCTCGATCCACGACCGGCTGGTCGCCGAACTCCAGGCCGCGGTCGAGGCGATCCGGATCGGCGATCCCGAGGATGCATCAACCGCGCTGGGTCCGCTGATCACCGCGCGCCAGCGCGACCGGGTCGACGGCTTCGTCGCCCGTGCCGCCGCCGATACCCCCGCCGAAGTGGTGACCGGCGGCTATGCCCCCGACCGCCCCGGTTTCTACTATGCCCCGACCCTGCTGGCCGGCGCGCGCCACAATGACGAGATCGTCCAGAAGGAAGTGTTCGGCCCGGTCGTCTCGGTCACCCGCTTCGATGCCGACGAACAGGCGCTGGCCTGGGCCAACGATTGCGAATACGGGCTCGCCTCGTCGGTCTGGACCCGCGATGTCGGCAAGGCCGCGCAATTCGCCGCGCAGCTCGAATACGGGGTGACCTGGATCAACACCCATTCGGTGAACGTCACCGAAATGCCCCACGGCGGGGTCAAGAGCTCGGGTTACGGCTCGGACCTTTCAGTCTATTGCCTCGAGCATTACATGACCACGCGCCACGTGATGATGAAGCACTAGAAAAATGCGCCGCCCCGCCTCCCTGCTCCGTCACCCTGAACTCGTTTCAGGGTCCATTGTGCCGGTGGCCCATCGGCGCGGTGCGCAAGCCGATGGCGCGGTCCGGTATGGCAACGCGATCGCGGGGCGAACCGATGGATGGACCCTGAAACGAGTTCAGGGTGACGATGCTGGAAAGGATTGCGGCAGATGACCACCCGCCCCGTCCTTGGCGTGATCGCCTGCCAGCGCACGGTCGGCACCGAACCCGCGCAGGCGGTGATGGAACGCTATATCCGCTCGGCGATGGTCCATGCCGATGTCGCCGCGCTGATCGTGCCCTCGCTGCCCGATCTGATGAGCGCGGCCGAAGTGGCCGGAAGGCTCGACGGGGTGCTGCTCACCGGCAGCCCGTCGAACGTCGAGCCGCATCATTATGAGGATGAAGGCGGGGAAGGTCCGTTCGATCCGGGCCGCGATGCGATCGCGCTGTCGCTGGTCAACCGGATGATCGACGCCGGGCGCCCGGTGTTCGGGATCTGCCGCGGTTTCCAGGAAATCAACGTTGCGCTGGGCGGCACGCTGCGCCGCGATACCTCGGCCAGCGACGAGCTGCTGCGCCACCATGCGCCCGACGGGGTATCGTTCGATGCGATGTTCGATCATCTCCACCCGGTAACGCTGAGCGAAGGCGGGATGCTGGCCCGGGCGCTTGGCAAGCAAGAACTGACGGTCAATTCGGTTCATTTCCAGGGCGTCGGCCAGCTCGCTCCCGGGCTTGAAGTCGAGGCCCGCGCGCCAGACGGACTGGTCGAGGGCTTTTCGGCCCGCCCCAATGGCGCCCCGGTGATCGCGGTCCAGTGGCACCCCGAATGGGATGCCGCCCGCAATGCGGACAGCGCGGCCTTCTTCCGCCTGCTTGGCCATGCTATGCGGGGCGAAGCATGAATACCCGCGTTACCCGCACCAACCGCTTTCTCGCGCGGATCGGCTTTTCTCCCTGAAGCCCGCGTGCCCGTTCCGCACGCCAGTTTCACAGCCAGATCCAAGGGAGAAGAACCATGCCCCGCAATTACGATATCGCCGAATTGAAGCGCCTTGACGTTGCCCACCACCTGCCGGCGCAACAGGATTACAAGCTGATCGAGGACATGGGCGGCAGCCGCATCGTCACCCATGCCGAAGGCTGCTACATCCACGACGGCGAAGGCAACCGCATCCTCGATGGCATGGCCGGGCTGTGGTGCGTCAATGTCGGCTATGGCCGCAAGGAACTGGCCGACGTCGCTTACGAGCAGATGCAGGAACTGCCGTTTTACAACACCTTCTTCAAGACCGTGACCCCGCCGACCGTGCTGCTGGCGCAGAAGATCGCCGGGCTGACCGGGGGCAAGCTGCAGCACGTGTTCTTCAATGCCTCGGGCAGCGAAGCCAACGACACCGTGTTCCGGATGGTCCGCCACTACTGGAAGCTCAAGGGCGAGCCCCAGCGCAAGGTCTTCATCAGCCGCTGGAACGCCTACCACGGCAGCACCGTGGCTGGGGTCAGCCTGGGCGGCATGAAGTTCATGCACGAGCAGGGCGACCTGCCGATTCCCGGGGTCGAGCATGTCCGCCAGCCCTACTGGTTCGGCGAAGGGTTTGGCACTGATCCGGTCCAGTTCGGCAAGGACTGCGCGCGGGCGATCGAGGAGCGGATCCTGGCGGTCGGCCCCGAAAACGTTGCCGCCTTCATCGGCGAGCCGGTTCAGGGCGCGGGCGGGGTGATCCTGCCGCCGCCGGGCTATTGGCAGGAGGTGGAGGCGATCTGCCGCAAGTACGGCATCCTGCTGGTGGCGGACGAGGTGATCTGCGGGTTCGGGCGCACCGGCGAATGGTTCGGCCACCAGACCTATGGCTTCACCCCCGATCTGGTGCCGATGGCCAAGGGCCTGTCATCGGGCTATCTCCCGATCAGCGCAGTCGCGGTTTCCAGCGATATCGTCGAAGTGCTCAAGACCGGGGGCGATTTCGTCCACGGCTTCACCTATTCGGGCCACCCGGTCGCCGCCGCCGTGGCGCTGCGCAATATCGAGATCATCGAGCGCGAGGGCCTGGTCGAACGGACTCGCACCGATACCGGCCCCTACCTTGCCAAGGCGCTCGCCACGCTGGCCGATCACCCGCTGGTCGGCGAAGCGCGCTCGGTCGGGCTGATCGGCGCGGTCGAGATCGTCGCCGAACCGGGCACCAACAAGCGCTGGGGCGGGGCCGAAGGCAACGCCGGGCCGATCGTGCGCGACCTGTGCATCGCCAACGGGCTGATGGTCCGCGGGATCCGCGACACCATCGTGATGTGCCCGCCGCTGACCATCAGCCACGCCGAAATCGACGAGCTGGTCGGGATCATCCGCAAGTCGCTCGACGAAGCGCTGCCGGCGCTTCAGGCACTGTGAGGAAGGGCCGGACATGACCATTTCCCCCCTGCTGCGCGAGCAGTGCTACATCGCCGGCGAATGGGTCAATGCCGATAGCGGCGCGACCATCGCGGTGACCAACCCGGCGACCGGAGAGGTACTTGGCACCGTGCCCAAATGCGGCGCGGACGAGACTCGGCGGGCGATCGAAGCGGCCGAAGCGGCGATGCCGGCCTGGCGGGCCAAGACCGCCAAGGAACGCGCGGCGATCCTGCGCAAGTGGTTCGACCTGATGATGGCCAACCAGGAGGAACTCGCCCGGATCCTGACCATGGAGCAGGGCAAGAGCCTGGCCGAAGCGCGCGGCGAAATCGCCTATGGCGCGAGCTTCATCGAATGGTTCGCCGAAGAGGGCAAGCGGCTCTATGGCGACGTCATTCCCGGGCACCTGGCCGACAAGCGGATCGTCGTGCTCAAGCAGCCGATCGGGGTGACCGCGGCGATCACCCCGTGGAATTTCCCCAATGCGATGATCACACGCAAGGCCGGTCCGGCGCTGGCGGCGGGTTGCCCGATGGTGATCAAGCCGGCGGCGCAGACCCCCTATTCGGCGCTCGCCCTGGCGGTGCTGGCCGAACAGGCCGGGATTCCCAAGGGCATCCTTTCGGTCGTCACCGGCAGCGCCAGCGCGATCGGCGGAGAGATGACTTCGAACCCGGTGGTCCGCAAACTGAGCTTCACCGGATCGACCGAGATCGGCCGCCTGCTGATGCGGCAGAGCGCCGATACCATCAAGAAGCTCAGCCTCGAACTGGGCGGCAACGCGCCGTTCATCGTCTTCGACGATGCCGATGTCGATGCCGCGGTGGCCGGGGCCATGGCCAGCAAGTACCGCAATTCGGGCCAGACCTGTGTCTGCACCAACCGGCTCTATGTCCAGGCCGGGGTCTATGACGAATTCGTCGAGAAGCTGGCCAAGGCGGCCGCCGCGCTCAAGGTCGGCAACGGGCTCGAGGCCGGGACCGAACAGGGCCCGCTGATCGATGCCAATGCCGTCGCCAAGGTCGAGGAGCACGTCGCCGATGCCCTGGCCAAGGGCGCCCGGGTGCTGACCGGGGGTAGCCGGCATGAGCTGGGCGGAACCTTCTTCCAGCCGACCGTGCTGGCCGGGGTCACCCAGGACATGGCGGTCGCCAGCGAGGAAACCTTCGGCCCGCTCGCCCCGGTGATCCGCTTCGAGACCGAGGAACAGGCGATCGCCATGGCCAACGATACCGAATTCGGCCTGGCGAGCTATTTCTACTCGCAGAACCTCAGCCGGGTCTGGCGGGTGGCCGAAGCGATCGAGAGCGGGATGGTCTGCGTCAATTCGGGGATCCTCAGCACCGAGGTGGCCCCGTTCGGCGGGGTCAAGCAATCGGGCCTGGGGCGCGAGGGATCGAAGTACGGGATCGATGAATACGTCGAGCTGA
This sequence comes from uncultured Novosphingobium sp., assembly GCA_964573075.1. Taxonomy (GTDB): domain Bacteria; phylum Pseudomonadota; class Alphaproteobacteria; order Sphingomonadales; family Sphingomonadaceae; genus Novosphingobium. The sequence continues at coordinate 20,385 of CAZNII010000002.1, read as the reverse complement.
AGTACCTCTGTATCACGATCTGAGAACTCGTTTGCTGCCTCGCATTCCCCCGCCTGAACCGGCGGGGGCAGCGCTTGACTTTCGTTAAGGCACTGCCCCAGGGGCGGGCCTAGCCTCCTTCGCGCGTCGCATAACGACAGCAAAGGGGGCGCTCATGAGCGAAATCATGACCAAAAGCATGGCCCGGAACATCTTCTACGGGGGAACGGTGTTCTTCCTGCTGATCTTCATCGGGCTGGTGGCGCAAAGCCACTCCTACATCGTCAACACCTCGACCAATGCCGCAGCCCTCACGCCCAGCGTGGTGGCGGGCAAGCGCATCTGGGAAGAGAAGGGCTGCATCAACTGCCACACCCTGCTGGGTGAAGGTGCCTATTTTGCCCCGGAACTGGGCAACGTCATGACGCGCTGGGGGGTCGAGAACGACCGCGAAGCCGCCAAGGCGGCGCTCAAGGGCTGGATGGATGCCCAGCCAACCGGGATCAAGGGCCGCCGGCAGATGCCGCAATTCCATCTCAACGACCAGCAATACGGCGAACTGACCGACTTCCTGATGTGGACCAACACGATCCGCACCCAGAACTGGCCGCCGAAGAAATCGGGCTGAGGAGGATAGAGCGATGAAATATCAGACACAGAAAATCGCGCTCGCCTACTTCCTGGTGGCGATTGCGCTGTTCGCAATCCAGGTCTCGGCCGGGCTGCTGCTGGGCTGGATCTATGTCGATCCCAACTTCCTGTCGGACCTCTTGCCGTTCAACGTGGCGCGTATGCTCCATTCGAACGCGCTGATCGTCTGGCTGCTCACCGGGTTCATGGGCTGCGCCTATTTCCTCGTCCCGGAAGAAACCGGGCAGGAGATCCATTCACCCAAGCTGGCCTACCTCCAGTTGCTGATCCTGGTGGTGGGTACGCTGGGCGCGGTGTTGACCTATGTCACCAATGCCTTCGAGGGGAACATGCTTCTCGGCAAACAGGGGCGCGAGTTTCTCGAGCAGCCGCTGTGGGTCAAGGTCGGGATCGTCGTTGCTGCGCTGATCTTCCTCTACAACCTGACCATGACGGTCCTGAAAGGACGCAAGACGGCGATTTCGAACATCCTGCTGCTGGGTCTGTGGGGGCTGGCGCTGTGCTTCCTGTTCGCCTTCTACAACCCCGGCAATCTGGCGCTGGACAAGCAGTACTGGTGGTTCGTGGTGCACCTCTGGGTCGAAGGAACCTGGGAGCTGATCATGGCCGCGATCCTCGCGTTCCTGATGCTCAAGCTGACCGGCGTCGACCGCGAAGTGGTGGAAAAGTGGCTCTACGTGATCGTCGCCACTTCGCTGTTTTCGGGGATTCTCGGGACCGGGCACCACTACTACTGGATCGGCACTCCCCCGCACTGGCAGTGGATCGGATCGATCTTCTCTTCACTTGAAGTGATTCCCTTCTTCGCGATGATGGCCTTTGCCTTCATCATGGTCTGGAAGGGCCGGCGCGATCATGCCAACAAGGCGGCGCTGCTGTGGAGCCTGGGCTGCGCCACGCTGGCCTTCTTCGGGGCGGGGGTCTGGGGCTTCATGCACACGCTGCACCCGGTGAACTACTACACCCACGGCACCCAGATCACCGCGGCGCACGGGCACCTGGCGTTCTTCGGGGCCTATGTCAGCCTCAACCTGGCAATGTTCAGCTATGCAATGCCGATGCTGAAGGGGCGCGATCCCTATAACCAGGTGCTCAACATGGCCTCGTTCTGGCTGATGAGCGGGGGCATGGTGTTCATGACCTTCACCCTGACCTTCGCCGGTGCGGTGCAGACCCACCTGCAACGGGTGATGGGCATGAACTACATGGAAGTGCAGGAGCAGCTCTGGATCTTCTATGCCATGCGGTTCGGCTCGGGCCTGGCCGTGGTGCTGGGAGCGCTGCTCTACATCTACGCCGTCCTGGTGCCCCGGCGCGAAATGATCGCGCCCGGATCGGCCCAGGCTGTGCCGGCCGAATAGGCCATGCACGGCTTGCGGGACCAAGTCGGGGGGGCGGTCGATGCCGCCCTCCCGTTCTATCTGCCGCAGGGCGACGAGTGCGATGTCTTCGCCATGGCCCATGCTCGCGGCCTGCCACTGCTGCTCAAGGGGCCGACCGGCTGCGGCAAGACCCGCTTTGTATCGCATATGGCGGCGCGGCTCGGCCGCAAGCTCTATACCGTTGCCTGCCATGACGATCTTTCCGCCGCCGATCTGATCGGCCGCTATCTGCTCAAGGGCGGAGAAACGGTTTGGGTTGACGGGCCACTGACCCGCGCGGTCCGCGAAGGGGCGATCTGCTATCTCGACGAGGTGGTCGAAGCGCGCAAGGACGTGACCGTGGTGCTCCACCCGTTGACCGATGACCGCCGGATCCTGCCGATCGACCGGACCGGCGAGGAGCTTGAGGCCGCTCCTGGCTTCATGCTGGTGGCCAGCTACAACCCCGGTTATCAGAACATCCTCAAGACGCTCAAGCCCAGCACCCGCCAGCGTTTCCTCAGTCTCGACTTCGACTTCCCGCTGCCCGAACACGAAGTGCCGGTGGTGATCCGCGAAAGCGGGCTGGACGAGCCGCGGGTGCGTTCGCTGGTACGGCTTGCGGGCAAGTTGCGCGGCCTCAAGGGGCAGGATCTGGAGGAAGGCGTATCGACCCGGCTGGTGGTCTATGCCGCAACGCTGATCGCTCAGGGGATGCCGCTGGACCGGGCAATCCGCGCCGCGATGATCGAGCCCCTGACCGACGACGAGGAAGTCAAGCGCGGGCTGACCGACCTGGTCGCCGCCGTGTTCGGCTGAAGGCAGCACGATGGCGGGAATCGCCCCGTGGGAACCCGAAGAGGCGATCGGCACACTGTGGCACCGCTTTGCCAGCCGGATCGACGCACCGCCGCGTTACCCCGAGGCCGAGGTCGAGCTGGAGCAAGTCGCGCAGCGCCTGGGCGTGTTCTTTCGCGGGCTGGGCGGGGCCCAGTCGGTGGAGATCCGCGCCGCTGCCGAAGAGACCAGCCATCACCGCCTCGGCTGGAAGCGCAGCCTGGGCGCTGCGGTGGAAAGCGTTCCGCGGGCGAGCTTCGATGGCGGGGTGCTGCGGCTGCCGCAAAGCCTTGCGGCCCTGCCGGCGCGCGAAGCCAATGGCGCGCTCTACCTTTGGCTCACTGCCTGTGCAGCCCACGCCGGGCCGCCGGCCGATGAAGCCGACCCGCTCCGCGCCGATCTGCTGGCCCTGCGTACGGTCAGCTCGATGACCGCTGCGGCGCTGGCCGAGGCGCCGGGGCTCGCCCCGCTCCAGGCCGAACTTGCGCGGGCCTGCCTGGGCGAACGGCGGCGCGGCCGGCTGCCGGCGCTGGAGCTGGCGCTGGAGCGGGTGGTCCGCCACCTGCTGGGCGATCCCGCGCCGCTTTGCGCACAGGGCGAGGCGATGCTGGCGGCGATCGAATGCGGCGATTTCTCCGCCGTGCCTCCCGCTCCCTTGCGCTACCGGCCCTATCAGCCGGTGCCGATGTGGCTTGACCTCCGGGTTATGGCCCTGTCCGCCCCCGGCGAAGGAGTGGAAACCCGCGAGACTGTCGGCACGCCGGAGGAAGGCGAAGGCAGCCCCAAGCGCGCCCGTCGCCACCGGGCGGATCAGGCCGAACGCAAGGACAGCCTGATCCTCCACCGTTTCGAGGCGATCCTCAGCTGGGCCGAGTTCCTCAACCTCAACCGCCGGGTCGAGGATGACGAAAACGACGATGCCAGGAAGGCCGCCGACGATCAGGACGAGATCGGCCTCGGCCAGGTCAGCAAGGCCCCGGCCACCCGGATCAAGCTCCACCTCGATCTTGCCCCCGAGGATGCCGATCGCGAAGCCCTGTCCGGGGCATTCGTCTATCCCGAATGGGACTGCCGGGCCGGGACCTATCTGCCCCGCCATGTGCGGGTGCTGGCCAGCCGGCAGGAAGCGACCGAAGGCGCTGAGCTGGCGCTCGATCCCGCTGCCCAGCGCCGGATCCGCTCGGTGCGCCGCCAGTTCGAGGCGCTGCGCCCGGCGCGGCAGTGGGCCGGCGGGCAGCTTGACGGAGAGGAGCTCGATACCGATGCCGCGATCCGCGCGGCAGGCGACCTTGCCGCAACCGGTCAGGGCAACGACCGGGTCTGGCGGCAACTCCGCCCGGAACAGCGCGACCTGGCGGTCTCGATCCTGTTCGACGCCTCACGCTCGACCGAAAGCGCGGTGACCGGACGGGCAGTGATCGACATTGCCCGCGAAGCGCTGACCGCGCTCGCCTGGGGGATTGATGCCTGCGGCGATGCCTGCGCGATCAATGCCTTTTCCTCGTTGAGGCGCGACCGGGTGTTCCTGCTTTCGCTCAAGGACTTCGCCGAGCCGATGGGGCCGGGAATCGAGGCCCGGATCGCCTCGCTAAGGCCCGGCTTCTACACCCGGCTGGGCGCGGCGATCCGCCATGCCAGCACTGGTCTTGCCCGCCAGGGGCGCAAGCGTCGGCTGCTGTTGGTGATCACCGACGGCAAGCCCAACGACCTTGATCACTATGAGGGACGGCATGGGATCGAGGATTCGGCCATGGCCGTGCGCGAGGCGCGCCGGGCGGGCCACGCGGTGTTCGGGATCACCATTGATCGCGACGGCAAGAGCTGGTTTCCCCGGCTGTTCGGGCGGGGCGGCTATGCCCTGGTCCCGCACGCCGACCACCTGACCGAGGTGTTGCCCCGGATCTACCGGCAACTGGTGCTGCAATGACTGCCGCTGCCGGCCAGCCGTTGCGCCCGCCGGGCGACCTGATGATGTGGGTGCTGATCCTGTCCGAACTGCTGGTTTTCGGCGCCGGTATGGTTGCCTTTCTGGCGGTCCGCGCCGGCGATCCTGCGGGCTTTGCCTCGGCCGCCGGTCAGCTTCACCCGATCGCGGCGGGGATCAACACCATGGCGCTGGTGACATCGGGCTGGTTGGCCGCGCTGGCGGTGCGGTGGATCGAGGCCGGGCAAGTGGCGCCGGCCCGGCGGGCATTGCTCGGCGCGGGGCTGCTCGGGCTGGCCTTCCTGACGGTCAAGGCCTGGGAATATTCGGGTCTTGCCGAACTGGGACTCGGGATGGAAGACGGCGCGTTCTTCACTTTCTATTACCTGCTGACCGGATTTCACGCCGCACATGTCGCGGCTGGAATCGCAATCCTCGCGCTGGTCGGGCGCTGGCCCAGCCACGGCAATGCCGAAACCGGAGTCGCCTTCTGGCACATGGTCGATATGGTCTGGGTGGTGCTGTTCCCGGTGATCTACCTGCTGCCATGATCGCGCTTTCCGACCCTCTGCTGCGGACCTGGCTGGCGCTGGTCGCGCTCAGCGCGGCAGTTACCATAATGTCGGAGCAGCCGGGGCATGTCGCCGGGGCGGCGATCCTGCTGCTTTGCGGGCTGAAGGCGCGGCTGATCCTCAGCTGCTACATGGGACTGTTCCGCGCCCCGGCCTGGCAGCGCGGGTTCGACCTGGTGCTGGCGCTGCTGTTCGCGCTGCTGCTCGGGCTTTATCTGCTGCGCTAGACCCTTCGGGCCCAGGCATCGGCCGGGTCGGCTTCGGAATAGGCCCGCAGTGCCGCGACATCGGCAATGTGGGCCTCGTTCTGGCGGATCGTCACCCCTTCGTCGCGCAGCCGCACGAAGGCCCGCGAGAGGCTTTCCGGCTTGATTCCCAACTGCGCCGCGACCAGCATCTTGTCATAGGGCAGGGTCACGGTCTCGGCGCCGGTGTCGGCCTTGCTCAGCCCGGCAAGGAAGCTCGCCACCCGCTGGGCACCATTCTGCGACTTGAGCTGTTCGATCTGGCCGACCAGTTCGTGCAGGTGGACGAAGGTCGAGGCGAGGATCGACACGGCGATTGCCGGCTCGTCCTGCAACAGCGCCATCAGCCGCGCTGAATCGAGCCACAGCACCGCGCAGTCGGTTGCTGCCTCGGCGCTGACCGGGAAGGCCGCGCCACGCAAGGCGACCGCTTCGCCAAAGGTCTCTCCGGCGGAGAAGACCCGGACAACCGCCTCCTTGCCACTGGCGGAAACCCGGAACAGCTTGATCCAGCCCTTGGCGACGATTCCGAAGGCCTCGGCCCGCTCGCCCTGGAGGAACAGGGTGGTGCCGCGCGGGTAATGGCGCAGCCGGGCGATCCCGGCGACACTGGCAATGACTGCTTCCGAAGCGCCACGCAGCAATGCGGACGACCGGATGACCTGTTCGGCGTCCAGCATCGTGTCCCCTCTCTGGCTTCAGCCTAGCGTAAAGCGGGCTGGCCGGACAAGGGCGGATCACCCGGGCTTGCCGTCCAGCCGGGGGCGCAGATAGATCGCGGCGTGGCGCAGGCACCATGGCGCAAGACCCAGCAGGAACATCGTCGCCGCCGCCAGCAGCAGCGCGCCGTTCTCCAGCTGCAGGGCTGCTGCCAGCCGCAATCCGGTCGCCAACTGGAGGCCGGCAAAGGCATTCCAGGCGACCATCGACATCGCGAGCGGCCGACCCGAATGGCCATGGGTGACACGGGTGACCATGGCCACCAGCAAGCTGCCGCACAGGCCGATCAGCAGGGCATGGTCCGGGGCCCGGCCCAGTTCGGGAAACCGAGTTGCCAGCGCGGCCAGGGCAAAGCCCGGCGGAGCCCAGGCCAAGCCCCAGAACAGCACCATCAGCAGCCCCGGACCGGGCGCGCGCGGCCACCATTTCCAGGCCATGGCCAGTGTGGTCAGGGCCAGGCCAAGGTTGGCGGCGGCGGCCAGCCAGCCGATCCCTCCGGTCTGCCCGGCCAATGCCGCCAACAGCAATGCCCAGAGCAGGGCCAGCAGCCAGTCCGGCCGCCAGCGCTCGTAGCCGGGAACGACCGTGCCGGCGAAGAACGGCACCATCCGGTGGGCGACGGTCAGGAACACCGGCAGCAGGAAGCCGGAGATCGCGATCCGGTTGGCGAGCGGCAGCAGGTCGGCGCGCCGCGCCAGCAGCGCAGCTATCACCAGCAGCAATGCGCCCAGCCCCAGCGCCAGCGCGGCCAGCGCCGAGATGGCATGCACGCAGCGGGGCTTGCCCGCCCGCGAATTGGTCAGGGCGACCCCGGCCAGGCTGGCGAGGCCAAGCCCCCAGCCGACAGCGACCAGGCTCAGGCTAACCGGCAGGACCGCATCGATCCCGCTCCATAGCGACGTCTGGGCGATCAGGCTGCCCGCGGCGAGCAGCACCGCGGCCGGGCCGAACCGGCGCGCTGCAAGATCGGGGAAGCCCATCCAGCGCGGAAACACGGTCATCAGAAAGCCGAATATGAACGGGGCAAAGCCCAGGAACAGCATGGCCGGGGCATGGTAGAGCGCCGGGGGCAGGGCGCCCTGCGGCAAGGCCGGCCAGCCGAGGTGGAGCTGCAACAGCCGGGCCAGCCACCACAGCGCAAGCAGCACGAGGTTGGCCGATCCGGTCAGGAATGGCAGGCGGTGCGGGGCGGCGAACAGGATCTGCATTGGCTCACCATCTGGCAGGAATCGCGCGGGCTGTCTGCCCGTCCAAATCGCATTGTCGGCTTCGGTCTGGCGAATGCTTGACTTCTGTCAATTACCTATCCCAATATTTGGCTATCGCGAAAAACATGAATCAAGTTTTCAAACTCGGAACCGCGTTGATCCTTGCGCTTGCTGCCACCCCCGCCTGGGCCGAAGGGGCCAAGGCCGATCCGCTCACGCCCTATGCCGATATCCGTTACCGGCTCGAACTGGTCGATCAGGCCGGCCTGCCCAACGATGCCACCGCTTCGACTCTGAGGGTCCGCGCCGGGGTCAGGACCGCCGAATGGCATGGCTTTTCCGCCGTGATTGAGGGCGAGGCAATCGTCGTGCTGGGCGATGACAGCTACAACGATACGGTCAACGGCAAGGTTGCCTACCCGATTGTCGCCGATCCGTCCGACGTCCTGCTCAACCAGGCTTATCTGCGCTGGAAGCCGCATGCCGGGTTCGAAGTCACTGCGGGCCGCCAGGCGGTCAACTACGATAATCAGCGCTGGATTGGTTCGGTCGGCTGGCGTCAGAACGACCAGACGCTTGACGCGGCCAAGATCTCGACCAAGCCGTTCAAGGGCGCAAGCCTCGACTACTTCTATGCCTGGCGGGTCAACCGGGTGTTCGGCCCGGATTCTGCACAGGGCATCTGGCGCGACACCGACATTCACGGGCTGCGCGCTTCCTACTCGATCAACAACGTCGGTACGCTTTCGGGCTACGGCTATTGGCTGGATATCCCCTCTAATCCGGCCTCTAGCTCGCGAACCCTGGGCGTGCGGATGGCTGGCGAGCTGCCGGTCGGCAAGGGCACCACCCTGCTCTATGCCGCAGAGTATGCTCGCCAGCAGGATTACGGGGTCAACCCGAACCGCTACGCGCTGAACTACTGGATGTTCGAGCCGGGCGTGAAGCTGGGGCCGGTGACCGCCAAGGCCGGCTTCGAATCGCTGGAAGGCAATGGCAGCGTGGCCTTGCAGACCCCGCTCGCCACGCTCCACGCCTTCAACGGCTGGGCCGACAAGTTCCTCACCACTCCGGCCAACGGCCTGCGCGACATCTATGCCGACGTCGCTTTCAAGGTACCCGGCAAGGGGGCGCTTGCCGGGCTGACGCTGCGCGGGGCGTGGCACGATTACAACTCGACCCGGCTCGGGATCGACTACGGCAGCGAATGGGATGCGCTGGTCAGCTATCCGGTGCACAAGAAGGTCACGCTGACCGCCAAGGTTGCCCGCTACGAGGCGAGCGCCTTTGCCACCGATACGACCAAGTTCTGGTTCCAGGTCGAAGCGAAGTTCTGAACGGGGCTGCTATTCGTCATCCTTGACCGGGTCGGGCCGGGCGAACAGCTCAAGCGCGGCCCGGTCGGTGATCCTGATGTGCGAACCTTCGACGTCCAGTCCGTGCTGGCCCAGCACGCCGAAGGCGCGCGAGAGGTTTTCCGGGGTCATTCCCAAGAGCGAGGCCAGCAGCCGCTTTTCGGCGCGGAGCTGGACCGTGCCCTTGCCGCCCTGCCGGCGTTCCTGCTGCAGCACCAGATTGCCCAGCCGCTCGGCCGACTGGCGCAGCTTCATGTCGGTCAGGGCCCTGACCAGGTCGCGATAGGCCAGCGCCAGTTCGCGCATCGTCGCCTGCATCAGCGCGCAATCCTGCTTGACCACTTCGCGCACCAGCGCGGCCGGGACCAGCAGGATCCGCGATGAGGAAAGCGTGCGCGCCGACATCAGATAGGGCATGTCAGTTACCACCGCGGCGAGGATGAAGCTGGTCACCGGTTCGACGATCCGCATGGTCGTGTCGCGCCCGGCGCTGGTCGAATAGAGCTCGACCAGGCCATCGACCAGAACATGCAGGAAGTCCGGATGCTGGCCCAGTTCGAACAGCGTCAACTGCGGCGGAAAGACTTGCAGGAACGACCCCGAAAAGATCCTTTCGCGTTGTTCTTCCTGCATTTCCCGAAACAGGGGCAGGTGGGCAATTTCAGGTTTTTCACCAGGACGCACGGTTGAGTATCACTCCGCCAAAAGGGAGCTCCTGTCTAGCGCCTCGCTTGATGCACATCAATCAAAGACTTGATCTGTCTTAGCCCGAATCCTGGGCCAAATCAGGCTGATTTCCGTTTCCATGCGGCGGACCGGAATTTTTGATCCCGATCAAGCTTATTGCCATTGCCGGGTTCATGGCTTGCTGCACATCAAACCAAACAGGCGGGACGTGTCATGCCATTACAGCAAACAGTCAGCTCCGGTGAACAGAACAGGGCCCTCGGGCTCTCGACCTTCGCCTTCACCATCTGCTTCGCGGTCTGGACGATCTTTGCGATCATCGGGATCGAGATCAAGAAGGAGCTTGGTCTCAACGATACCCAGTTCGGCTTGCTTGTCGGCACGCCGATCCTGACCGGATCGCTGGTCCGGCTGTTCCTGGGGGTCTGGACCGACCAGTACGGCGGGCGGATCGTCTTTGCGTTGACCATGCTGGCATCGGCGGTATCGACTGTCTTGCTGAGCCACGCGACGACTTATCCGATGATGTTGCTGGCAGCCCTCGGGCTGGGCATGGCGGGCGGCGGCTTTGCCGTCGGCATCGCCTATGTCTCCAAATGGTATCCGCAGGAAAAGCAGGGCTCGGCCCTGGGTTTCTTCGGCATGGGCAACGTCGGTGCGGCGGTCACCAAGTTCGTCGCCCCGTGGGTGATGGTGGCGATGGGCTGGCAGGCCGTGGCGCAGATCTGGGCCGTTGCGCTGGCCGCAACCGCAGTGCTGTTCTTCCTGTTTGCCAAGGACGATCCCGATCTGGCCGCGCGCAAGGTCAGCGGGGAAAAGCCCAAGGGCCTGATGGAACAGCTCGAACCGCTCAGGAATGAGCAGGTCTGGCGCTTCTCGCTCTATTACTTCTTCGTCTTCGGGGCCTTCGTCGCGCTGGCGCTGTGGCTGCCCAAGTACCTGATCGGGGTCTATGACGTCGATGTGAAGGTCGCGGGCATGCTGGCTGCCACCTTCTCGCTCTCCGCTTCGATTTTCCGCGCCTATGGCGGCGTGCTGTCTGACCGGTATGGCGCGCGCAAGATCATGTACGCCACTTTCGGCGTGTCGATGCTGTGCCTGTTCATGTTGTCCTACCCGTCGACCGACTATGTCATCCACGGGATCAAGGGCGACATCCACTTCGCCACCTCGATGAGCCTGGTGCCCTTCGTAATCACGATCTTCGTGCTCGGCTTCTTCATGTCGCTGGGCAAGGCCGCGGTCTACAAGCACATCCCGGTCTACTATCCCGACCACGTCGGCTCGGTCGGCGGGCTGGTCGGGCTGGTCGGCGGTCTGGGCGGCTTCGTCCTGCCGATCGTGTTCGGCGCGGTCAGTGACCTTACCGGGATCTGGACCAGTTGCTTCATGGTGCTGTTCGCGCTGGTCGCGGTGGCGCTGGGCTGGATGCATTTCGCGATCCGCCAGATGGAACAGAAGGCCGCGGGCATCGATACCCGCTCGCTGCCGCAGTTCCCCGAAATGGCGGGAATCCACGACGCCGAGACCCATGCCGAACATGCGGTCAAGTCCAAGGTGCTGATCGACTGGCGGCCCGAGGATTCGGCCTTCTGGGAGGAAACCGGCCAGAAGATCGCCAATCGCAACCTCTATCTCTCGATCCCAGCGCTGCTGCTGGCCTTCTCGGTCTGGATGGTCTGGTCGGTGGTGGTCGCCAAGCTGCCCCTCATCGGCTTCGACTATACCACCGACCAGCTGTTCTGGCTGGCCGCGCTGCCGGGCCTGTCGGGGGCGACCTTCCGGATCTTCTATTCCTTCATGGTGCCGATCTTCGGCGGACGGCTGTGGACCACGCTGTCGACCGCTTCGCTGCTGATCCCGGCCTTCGGGATCGGCTATGCCGTGCAGGATCCCAATACCCCCTACTTCATCTTCCTGGTGCTGGCGCTGCTGTGCGGCTTCGGCGGCGGCAACTTTGCCTCCTCGATGTCGAACATCGGCTTCTTCTTCCCCAAGGCGAAGAAGGGTCACGCCCTGGCGATCAACGCGGGGCTGGGCAACCTGGGCGTATCGGTGATGCAATATGTCGTGCCGCTGGTGATCACCGCCGGCGTGTTCGGCGCGATCGGCGGCGATGCCCAGGCAACCAAGGAAGGCGGGCAGCTGTGGCTGCAGAACGCCGGCTTCATCTGGGTGCCGTTCATCATGGTCAGCACTCTGCTTGCCTGGTTCGGAATGAACGACATTGCCGATGCCAAGGCCAGCTTTGCCGAACAGGCGGTGATCTTCCAGCGCAAGCACAACTGGCTGATGTGCTGGCTCTACACCGGCACCTTCGGTTCGTTCATCGGCTTTTCGGCCGGCCTGCCGTTGCTCGCCAAGAGCCAGTTCCCCGATGTCAACGTGCTGAAGTACGTCTTCCTCGGGCCGCTGGTCGGCGCGATCAGCCGCGCGGCGACCGGCTGGGTCTCCGACCGCTGGGGCGGTGCGCGGGTTACCTTCTGGGTGTTCCTGGGCATGATGATCGGCACGCTGGGAGTGATCCATTTCCTCAATGCCAAGGACTTCACCGGCTTCCTGTCGATGTTCGTCTTCATGTTCTTCGTCACCGGCATCGGCAATGCCTCGACCTTCCAGATGATCCCCAACATCATGCGTCAGGAAGTGCCACGGCTGATGCCCGAATTGGACAGCGTGCAGCGCACGCGCCAGGCTGAAAAGGAATCGGCCGCAATTGTCGGCTTCACTTCGGCAATCGCCGCCTATGGCGCATTCTTCATCCCGCGTTCGTTCGGGATGTCGATCAGCGCCACCGGCACGCCCCATGCCGCGCTCTATGGCTTTCTGGTCTTCTACGCGAGCTGCGCGGCGCTGACCTGGTGGGCCTACACCCGGCGCGGCGGCCTGCTCCACGATGTGGAGCGCGGCCGCGCCCCTTCCACTCCTGCCACCGCTACCGGAGCCTGAAACCATGAGCCACTTGCTCGACCGCCTCACCTTCTTCACCCAGGCCAAGGAGAAGTTCTCCGACGGCCACGGGGTGACCACAGCCGAGGCCCGTGACTGGGAAGACGGCTATCGGAAACGCTGGCAGCACGACAAGATCGTGCGGTCCACCCACGGGGTGAACTGCACCGGATCGTGCAGCTGGAAGATCTACGTCAAGGGCGGGATCATCACCTGGGAAACCCAGCAGACCGACTATCCCCGTACCCGTCCCGAACTACCCAATCACGAGCCGCGCGGCTGCCCGCGCGGGGCGAGCTACTCATGGTACATCTACTCCGCCCAGCGGCTCAAATACCCGCTGGTCAGGAAGCGGCTGGTCAGGCTGTGGCGCGAGGCAAGGAAGAACCTCCCTCCGGTCGCGGCCTGGGCCTCGATCCAGGCCGATCCGGACAAGCGCAAGAGCTATACCGCGATCCGCGGCCATGGCGGCTTCGTCCGTTCGACCTGGGACGAGGTCAACGAGATCATCGCTGCGGCCAATGCCTATACGGCGAAGACCTGGGGCCCTGACCGGGTGATCGGGTTCAGCCCGATCCCGGCCATGTCGATGGTCTCCTATGCCGCCGGTTCGCGCTATCTCTCGCTGCTCGGCGGGACCTGCATGTCGTTCTACGACTGGTACTGCGATCTGCCGCCGTCGAGCCCGATGACCTGGGGCGAACAGACCGACGTTCCCGAAAGCGCCGACTGGTACAATTCGGGCTTCCTGATGATGTGGGGATCGAACGTCCCGCAGACGCGCACCCCCGATGCCCACTTCATGACCGAGGCGCGCTATCGCGGCACAAAGGTTGCGGTGGTCAGCCCTGACTATGCCGAGGCGACCAAGTTCGCCGACCTGTGGCTCAACCCCAAGCAGGGCACCGACGCGGCGCTGGCAATGGCGATGGGTCACGTGATCCTGCGCGAGTTTCACCTCGATCGGCAGGTTCCCTACTTCGAGGACTATTGCCGCAAATATTCGGACATGCCGATGCTGGTCCGGCTGGTTGAGAAGGACGGCCACCTGGTTCCCGAGCGTCTGCTGCGCGCCAGCGATTTCAAGGATGGGCTGGGCGAAACCAACAACCCCGAATGGAAATGCGTGGCGATCGACGAGGCCAGCGACGAAGTGGTCGCGCCCTCGGGCACGGCCGGCTTCCGCTGGGGCGAGAAGGGCAAGTGGAACCTTGAGGAGAAGGATGGCAAGGGCCGCGACGTCAAGCTGCGGATGACCGCAATCCTCGACAAGGACCACGACGAGGTGGTCGAGGTCGGCTTCCCCTATTTCGGAAACCGCGAGCACGACCACTTCCAGGGCACCGACCATCCCGATGTGCTGCTAAAGCGCGTTCCGGTGCGCGAGCTGGAGCTGAAGGAGGGCCGCGCCTTCGTTGCCACGGTGTTCGACCTGCTGTGCGCCAACTATGGCCTCGACCGAGGGCTGGGCGGCGAGCATGTCGCCCGCGAATATTCCGATCCGGCGCCCTATACGCCGGCCTGGGCAGAGAAGATCACCGGCGTTCCGGCCGATACGATCGTCACCGTGGCGCGCGAATTCGCCGCCAATGCCGAAGCCACCAACGGCAAGTCGATGGTGATCCTGGGGGCCGGGCTCAACCACTGGTACCACATGGACATGAATTACCGGGGGATCATCAACCTCCTGGTGATGTGCGGTTGTGTGGGCCAGTCGGGGGGCGGCTGGTCGCACTATGTCGGGCAGGAAAAGCTGCGCCCGCAGACCGGCTGGCTGCCGCTGGCCTTCGCGCTCGACTGGGGCCGCCCCCCGCGCCAGATGAACTCGACCAGTTTTTTCTACGCCCACACCGATCAGTGGCGCTACGAGACGCTGGGCGTGGGCGAGATCCTCTCGCCGACCGCGCCGGAAGGCGATTGGGATGCCAGCCTGATCGACTACAATGCCCGGGCCGAACGGATGGGCTGGCTGCCCTCGGCACCCCAGCTCAAGACCAATCCGCTCGAAGTCGGCAAGGCCGCCAAGGCATCGGGGATGGAGCCCAAGGACTATGTCGTCCAGGCGCTCAAGGCGGGCGACCTGGAGATGTCCTGCTTCGATCCCGACGATCCGGCCAACTGGCCGCGCAACCTGTTCGTCTGGCGTTCGAACCTGCTCGGTTCGTCGGGCAAGGGCCACGAATACTTCCTCAAGCACCTGCTGGGCACTGCCCACGGCGTCCAGGGCAAGGACCTGGGCGAAATGGGCCACCAGAAGCCGCGCGAGGTGAAGTGGCACGACGAGGCGCCGAAGGGCAAGCTTGACCTGCTGGTCACGCTCGACTTCCGCATGTCCACCACCTGCGTCTATTCGGACATCGTCCTGCCGACTGCCAGCTGGTACGAAAAGGACGACCTCAACACCTCCGACATGCATCCCTTTATCCACCCGCTTTCGGCAGCGGTCGATCCGGTGTGGGAATCGAAGAGCGATTGGGAAATCTACAAGGGCATCGCCAGGGCCTTCTCCGAAGTCGCACCCGAAGTGCTGGGGGTCGAGCACGACCTTGTGCTCCAGCCGATCCAGCACGACAGCCCGGGCGAGATCGCCCAGCCCTTCGACGTGGCCGACTGGGGCCAGGGGCAGGTCGAGCCGATCCCTGGCAAGACCATGGCCAACGTCGCCCTGGTCGAGCGTGACTATCCGAACCTCTACAAGCGCTTCACCGCGCTGGGGCCGCTGATGGACAAGCTCGGCAATGGCGGCAAAGGGATTGCCTGGAACACTGCCCATGAGGTCGAGAACCTCAGGAAGCTCAACGGCACGGTGAACGAGGACGGCCCGACCAAGGGCATGGCCCGGATCGAAAGCGCGATCGATGCGGCCGAAGTGCTGCTGATGCTGGCGCCGGAAACCAACGGCGAAGTGGCGGTCAAGGCCTGGGAGGCGCTGTCGCAGAACACCGGCATCGACCACACCCACCTGGCCAGGCCCAAGGAAGAGGAGAAGATCCGCTTCCGCGACATCCAGGCCCAGCCGAGGAAGATCATTTCCTCGCCGACCTGGTCGGGGCTGGAAAGCGAGCACGTCTGCTACAACGCCGGCTATACCAACGTCCACGAACTGATACCCTGGCGGACCCTGACCGGGCGCCAGCAGCTCTATCAGGACCACAAGTGGATGCGGGCCTTCGGCGAGGCATTCTGTCTCTATCGACCGCCGATCGACACCAAGGCGGTCAAGCCGATGCTCGACCGGGCCGAAGGGCAACCGCATGTCGTGCTCAACTTCATTACCCCGCACCAGAAGTGGGGGATCCACTCGACCTATACCGACAACCAGCTGATGCTGACCCTGTCGCGCGGCGGGCCGATCGTCTGGATGAGCGAGCTCGACGCGGCCAAGGCCGGGATCGAAGACAACGACTGGGTCGAAACCTTCAATTCCAACGGTGCGCTGGTCGCCCGCGCGGTGGTTTCGCAGCGCATGAAGGAGGGCACCCTGTTCATGTACCACGCCCAGGAAAAACACGTGAACGTGCCGGGCTCGCCGCTGACCGGCCAGCGCGGGGGGATCCACAATTCGGTGACCCGCGCGATCCTCAAGCCCACCCACATGATCGGCGGCTACGTCCAGCAGGCCTACGGGTTCAACTACTACGGCACCGTGGGTTCCAACCGTGACGAATTCGTCATCGTCCGCAAACTTCACAAGGTCGACTGGCTCGAAGGCGAGCTGACCGCAGGGGAGACCGCAGCATGAAAGTCCGTGCCCAGATCGGCAAGGTCCTCAACCTCGACAAGTGCATCGGCTGCCATACCTGCTCGATCACCTGCAAGAACGTCTGGACCAGCCGCGAAGGCGTTGAATACGCCTGGTTCAACAACGTCGAATCGAAGCCCGGGGTGGGCTTCCCCAAGGACTGGGAAAACCAGAAGCGCTGGAACGGGGGCTGGGACCTGAAGCATGGCCGCCTGCAACCCCGGATGGGTGGCAAGTGGCGGCTGCTGGCGAAGATCTTCGCCAACCCCGACCTGCCCGAGATCGACGACTACTACGAACCCTTCACTTTCGATTACGGCCACCTGCAATCGGCTCCGGAATCGAAGGCCTTCCCGACCGCCCGCCCGCGCAGCCTGATCACCGGCGAACGGATCGAGAAGATCGAGAACGGCCCCAACTGGGAGGAAATCCTTGGCGGGGAATTCTCCAAGCGTTCGGCCGACTACAACTTCGAAGGGGTCCAGAAGGAGATCTACGGCGAGTTCGAGAACACCTTCATGATGTACCTGCCGAGGCTGTGCGAGCACTGCCTCAACCCGACCTGCGTCGCGGCCTGTCCTTCGGGTTCGATCTACAAGCGCGAGGAAGACGGCATCGTCCTGATCGACCAGGAAAAGTGCCGTGGCTGGCGGATGTGCGTGTCGGGCTGCCCCTACAAGAAGATCTACTTCAACTGGAAGACCGGCAAGAGCGAGAAGTGCATCTTCTGCTATCCCCGGATCGAGGCGGGCGAACCGACGGTCTGTTCGGAAACCTGCGTCGGGCGGATCCGCTACCTTGGCGTCATGCTCTATGACGCCGACCGGATCGAAGCGGCGGCGAGCGCGGAGAATGTCGAGGACCTCTACCAGGCCCAGCTCGACATTTTCCTCGACCCCAACGATCCGGCGGTGATCGAGCAGGCCCGCAAGGACGGCGTGCCCGAAAGCTGGCTGGAAGCCGCGCGGCGTTCGCCGGTCTGGAAGATGGCGATGGAATGGAAGGTCGCCTTCCCGCTCCATCCCGAATACCGCACCCTGCCGATGGTCTGGTACGTGCCGCCGCTCTCGCCGATCAGCGCTGCGGCCAGCGCGGGCAAGATCGCCGCACACAACGGGATGCCCGATGTCCGCTCGCTGCGGATCCCGGTCCGCTACCTCGCCAACCTGCTGACCGCGGGCAAGGAAGCCCCGGTGGTCGACGCGCTGGAACGAATGCTGGCGATGCGCGGTTACATGCGCGCCAAGACCGTCGGCGGCGTGGTTGCCGAGGACATGGCCCGCGAAGTCGGCCTGACCGGCGCCCAGATCGAGGACATGTACCACGTGATGGCTATCGCCAATTACGAGGACCGCTTCGTTGTCCCCAGCGGACACCGCGAAGATGCCGAGGACATGTATGACGAGAAGGGCGGCTGCGGCTTTTCCTTCGGCAACGGCTGTTCGGGCGGGACCAGCAGCGCCAACCTGTTCGGCGCTCCGGCCCGCAAGAAGCTCCAGACCCCTTCGGAGGTGTTCTGATGCAGTTGACCATGCGTGTCCTCTCGGCGCTGCTGCGCTATCCCGACGAGGCGGTGCGGCAAGGGACCGGGGAACTGGCCGAGGCCCTCGCCGCCGACGGCCTGCTTTCACCGCAGCAGCACGCCACGCTGACCCCGCTGTTCGAGCGGCTGGCCGGGCAGGACCTGCTCGACAGCCAGGAAGACTATGTCGCGCTGTTCGATCGGGGGCGGGCGGTGTCGCTCCAC
The DNA here is from genome assembly GCA_964573075.1 of uncultured Novosphingobium sp. Taxonomy (GTDB): domain Bacteria; phylum Pseudomonadota; class Alphaproteobacteria; order Sphingomonadales; family Sphingomonadaceae; genus Novosphingobium. The sequence goes on along the minus strand of CAZNII010000002.1, from coordinate 2,408 downwards.
CTGTTCGAACACGTCCACGGCGAAAGCCGCGACCGCGGCCAGGCGATGGTCGACCTGCGCGACCGCTACATAGCCCAGGGGCTGGAAATCTCGGCCAGGGAACTGCCCGATTATCTGCCGCTGTTCCTCGAATACCTCTCGGTGCTGCCCCCGGCCCAGGCGGTCGAGGAACTGGCCCAACCCGGGGTGATCCTGTCTGCCCTGGCCGAGCGGCTGGAAGACAAGGCCACTCCCTATGCCGCGCCGATGCGTATCCTCGCTGACCTGGCCGGGGCCGGGGGCGAGGCCTTCGCGATCGCCCCGCCCGACGATCCCGACAACCTTGCCGAACTCGATGCCGCCTGGGAGGACGAGCAGATCCGCTTCGATACTCCCGCGGCGCCCGGCGCCGAATGCCCGCAGGCTGCGGCAATCGTTGCCCGTTTCCAGACTCCCGAACCCGTCAGGAGCCCCAACCATGGCTGATTTTGTCCACCACCTGCTTTTCGGGATCTTTCCCTACATCGCGCTGGCCGTGCTCGCAGTCGGGTCGGTGATCCGCTATGATCGCGAACCCTATTCGTGGCGGGCCGGTTCCAGCCAGCTGCTGCGCCGCAAGCAGCTGATGGTCGGTTCGGTGCTGTTCCATCTCGGCGTGCTGGTGATCTTCCTTGGCCATGTCGGCGGCCTGCTGACCCCGATCGCGATCTGGGATGCGCTGGGCGTGCCGCACGGGGCCAAGCAGCTGCTGGCGATGGTTGCCGGCGGGGTGGCCGGGGTGCTGGCGATCGTCGGCGCAACGCTGCTGATCCACCGCCGGTTCTTCGACCCCCGAGTGCGCGCCGCATCGAGTTTTGCCGACAACATGGTGATCCTGCTGCTGTGGGTTCAGTTGGCGCTGGGCCTGGCGACGATCCCGATATCGGCCCAGCACCTTGACGGGCACGAAATGGTCAAGTTCATGGAATGGGCGCAGGGGATCTTCACGTTCCGCGCCGGATCGGCCGAGCTGATCCGCGATGTCGCCCCGGTGTTCAAGGCGCACCTTGCGCTTGGTCTGACCATCCTGTTCCTGTTCCCCTTCACCCGGCTGGTCCACATGCTCAGCGCACCGGTGCGCTATGTCTGGCGCACGGGTTATCAGGTGGTCCGTTCGAAGCGACTGGCCGCATGATTGCCGAACCGGTGATCGTCGGCGGACGCGAAATCCCGCCCGAGGCCATCGCCGCCGAGGCTCAGAACCATCCGGCGGCAAGCGCCGAGCAGGCTTGGGCCATGGCGGCGGAAGCCCTGGCCGTGCGCCAGCTGCTGCTCGACGAGGCCGCGCGGCAGGGGATCGTCGCGGCGGAAATGCAGGATGCCGAAGGGCGCGAGATCGCGCATGAGGACGCCCTGATCGAGGCCCTGCTCGAACGCGAGATCCGCGTGCCCCAGGCCGACGAGGCAACCTGCCGGCGCTACTACGAGCGCCATGCCGAACGGTTCGTCTCGCCCCCGCTGGTCGAGGCCGCGCATATCCTGATCGCGGCCGATCCGGCCGACCACTTTGCCATGGGCCTGGCCACCGGCGATGCCCGGACCCTGATCCGCGAACTTCAGGCCCGCCCCGAGCGCTTTGCCGAGCTGGCCCGATCCCGTTCGGCCTGCCCCTCGAAGGAGCAGGGCGGCAACCTCGGCCAGGTCCAGCCGGGGCAGATGGTACAGCCGTTCGAGGAAGCGCTGTTCGCATTGGCCGAGGACAGCCTGTGCCCGAATCCGGTGCGGACCCGCTTCGGGGTCCACGTGATTCGCTCTGGGCACCGGACCGAAGGGCGGCAATTGCCGTTCGAGGCGGTTCATGGGGCGATTGCGGTCTATCTCGAGGAAGCCGGCTATCGCCAGGCCGCGGCGCAATATGTCGCGATGCTGGCCGAGCGCGACGGGCGAGGAAACGGCTGACCCCCAGCCGGGTCCTGTGGTATGGTTGCTCCCTGATGGGGAGTAGACCATGGACTGGCGCGATGTGATGGCACTGGCCGCAGGGGCGGATAACGCCCCGCCGCGGCGGGTCGAGAAGACCGAAGAGGAATGGCGGGCGCAGCTTTCGCCCGAACAGTACCAGGTCACCCGCCTGGCCGGGACCGAGCGGCCCTTCTCAAACCCGATGTGCAGCCTGTTCCAGCCGGGCCGCTATGCCTGCGCCTGCTGCGGGACCGAGCTGTTCGACAGCACCGCCAAGTTCGAAAGCGGCACCGGCTGGCCCAGCTTCGGCGCACCGGTGGCTGACGGGGTGATCGGCTATCACATGGACCAGAGCCACGGGATGGTCCGGGTCGAGGTGACCTGCAACGTCTGCGACGCGCACCTGGGCCACGTCTTCCCCGATGGCCCCCCGCCGACCGGCCTCAGGTATTGCATCAATGCCCTGTCGCTGGAGAAGCTGGCCGGCT
>CAZNII010000001.1:74808-92986 GCA_964573075.1 uncultured Novosphingobium sp. | reverse complement strand
AGCGCCGCGCGGCCTGGCCCATGGCCTTCGCCACCGGGCGATCGGCAGCCAGGGCCAGAACCCGAGCCACCAGATCGGCATCAGCTTCGGCCACGGCCAGATGCTCGCCATCGCGGGCGGCAATGCCGGTGGCGGCACCCTGGCTCAGCACCACCGGCAATTCCATCGCCATGGCTTCGAGCACCTTGTTTTGAACCCCGCGCGCGATTTCGAGCGGAACCAGTGCCATATCGGCCCCAGCCAGCCAGGTGCGGATATCGGCCACTTCGCCCCAGACATGGCATCCGTTCTGGCCGTGGTGGACTGTCAGTGCCTCGGGCGGGTTGCGCCCGACCACGTGAAAGCTCGCCTCGGGCAAGGCCTGGCGAATCGCCGGCATCAGCCGGGTGATCGCCCGCTCGGCGGCGGCGATGTTAGGGGCATAGTCCATCTGCCCGGTGAAGATCAGCTTGAGGCCCGGCATCGCGGCCAGGCGTGGCTCGGGCTCGACGATTGCCGGGTTGAAGGTTTCGCTGTCGATCCCGTTGCGCAGTGCCCTGACATCGCGGACTGCCCGGTCAGCGCCGGAAAGCCGCGAGCGAAACAGGTCCGCTTCCTCTTGCGAAACGAACAGGCTGCAATCGGCCCTTGCGGCAAGCCGCGCTTCCTCGGCCTTGAGCAATCTGCCCTCGCGGCCATCGATCCAGGCGCGCGGGCCCGAGCCATCGACGGCATAGGCCTCGAACTTGGCCGAATCGACATCGACGAAATCGAGGATCACCCGGCCCTTGAACCAGACCGGCACATATTGGCCCATCTGCCCCGAGAAGACATAGATCGCCTCGATCGGCCGTTCGCGCAGGACCTGCGCGACATAGCCGGCTAACCGCATCGAATGAAACGCGGTAAGGCTGACCGGTTGGCCGCGCAGCAGGGCTTCGGCCCCAGCCAGCGGCAGCGGCTTGGTCCGCCTGACCAGGCAATGGCTGGCGGCCAGCGCGGCCAGTTGCGGCGCGTGGGCCAGATCGGCCGCGGTCTCGGCAAAGGTCGCGACATGCACGGGGCCGAGCGAGGCCAGATGCCGCAGCAGGTGGCAGGAACGGATCTTGTCCCCGCGATCAGGCGGGAACGGCATCCGGTGGGCTAGGAACAGGACCTCGCCACTCACGCCAGCCCCCGGGCAATATGCGGCCCGACCAGGTTGGCCAGCGGCAGCGGCAGCCGCTTCCACAGTTCGATCTTGGCCGAATGGCTGGCGCTGGTCGGATCGGCATCGCGCGCTTCGGCGCCCGGCGCGGTCCAGCTGGCATAGCCGAGCGGCTCGGGTTCGAAGCCCCAGTTCTTCTTGAAGTCATGCGCGCCGCTGCCGGTCTTGGAACGGCCGAAGTCGAACCTGTCGCAACCGCGCCGGCGGGCGTGGAGCATCAGTTCGAAATACATCCGGTCATTGGCCCTCAGGCGCCGGGCGTGCCAGGTGCCGCCGCCCCAATAGGGCATGACGGCACCCTTGTGGTACAACGAAAGGACGCTGGCCACCGGCTTGTGTTGGTGCCGAACGGTCAGGATGTCGGCGTCTTCGCCAAATGCGTCGAGCACCTCGTCGAACAGGCTGCGCGGGAACACCGGGGTGCCAAGATTGCGGACACTTTCGGCATAGACCGCATAGTGCGCCGCCCGGTCGTCCGGTCCGGAACCGATCGCGATGTCCAGATCGTTGGCCAGCCCCTTGCGCACTTCGGCGCGCTGCTTGCGCGGGATCCAGGTGAGCTGCGCCTCGTCGTCCGCTGCCAGCGGGGCAACAAAGCCGCAATGCGAATCGTGGCGGATCTTCCAACCCGCGCGCGCCTTGGGCAGCAGCCCGCCGCGCAATTCGATCGACGGGCAGGAACGGCGCAGCGCCAGTTCCTCGGCCACATCGAGCAATGCCTTGCCGGCCTTGGCATCACTGGCAAGAACCCCGCCACCAACCCCGAAGCCGCTCGAAACCAGCACCCGCCCGAACAGCGGCGAATGGGCCTCGGTCAACGGCAGGTAGGCTGCCAGTTCGCCGCGGGTCTCCGCGACCAGTGCCACTGCCTTATTGCCGGTCCCGCGCGCCACGGCATTGAGCCAGGCCGGGCGATGAAACGCGGTACCTTCAGGATGTTCGGCTACAAACCTCTCAAGCCGCGAAAGCTCATTCGGATCGCGCAGATCCGCCTCGCGCAGGGTCAGCGCGGCAGGACGAAACGGAGCGTTCATGCCGCCAAATCCACCGCGCAGGCGGCCTCGCGATGCGCCAGCAGGTCCATCCGGCCCCACTGGAAGTCGCGGATCAGCAGCTTCAGCTTGTCGCCCATAACCGACAGGTTGGTATAGTGCCGCACGCGCGAACGCATTGAGGCGTTGGGCACCCGCGGCTGATCGGGGTCGATCTCCCACGGGTGGAAATAGAATACCGCCGGACGTCGATCGACCGTGTTGACCTGGCGGATCGCCCAGCGCGAAAAGCCATAGGGCAGGACCCGGAAGAAGCCCCCTCCCCCGGCAGCCAGCCGGCGACCAGCGAAATGGGCGGTGGTGACTGGAATTTCGATCAGATTGGACCACGGCAGCGGCTTGAAGGCGAAACGCGGTGCTTCGCGCCAGCCATAGTGATCATGGACAATCGGCGCGACCGAGGAGGAATATTCGAAGCCCTGCTCCTGAAGCGCCATATAGGCCCAGGGAGTACGGCCGTCGATCGAGAAGCTGGGCGCGCGATAGCCGGTGATGCGCTGTCCGCCGGCATCCTCAAGCACCTTGCGGGCGCGCTCGAGATCGTCAGAAAAGCTTGCCTTGTCGAACCGGAACACGCGTTCATGGTCCCAGCCATGACTGGCCAGTTCGTGGCCGGCATCGACGATCCGGCGCATCAGCGCGCCGTGCCGCTGCGCCACCCAGCCGAGCGTGAAGAAGGTTGCCTTGACCTCGGCCTCGGCAAACATCTCGAGGATCAGGTTGCAGTTCCGGTCAACCCGGTCGGCAAGCGAATCCCACCTGTCCCGGCCAATGACCCCTTCGAAGGCACCGACCTGGAACCAGTCCTCGACATCGACCGAAAGGCCGTTGACCAGACCCGGGGGGGGATTCATCGGAACCAGTTCCTCCCGACCGATCAGGCCGCAGCGCGACTGGCGTCGTCAGCCTCGATCCACTCGATCAGCATGGTCAGGGTGTGCCGGATCGTGCGTTCCTGCTCGAGCATCTTGGTCTCGATCCCGGCCAGCTTGGCTTCCAGCGCGGCAAGCGCCGCATTGTCGGCCGTGGCAACCGGAGCCGGCGCGGCGCCGACCTCGTCACGCTCATTGGCCAGCTCGATCACTGCCTGTTGCAGTTCGGCAATCTGGGCGTCGCGCTCGGCCAGCAGGGCCTGAAGCTGTGCCATCGCAACGACATCGACCGGAACCGGCGCAGCGGCCGGCTGGGCAAATGCCTGCGGCGCGGGCTCGGCGGCTTCGACCTTGCGCTCGGGCTTCTTGAGCTGGAGCGTGCCATCGAGTTCGAGTTCCTCGAGCACCTGGCTGAGCATTGCGCCGTCGATCCGGCTGCGCTGTTCAACCGCGCCAAGCAACATCAGCCGGTTGCAGATCTGGTTGATCCGGCGCGGCACCCCGCCCGAGGCTTCGTAAAGCTCGGTAAAGACGCGCTGGTCGAACTTGGGATTGCCGGTCCAACCCACGCACTTCAGGCGGTGTTCGATATAGGGCTGGACTTCGCCCAGCTCCATCGCCTCGAGGTGGTGGGCTGCGATCACGCGCTGGCGCAGCTGTTCGAGCTGCGGGTGATCCTGGATCGTGTCGCGAAATTCCGGCTGGCCCAGCAGGAGCGTCTGCAACAGCGGATGCGCGCCGAGCTGGAAGTTGGAGAGCATGCGCAGCTCCTCCAGCGCGTCGATCGCCAAGTTCTGGCTCTCGTCAACCACCAGCAGGCAGCGCCGTCCGGCGCGGGCCTCGTCGTGCAGGAAGGCTTCGATCGCGCCGAGCGCGCTGGCCTTGTCATGCCCGTCGACGATCAGCCCGAACGCCTGGGCAACGACGTGGACCAGTTCTTCCCCGTCAAGCTTGCTGGTGACGATCTGCGCCGCAGTCAGCCGCGCCGGATCGATCGTCGCCATCAGGTGCGCGACCAGGGTAGACTTACCCGCGCCGACCTCACCCGTGATCACCACGAAGCCTTCGCCCTGGGCCAGGCCATAGGACAGGTAGGACAACGCCTTGCGGTGCGTCAGGCTCTCGAAATAGAACGTCGGGTCCGGAGTCAGCTGGAACGGCCGGCCGGTAAGTCCATAGAAATCGTTGAACATCGTCTTCTTCCCTTCCGAGCCGATCAGAACGAATAGCGCACGCCGACCATGGCATGGGCGGACCAGACGTCCTGCAACAGCTCGCGATTGACCCCTTCGACGCCCACGGCCGCGCTGGCCGAGAGGTTGCGGGTGATCGAGCGGTAATAGGCAGCCGTTGCACCCAAAGCGCTGACATCGCCAGCCAAGGCATCTCCGCTTTGGTACCAGTTGGCCCAGACATTGGTGCCGAAGCTGGAGTTGCGGTCGATCCGGCCGCTCAGGTAAGCCGCGACCCAGTAGTTCTCGTCGATCACGCCATTGGCGCTGGCCAGCACCGTGCCCGGCGCGGCGATGAACTTGCGGCGATCATAGCCGGCACCGAACCCGTATTGCAGGTTGCCGGTATTGACCCCCAGCGTTGCCATCGCTCCGCGCCCGCGGAACACGGCCGAGTTGATCGAACCGAGCGCACCGCCCAGACAGGTGCCCTGCCCCTGCTGAACCCCGTTGGTCGGGGCAACGCAGGTGCCAAGATCGCCGGTCAGCGGATTGTGGAAAGCCTCGAACTGGTTCGGAAGCTCCGCCAGTGCCTTGTTGAGCCGTCCGCCGAAGCCGGTGACGTTGTCGTAAACCGACACATTCAGGCTCATCCGCGAGTTCGGCGCATAGGCGAAGCTGCCGTAATAGCTGGTCGAATCGTAACGCCGCCCGATATGGGCCTCGAGCGCGGTGCGCTTGCTTGGCCGCCAGATCACGCCGGCATCCCAGATCAGCCCGTCGGCCTGGTAGGCGATCTGGCGCGGCTGGCTCTTGTCGGTGACATAGCGCCCGTCCGGGCCGATGATCGGCTGATTGGTAATGGTATCGCGCTGCGCATCGCGGTGCGAAATCTCGACATCCTCGTAACCGACGCCACCGACCAGCGCCAGGTCGGAACCCAGCGGAATGGTGATGTCGCCGCGCACGTGCTTGTCATCGACGCGCTGATCGAGATTGGAGACATCTTCGCGGTTCCAGCCCGCGCCGACCCCGACGCCGACTGGCAGGACGGTACCGGCCTTGAACCCGGCATGCACCAGCGCGTTGTGGACGGTGCCTTCGTCATAGACGTCGATCGGGTTCTGCCCCGGCGCGACCACCAGCGAATCCGGGGATTCGACGCGGTTGTAACCGAACCGGTAGTGGCCTTCGACCATCAGGTCGCCCAGGTTGGTGCGCAGCGACGGGCCGATGTAGGCGGCATAGACCTGCGAAGTGGAGCTGCCTTCATGGCCGCCCACGGTCGCACCGTTGTTTTCAACGCTCATCCGGGCGGCCATCGCCGCTGCTTCGAAGGTCAAGGCGCGCGGGACGATCGCGATGCTGCCACGGGCCACGCCGCTGATCACATCGCTGTCGGGCACGCGGTTGCTGCCATAGCCGAAGCGGCGCTCATAGCGCACCGCCATCGAGCCTTCGCTGTTGCGGCCGGCAAAGCTGGCGTCGATCCCGGCGGCGAGGGCAGTATAAGTCAGCACTTCGTTGCCGGGCGAAAGTTCGGCGGTGACCACCTGCTGCGCCTCGATATAGGGCGTCACGCGGACCTTCTTCGATCGCACATGGGCGCTCGGCGCGTCGCTATCGCCTTCGTCGACATCGCCGCTGTCGACATCGTCGCCGGTAGCGGCAACGTCGCCATAGGGCAGCAATTGAGCCTGGGCGAGGCCGGGCAGACCAGCGGCCAGACACACGGCAAGCGCGGCGAAGTTCTTGAAGAGGTGAGACTTCATGGTCATCCCCCATATCCATAGTAAGAGCCGAAGCGGCGACCGCTCGGGCTGAAGTGAACGCCGTTAAGCAGGAGCTGGATGTTCGGGCAGGCGGAAAGCAGCGAAACCGCGTCTTCCAGGGCACCCTGTCCGGTCCGGTCGGCACGGGCCACCAGCACGGCCTGTCCGACATATTTGGCGAGTTCCGCGGCCGGCGATGCAGCCAGCGCCGGCGGAGAATCGAAAATCACGATACGGTGCGGCGCGCCCTGGGTCAGACGCTCGAGCACTGCGGCAGTCCGCGATGAAGACAGATATTCGCTGTCCGAAGTCGTGGCGCTGCCGGCGGGCAGGATCCACAGCCCCGAAACATCGGTGCCGATCACGCAATCGGCGACATCGATATCGGGATTGGCCAGCGCGTCCATCAACCCGGGACCGCCAGGCAGACCAAGCATCGACAGGACCGAAGGCTTGGCAAAGTCGGCATCGACCAGCAGCACTTCGCTTTCTTTCTCGGCAGCGATCGCCAGCGCGAGATTGACCGAAGTGAAGCTCTTGCCCTCGCCCGGATGGGGCGAGCAGACCAGGATCCGCTGCGAGGCGGAGCCCATGCCCTGCTGGCCGAGCTGGCCGGCATTGTAGAGCAGCTGCCGCTTGACGATGCGGAACTCCTCGAGCAGCGCGGTGACGCTGCCTTCGGGAACGATCAGCCCCTGATCGCGCAGGTGCTGGCGATTGATGCCGTGCTTTTCGCCCTTGAACCGCACCGGAACCGCGACCGGAGCCGGAACCTTGCCGACCGACGGCGGCACCGGCGGCGCGGCAATCACTTCGGGCTCGACAACTTCGGGAGCCGGCTCGGGCTCGGGCGCGGCCTTGGCCGCTGCAGCGGGCGGCGGCGGCGGTGCGGGGGCCGGTTCGGCCACCGGGGTCACCTCGGCATCCTCGACCACTTCGTCGGCACGGCGATAACGGCGGCGCTTGGCCACCGGCGGGATCAGGTTTTCCGGAATCGGCGCCGGTGCCAGCTTAACCAGGTCGTAGTTGCGCACGACCCGTTCGATCAGGGTGCTCGAAGCTTCCTTGACCGGTTCGTCGCCGGGGACGGGGATCTTGGTCTGCTTGGTCATCGGATCCCCCTCAGGCCACCATGCCGCGCTGGATCATCTCCAGCGTGAGCAGCAGGACGAAAACCCCGCCCAGGGCAGCCGTGGCAGCATAGAAATAGGTCAGCCGCTTCTTGCGCAGCACGCGCGCGGCATCGGTCATGGTCTGGCTGACCGCCCCCAGCACCGGCAGACCCAGGGTCCGTTCGAGCTTTGCGGTGGTGGCAAAGGTCGAGCGCAACTGGCCCAGCGCAAAGGCCGCGGCAGCTCCGGCGCCAAGCCCGGCAATCAACACCCCGAACAGCAGCAGCGGACGGTTGGGAGCGACCGGGCTACGCGGCGTGCTCGGCGGGTCGATTACCTGGAACTTGACCGAATTATGCTCGGTTTCGACTTGGCCGCGCAGGCGCAATTCTTCGCGGTCCTGCAGCAGCTTGTCATACTGTTGCTTCAGCACGTCGTAATCGCGGTTGATCCGCTGCTGTTCGGCCAGCGCCTCCGGATTGGAGAACTGCTGAGCGGTTACCTGGCTGAGCTCGGCCTGGACCGAGGCGCGGCGTGCGGTCAGCGCCTGGACATTGGCCTGGCGCTCGGCCCGGATCGATTCGAGCGAAGTGTAGGCGGGATTGGGCTGTCCGGCCGGACCGCCTTCCGAGGCCGCTGCCTGCTTCAGCATGTTGACCTGGTTGCGCGCGGCAATCACGTCGGGATGGTTTTCGGTCAGGCCGCGGGCCCGCAGGCCGGCAAGCTGGGCCTGGGCATCGCCAAGCGCGCCACGGGCACCGCCGGCGGAGGTTCCGGCCAGGGTCTTGGGCGTACCGGCCAGCTGGCCATTGATAGCGGCAAGTGCGCTTTGCGCGGCCGCCAGATCGGCATCGATCCCGCGCAGTTCGGCGCGCAGCGATTCAACCCGCTGGATCGGTGAGGTGCCGCCCTTGGCAAGCGACGGATTGGCCGCTTCGAAGGCCAGACGCTTCTGCTCGGCGGCTTCGAGTTCCTTCTGCCGCTGGGCCAGCTGCTGGTCCATGAAGTCGAGCGAAGTGCTGACTTCGCCGCGGTTGCCGGCAAGGTTTTCCTCGCGGAAAATGTCGATCAGCTTCTGCACTACGGCTTGGGCGATCTTGGCATTGGCCGCATCCGAATTGCCGCCATCGCCATAGTTGGCGGTGATCTCGAACAGGTTGTCCTTGGTGCTTTCGACCTTGATCTTCTTGCCCAGCCCGGCGATCGCGCCTTCCATCTGCTTGGGATCGGTGATTTCCGCGCCGATCGGCGTGCCGCGGATCACCTTTTCCAGATTCACCGCGCTGGTCAGGGTCTGCTGGACGCGTTCGATATCGCGCTTGTTGCTGGTCGGAACCCCGGTCACATCGGACAGGACGTCTTCCAGCTTCACATAGATCCGGGCCTTGGATTCGTAGCTGTTGGGGATCATCCCCACCACCAGCCAGCCCAGCAGGCACACGCCCCAGGCCACCGCCAGCGCCAGCCAGCGCCGGTGCCAGACGGTATAGATCGCCGCGCGGATTTCGTCGTAAATATTGTTCATCGCCTGCCCCAGGGCCGCCCTTTCTCTCAGAACGTGCTTTCGGGGATGATGATCACGTCACCGGGCATCAGCATCACGTTGGCCTTGCTGTCGCCCTTCTTGAGCAGGTCGCCCAGGCGCAGCGAATATTCCTTCTGCTTGCCGGTGGCCTTGTCGAAGCGGATCAGCTTGGCCCGGTTGCCGGCCGCGAATTCGCTGAGGCCGCCGACCGAGATCATCGCGTCGAGCAGGGTCATGTTGGCGCGGTACGGCAGCGAAGCCGGCTTTTCGGTCGCGCCGACGATCCGGACCTGCTGGCTGTAGGTGCCGGCGAACTTGTTGACGATCACCGAAACCAGCGGATCCTGGATGTACTGCGAAAGCTGCAGGGTGATGTCGTCGGCCAGCATCTTGGGGGTCTTGCCCACCGCAGGCATATCGGTGATCAGCGGCGTGGTGATCCGCCCGTCGGGCCGCACCTGCACCTTGGCGCCCAGTTCCGGATTGCGCCAGACGAAGATGGTCAGCTCGTCGAGCGGGCCGATGATGTAATCCTCACCCGGATTTTCCTGCATCGCCACGAAATTGGCCGGCGGCAACTGCGGGCCGCTGCCGCTTCCGGCGCAACCGGTCAGCATCAGGCTGACCATGGCGCTGCCGGCCAGGAAGCGGGAGAAACGGTTGATCGGCATCGGGCATTTCCTTCGCGAAGCTGCCGCGCCACGGTTCAGGCATGCCCTACCCGAACAGCGACCCGGCTATTCACCGTCCGCTATCGTTAAAAAGGGTGAATATTGCGTTAGCCCTATGTGCAGATTGTGTGTTCACCCGGAGCCGGTCCCGAAACGGGACACTGGTCCAGCGGGTTGTTAAACCAGCATTTCCCGCGCCGGACCGTGCCCCAGAAACTGGGCCGGACTAGCGCTGGCGCCATAGGCACCGGCACAGAACACCGCGACCAGATCGCCGACGTCAGCACGCGGGAAGCCGCCCTTGTCGGCCAGGCGATCGAGCGGGGTGCACAGGCAGCCGACCACGTTGGCTTCCTCTTCAGCTGGCGCATCGAAACGGCTGGCGATCGCCACCGGATAGTTGCGTCGCACCACGGTGCCGAAATTGCCCGAAGCGGCCAGCTGGTGATGCAGCCCGCCATCGACGATCAGGAAAGTCTCGCCATGGCTGACCTTGCGATCGACGATACGGGTCAGATAGACCCCGGCCTCGCCAACCAGATAGCGGCCCAATTCGATGCAGAAGTGCGTCTCGGCCAGGCTTTCCGGCAGGGCTGCGAACCGTTCAGCCAGCGCCGAACCTATTGCAGCAATATCAAGCGTTTGATCGCCCGGAAAGTAGGGAATCCCGAACCCGCCACCAAGGTTGCAGTGCGGCAATGAAGCACCGCTCTGCTCGGCAAGGCGCGCTGCGAGCTCGAGCGTTTGTGCCTGGGTCTCGATCAGCGCGGCCGCGTCGAGTGCCTGGCTACCGGCAAAGATGTGAAAACCCCGCCAATCGGCCCCGCTGGCGATCACCCGCCGGGTCATTTCCGGGACCCGATCGGCATCGACCCCGAACTGCTTGGCCCCGCCGCCCATCTTCATCCCCGATCCCTTGAGGTCGAAATCGGGATTGACCCGGATTGCCAGCCGCGGCGCTTTGCCCAGCCTGCCGGCCAGTTCGAGCGCGCGATCCAGCTCGCCTTCGGATTCGAGATTGAGCGTCGCCCCGGCGGAAATCGCCGCTTCCAGTTCGGCATTGCGCTTGCCCGGCCCAGCAAAGCTGATCCGGGCCGGATCGAGCCCGGCAGCCATAGCCAGCGCCAGCTCGCCGCCAGACGCGACATCGAACCCGTCGACCAGTTCACCCATTGCCTGCAAGAGCGGCCCAAAGGGGTTGGCCTTCATGGCATAATGGATCGCGAGGCGTTCCGGCATGGCCGCGCGCAGCTCCGCCACTCGCCGGGCCAGAAGCTCGCGCGAATAGACGAACAGCGGGGTCTCGCCGGCCTCGGCCACAAGGTCGGATGCCTTGCGCCCGGCAATCGCCAGTTCGCCGTCGATCGCCGCAAAGCCGGCCGGAATGGGGCCCAGCGGCTTCATGCCGCCAGTTCCTGATAAAGCCCGGTGCGGTCGATCTTGCCATTGGGCGAGGTCGGCATGGCCTGGCGCCAATGGATGACCTTTGGCTGCATGAAATTCGGCAGTTCCTTAAGGAGGATACGCGGCAATTCTTCCTCGGCGCCTGAAATGCTAGGCGCAGCCCGGACGATCAGGTGAACCGCCTGTCCCAGCCGCTCGTCGGGAATGCCCAGCGCAACTGCTTCGGCCACCAGACCGCTGGCCAAGGCGGCCTCCTCGATCTCCTGCGGACTGATCCGGTTGCCGGCACTCTTGATCATCGCATCGCGACGCCCAACGAAGTAGAGCAGCCCATCGGCATCGCGCCTAACCCGATCGCCCGACCAGACCGCCATGCCCCCAAAATGTGAGGCCGCCGGCGCGGGCTTGAACCGCTCAGCCGTGCGTATGGCGTCCTGCCAATAGCCCTGGGCGACCAGCGGGCCGCAATGGACCAGTTCGCCTTCCTCGCCAGCGGCAGTAACTTCGCCGTCATCGCCAATCACCAGGATCTCGGCATGGGGAATGGCCTTGCCCATCGAAGTCGGATGGCTGTCGATCAGCGCCGGATCGAGGAAGGTGGAACGGAACGCCTCGGTCAGACCGTACATCGCGAACAGCCGCGCGTCAGGGAACAGCCCGCGCAGTCGCCGGACCAGATCGACCGTCAGCGCACCGCCAGAATTGGTCAGGCGGCGCAGTTTCGCAGCGGCTTCCTGCGGCCAGTCAAGCTCTGCGAGCTGCACCCACAGCGGCGGCACGGCGGCCAGTGTGGTCACGCCATACCGCTCCACCGCCTTTGCCACATCGCGCGGGGTCAGATAGTCGAGCGGAACCACGCTGCCCCCGGCGTGCCAGGTGGAAAGCAGCTGGTTCTGGCCATAGTCGAACGACAGCGGCAGCACTGCCAGAGTGACATCGTCGGCTGCCATCCCGAGGTAACTCGCAACGCTATCGGCCCCCAGCCATATGTTGGCATGGCTCAGCATCACGCCCTTGGGCTTGCCGGTCGAGCCGCTGGTATAAAGGATCGCGGCCAGTTCGTCAGGATTGGCGGCACTTGGCGGCAACGGATTGGCGCCGCGCGCCTGCTCGATCGCCTCGCCCTCACCGATGACGCGGCAATGGCCCGGAACATCGCCGGGCTCGAGCCCGTTCAGCCGCGCAGGCGTGCCGATCAGCAGGCTGGAACCGCTGTCGGCCAGGATGTGCGCCACCTGGGCATGCTTCAGCAGCGGATTGATCGGCACATGGACCAGTCCGGCCCGTGCCGCGGCCAGCGGCATCAGGCAGGTCAGCTCGCCCTTGGCGGCCCAGGTCGCAACCCGTGCTCCGGCTTGGGGCACCTGGCCTTTAAGCCATCCCGCCAGCCGGGCGACACGATCCCTTAAGTCCTTGTAGCTAAGAGAGCCTTCGCGCAGCACCAGCGCGGGCGCCTGATCGGCCCCGCGCATGGCGAGATGGTCAAGCGGCCGAATCGTCAGGGACTGCGCGGAAGACACGGGCTTCAGGGACTCCAAGGGGCAAGGATCAGGCGGTTGGTTTCGGTCGTTTACCACGATGATCTTAAGGAAGTGCAAGCCGATTCCGTGCTGGCCGCGCTGGCCGGTGCGCCCCAGGCGCGCGCGCCGTTCGACCGGATCGAGTGGTGGCAGGGCCTGGTCGATCATTGCGGAATCCTGCCACTGATCGCCGTTGCCCGGGATCGCGATGGCTGCGCGATGCTGCCGCTGATGCGCGAAGGCCGCAAGATCAAGGTTCTGGCCAACTGGTACACCTTCCGGGTGAAGCCGCTGGTCACGCAGGAGGCCGATCGCCGCGCGCTTTTCGCGGAACTGGCGGCGGACCTGGCCGGACAATCGCCGCACCTGATCCTCTCATCCCTGCCGGACGAGAATGGCGAAGCATCCGAATTGGCAGGCGCCCTGCGCGCGGCGGGATGGGCCGTTTTCATTGACCAGTGCGACGTCAACCACGTGCTGGAAGTCAACGGGCGATCCTTCGCCGAATACCTCGCAAGTCGGCCCGGCGCGCTGCGGACCACGCTGAAGCGCAAGGCCGGCAAAGTTGCAGTTGAACTTGCCACGCACTTCGATCCCGCATTGTGGGCCGAATATGAGGCAGTCTATGCCGCCAGCTGGAAGCCCGAAGAGGGTTCGCCCGCCTTCCTGCGCGCCTTCGCCGAGGCCGAGGGCCGGGCCGGGCGGCTGCGGATGGCTGTCGCCCGAGCCGAAGGCAAGGCTGTCGCCGCCCAGTTCTGGACCGTCGAAGCCGGCACCGCCTTCATTCACAAGCTGGCCCATACCGAGGAGAGCAAACCGCTTTCCCCCGGCACCACCCTGTCCGCCGCGCTGTTCGAGCAGGTGATCGACCGGGACCGGGTCGAGCTGGTCGATTTCGGGACCGGCAACGATGGCTACAAGCGCGACTGGATGGAGCATATCCGCCCCCGCTACCGGATCGAAGCGCTGCGACCGGGCTGGCCCGGCAACTGGCCGCGGATCGCCAAGCTGGCCTTGCGCAAGATGCTGGGCCGGGGCTAGACGCGCAGCCGGACAACAAGGTTAATGACGATGCATTCGAAGACCGATCGCAAGTTGCGCCAGATCCTTGAGGACGTGCTGGGCCTTAAGCCCGGCCAGGCTGACGCGTTCACCGCGGACACCGGCCTGTTCGGCGAATTGCCTGAACTCGATTCGATGGCGGTCGCCGGCCTGCTGACCGAAATGGAAGACCGGCTCGACATCGTCATCGATGAAGACGAGATCGACGGTGAGCTGTTCGAAACCTATGGCAACCTGCTGAAATTCGCCGAAGCCAAGATCGAGGCCGCGTGAAGCCCGAAAGCTATCCCTGCCCCCTGCCCGGAGGCGCCGCGGCAAGCGAGCTGGCGCTGGTCTTCGATCAGGGGCGAAGCAAGCGCGTGCTGATTGCCCCGGCGCTGTTCGACGAGGCCAACCGGATGCGCCGCTTCACGGTTGAAATGATGCGCCGGCTCGATGGCGCGGGGCTGGATTGTTTCCTGCCCGACCTGCCGGGCTGCAACGAAAGCGAGCAGGAGCTTGCGCTGATCGAGCCGGAGGACTGGCGGATGGCCCTTGAAGCCGCCGCGCGCCATTTCGGCGCAACCCATGTCCTCGCGATCCGCGGCGGCGGGCTGTTGTTGCCGGAAAAGCTGCCTGGCTGGCACTATGCCCCGGTCAAGGGTTCGAGCCTGATCAAGACCATGCTGCGCGCCCGGATCATCGCCGCACGCGAGGCGGGCATGGAAGAGAATGCCGCAGAATTGATGGAACAGGGCAAGGAGATCGGGCTCGACCTTGCTGGCTGGTCGCTGTCTGGCGAAATGCTGCGCCAGCTCGATCAGTTGCTCCCGCCCAAGCGCGGCGACCTGATCCCGGTCGATCAGGAAACGATCGGCGGCAGCCCGTTATGGCTACGCGCCGAACCGGACGAAAGCGCCGATCAGGCGGACGCCCTGGCCGCGGTCGTTGCAGTGGCGCTGGCGGCATGAACCGCAAGCACTTCAACTTTGCCTGCGAAGGCGCACAGCTGGCCGGCTCGCTCGACATGGCGCCGGCCACCACCGGCCTGTTTATCGTCAGCGGCGGCAACGAACTGCGCGCCGGACCGTGGGGGAGCCAGGCCAGACTGGCTGACCGGATCGCCGCGGCCGGGTTCCCGGTGATGCGCTTCGACCGGCGCGGGGTTGGCGACAGCGAAGGCGAGAACGGCACTTTCACATCGAGCGCGCCAGATATTGCCGCCGCAATCCACGCCTTCCGTGCCCATGTGCCGACGCTCAAGAAGATCGTTGCATTCGGCAATTGCGATGGCGCCAGTGCGCTGATGCTGGCCAAGGGTGCGGGTTGCGATGCGCTGGTGCTGGCCAATCCGTGGACTTTCGAGCCGGAGCCGGAGGCCGAACCTCAGCCCGAGGCCCCCGCCGCAGCTGAGCCCGAGCCCGAAGCAACACCGATGCCGCCCTCGGCCCTGCGCAGCTACTACCTGCGCCGGCTGACCAATCCTGCGGCGCTAAAGCGGCTGTTCTCCGGCAAGGTCAAGGTCACCAAGATGGCGACCAGCCTGGTCGAGGCGGTCAAGCCCGCACCGCCGCCAAGCAGCCTGGCACAGAACATGGCCGAAGCGCTCAAGGCCTTTTACGGCCCGGTCACGATCCTGCTGGCCGAGAACGACCGCACCGCCCAGGCGTTCAAGGCAGTCTGGGAAAAGGGCGATCCGCGCCTTCGGACTTGCCCCAAGGCCGGGCACAGCTTTGTCGAACCGCAGGCGACGATCTGGCTACAGGGCCAGATTCTGGCCGCGCTGCGCGGGGTCAGCGGCTAGCCGCGAACTCGCGTGTCGCAACGAACCGTTCCGCGTCGAGCGCGGCCATGCAGCCGGTGCCCGCAGCGGTCACCGCCTGACGATAGGTGTGGTCCATCACGTCACCACAGGCAAAGACGCCTGGAATCGCGGTCTTCGGCGTACCCGGCTGGACGACGATATAGCCGCCACCGTCCAGTTCCAATTTGCCCTTGAACAGCTCGGTCGCCGGGGCATGGCCGATAGCCACAAAGGCCCCGTCGGTCGGCTCGACGCTGCTTTCGCCGGTCACCGTGTCCTTCAGCGCAACCCCGCCGAGCATTCCGTTCTCTCCGGCCACGAAGTGATCGACCGCTTTGTTCCACAACACCTTGATGTTCGGATGGGCCAGCAGCCGGTCTTGCAGGATCTTTTCCGAACGCAGCGAATCCCGCCGGTGGATCAGCGTCACATCCTGGCTGTGGTTGGTCAGGTAAAGTGCTTCTTCGACCGCAGTGTTACCGCCGCCGATCACCACCACCTTCTTGCCGCGATAGAAGAACCCGTCGCAGGTCGCACAGGCTGAAACGCCTTTGCCAGACAGCTCCTGCTCGCCCGGCACGCCCAGCCATTTGGCCTGGGCGCCGGTGGCGATCACCAGCGTTTCGCCCTCATAGACATCGCCGCTGTCCCCGGTCGCGCGGAACGGCGGGCCGGACAGGTCGATGTCGGTGATGGTATCCCAGATCATCCGGGTGCCGACATGTTCGGCCTGGGCCTGCATTTCCTGCATCAGCCACGGGCCCTGGATCACGTCGCGGAAGCCGGGATAGTTTTCGACATCGGTGGTGATGGTCAGCTGGCCGCCGGGCTGGAGCCCCTGGACCACGATCGGCTGCATCCCGGCCCGCGCGCCATAGATCGCGGCGGAAAGCCCCGCCGGCCCGGAACCGATGATCAGCATGCGTGTGGTGTGGGTAGCCATCCTGTCCTCCGTTTCGCCGGAGCAGATAGGCATGGCGGCGATTCAAGACCAGTACGAAGAGCGGGGATTTCCCCGGTTTGGGTGCTACCACCGGGCTTGTATCGCGCGAAACTTGCCAA
This sequence comes from uncultured Novosphingobium sp., assembly GCA_964573075.1. Taxonomy (GTDB): domain Bacteria; phylum Pseudomonadota; class Alphaproteobacteria; order Sphingomonadales; family Sphingomonadaceae; genus Novosphingobium. Next base: position 76,793 of record CAZNII010000001.1, on the reverse strand, counting down.
TACCCAATTCGCCAATGCGTCTCATTTGCTCTTTGTTGCTGCCACTTGCCGCGCTCCCCGCCCAGGCGCTCGCCTCGCCCGGGCGCGGCGACGATGCGGATGGTGCCACGGTCGAACGCGGAGCAATCGATAGCAGCCTGATCTATGACCGGCTGACCGGTGGCCCGCAGGACGGCGTCGACCTGTTGCAGATCGGCGCCACATACGGCGCGACCGACCGGCTGCGGCTGGGCATGCAGGCAAGCTTCGAACGCGAACCTGGAAGTGCGCGCCGCGTTGACACCGTCGGTGCCGAGGCACTTCTGAATGTGGGACGGGTCGGTCCATTCGATATTGCCGTTTACGGCACCTACGACATCGGCATCGACAGCCCGGATACCATCGAAGGCCGGGTAATCCTTGAACATAGCAAAGGGCCGTTCGCCCTGCGGATCAACCTGATCGGCACGAAAGACCTGGGCGCGGGCCAGTCACTTGAGCTCGGCTATGCGATCGCCGCTGACATCGAAGCCGCGCCTCGGCTTCGGCTGGGGGTTCAGGGTTTCGGGGAATTCGGCACCTTCGATCGCCTCCTGCCGCACGGCGGCCACGCCTTCGGCCCGGTTGCGACATACCGTCTGAACGAGGGGATCAACCTGCGCTGCGGGTATCTGTTCACGATCGGCAAGGCCCGCGACGATGCCGACGGCCAGTTGCGGCTGGGCCTTGAATTCGGCTTCTGAAACGAGCAAAGCCGCTAGCCATGACCCCGCACGGACCGACCGCCAACACCTTCATCTCGCAGCGCCTGCGCCTTCACTATGTCGACTGGGGCAACCCCGATGCGCCGCCGCTGATCCTTCAGCATGGCGGACGCGACCATTGCCGCAGCTGGGATTGGGTGGCGGAAGAACTGGCCAAGGACTGGCACGTCATCGCCCCCGATCTGCGCGGCCATGGCGACAGCGCCTGGGCGCCGGACGGCAACTACGAGATGGCGGCATTCGTCTATGACTTCGCCCAGCTGATCCACACGCTTGGACATGACCAGGTGACCATTGTGTCGCATTCACTGGGCGGGAATATTGCGACGCGGTTTACCGGGCTGTACCCGGAAAAGGTCCGCAAGCTGGTCAATATCGAAGGCCTTGGCCCCTCCCCCAAGGTCCGCGCCGAACGCGAGGCCGAAGGCTATGCCAACCGGTTCCGCGACTGGATCGAGAAGCGCCGGGCCGCGGCCGGCCGCTTGCCGCGCCGCTATCCGACGATCGAGGCCGCCTTTGCCCGGATGAAGGAAGAAAACGGCTTTCTGACCGACGAGCAGGCCCGTCACCTGACGATCCACGGCGCCAGCCGCAACGAGGACGGCACCTGGAGCTGGAAGTTCGATCCCTATCTGAATGTCTGGCCGTTCGAGGATGTCCCGCAGGACCGCACCGATGAATTGTGGGGCGCGATCACTTGCCCGGTGCTGTTGCTATACGGGCTCGATTCCTGGGCCTCCAGTCCGGCCACCGATGGACGGCTTGCCGCCTTCAACGCCGATACGCGCGTGGTCGAGTTCGAGAATGCCGGCCACTGGCTGCACCATGATCAGTTCGACCGCTTCATGGCCGAGGTGCGGGCCTTCCTCTAAGCCTCGAGGTAATGCGCCCGCAGCGCCTCGCGCTTTGCGGCATCGACCCCCAGCACGTCGGTCAGGTACGTGTCGAAATCGCCGCAGCGCGCCTCGACCGCATCGAAGGCGGCTTGCAGATAGTCAGCCTCGACCCCCATCAGCGCGCGGATCGTATCGTCGCTGATATTGCCGTGCCGCTCGCGGATCTGGACCGCCCCGGCGCCGATCCGGCCTTCGATATTCCCGGCGGTGTTGGTCAGCAGGTAATCCGCCATGATCGCGTCACGCGGCACGCCCAGAGCATGCTGGGCCATGGCCACGGCAAAGCCGGTGCGGTCCTTGCCGGCCACGCAGTGGACCAGACTGGGCCCTTCGGCCCGGTGCAGCA
>CAZNII010000001.1:73017-74708 GCA_964573075.1 uncultured Novosphingobium sp. | reverse complement strand
TCGAGATCGGCATCGCTGGCATCGCCGTGCTGGGCCGAACGCCACAAGAGGCCGCTCCGGACCTTTCCACCCTGAACCGTATCGTAGCCGCCATAGTCGCGGAAATTGTGCACTCCGGCCAGTTGCAGAATTCGGGTATCGGCCTCGTTCATTGCTCAGTGCTCCGCAGCGCCGCGAACCGACCGATCAGCCACGAGCGGAACACCGAAATGTCGGGATCGCCCAGGTCATCGGCATGCAGCTTGAGGTAATAGCCATAGCCATCCTCGCTGATCGCGTCATAGGGCATGACCAGTTCTCCCCGGGCGATTTCGCCGGCGAACATGTCGACATCGCCCAGGATTACCCCGCCCGAGCTCATCGCATAGCGGGCGGTGGCAACCGACGTGTCGAAGGCCAGCCCTCCGCCCAGCGGCATGGTGATTCCGCGCTGGGCCAGGTAGGCCCCCCACAGGTGCTCGCGCGGCTGGTTGTCGAGCTTGAGGTGCAACAGTTCCTGGCCGGCGAGGAACTGTTCCAAGGTCTTGCCGATGCTCGCCTCTGCCGTCGCCGGCGAACACAGCGGGGCCACCCGCACAACCGACAGCAGGTCGGTGACCCGGTCATCGACATTCGGGCGATCATAGACGATCGCCATGTCGATGTCGTTCTGCGGCAGGCCGGTCACCCCGGAGCTCGATACATCGATCCGGATTTCCGGGTTCTCGCGATGGAAATCGCCCAGCATCGGCAAAAAGGTCTGCTGCAACAGCGATGGCGGCACATGGAGCCGGATCGCACGGCGCCCAGGCATGTCTTCGCTGATCGCGTTGAGCGTGCGCTCCATCTGGTCGAGCGCCTTGCTGACCACGCCCAACAACTGCTCGCCTTCCGCCGTCAGCGAGAGCTTGCCACCCTCGCGCTCGAACAGCTGCTTGCCCAGCAACTGCTCAAGCCCGGCGACATGGCGGCTCATTGCGCTTTGCGAAACCGAAAGCGCCGCCGCCCCGCCGGTGAAACTGAGATGCCTGCCGACCGCCTCGAACGCGCGCAGCGCGTTGAGCGGCAGCCAGCGGCGATTGATCACGATCTTCCCGGCGATTGTCCTGCCCTTCCCCGTTGCGAGTCAGGTCCGTTCCATAGCGAAACTTTTTGACATGGGGCTATGCCAAAACGCGATTTTGCCGCGCCCTGCCGAACGGCAAGAACCGGGCCAAGCTTCGCCTGGAGGGATTCGCGATGCCCCGACCGGAATACCTTGGCCATGGCGGCTGGCGCTGCCCGGCCAGCCATGCTTTCATCCCGTCCCATGACGCGTGATCTTCCCCCCGGCGTGAGGCCGGAAACCCTTGCGTTTCCTACGGCTACGAACCCGAAATGGGCATGTGGGCGGCCAAGCCGCCGATCTACATGACCTCCACCTTCGTCTATCCTTCGGCGCAATACGCCAAGGACGTGCACGAGGCGTTCTTCGACGGGACCGGGCCGCTCAAGGGCACGACCCACCACATCTATTCGCGGCTCGGCCATCCAGGACTGGACTTCCTCGAAAAGCGGCTCGCCGCGATGGACGGGTGCGAGGCCGCGGCGGCCTTTGCCAGCGGCATGGCCGCGCACACCGCGATCGCGCTGGCCTTCATGCGCCCGGGCGACACAATGATCCACGGCCGCCCGATCTATGGCGGCGTGGACATGCTGTACAACCAGTTCCT
>CAZNII010000001.1:0-72917 GCA_964573075.1 uncultured Novosphingobium sp. | reverse complement strand
TGATCCACGGCCGCCCGATCTATGGCGGCGTGGACATGCTGTACAACCAGTTCCTAGGCGAATTCGGGATCGGCGGCGAAGCCTATCTCGACGGGACCGACGAGGCCGAAGTCCGCCGCGCGGCCGAGGCGGCCATGGCCCGCGGCCCGCTCAAGCTGATCGTTGCCGAAACCCCGGCCAACCCGACCGCAGCAATCGTCGATCTGGAACTGATGGTCCGCCTGGCCGACGAGATCGGCACGCGCCAGGGACGTCGCCCGCTGGTGGTGGTCGATAACACCTTCCTCGGTCCCTTCGCCCAGCGCCCAAGCGAGCTGGGGGTCGATCTGATCATGACCTCGCTGACCAAGTATTGCGCCGGGCACAGCGATCTGCTCGCCGGCGGGGTAAGCGGCAGCAAGGAACTGATCGAGAAGCTCCGCTTCCAGCGCGTGGTCTGGGGCAGCCATCTCGATCCCTTCACCTCCTGGCTGGTGCTGCGATCTATCGAATCCGTCGCGGTGCGGATGGAACGGGCGATGGAAAATGCCCGCGCCGTGGCCGAATGGCTGCGCGATCATCCCAAGGTGGCCGCCGTCACCTACCTCGGTTTCCTGCCTGAAGGTTCGCGCGCCCGCGCGGTCTATGACCGCCAGTGCAAGGCCGCCGGATCGACCTTCTCGTTCCACCTGCACGGCGGCGAGGCCGAGGCGTTCCGGATGCTCGACCGGCTGAAACTGCTCAAGCTGGCGGTCAGCCTGGGCGGGTCTGAAACGCTGATCTGCCATTCAGCCAGCACCACCCATTACGCAGTCCCGCGCGAACAGCGCCTGGCCGGCGGCATCACCGATGGCACCATGCGCCTGTCGGTGGGACTGGAACACAAGGACGACCTGATTGCTGATTTGGCGCAGGCTTTGGAGGCGGTATGACCCGGGCGATCGACCCCCACGCGATAGACTTCAAGTTTGCCCCGCCCCAACAGCACGCGGATGTGGTGGTGATCGGCGCCGGTCTCGCCGGATGCAAGGCTGCCATCGAGGCAGCCAGTACCGGGGCAACTGTCTTGCTGGTTGACGAGAACCCGGTGCCGGGCAACCTGATCGGCACCGACGTCCCGCTCTATTTCGGCGGGCGCGCTACTGCCGCGACACAGAACAGCGAGCGCATGCTCGAAACGCTGTTCATGAACACGCCCGGCCTTGAGGCCGCGCTTGAGGCCGGGGTCGAGGTCCTGCTCGGCACCTGCGCCTGGGGGATCTACCGCAACGGCCCGCTGGTCGGCAGCCTGCCGCAACAGGTGGTGGGGCTGGCCGACTCTACCCGCTCATGGCTGGTCGGGTTCGACCGGCTGGTTCTGGCCACTGGCGCACGCGATCTGCCGATGGCCTTTCCCGGCTGGAACCAGCCAGGGGTGATGGGCGCCGCCGCGCTGCGAATCCTGCTGGAACGCTACGATGCCTTTGCCGGGCGCCGGGTGCTGATCGCCGGATCGCACGACCTGGCGCTGGAAACCGCCCTGCTCGCGCTGGACAAGGGACTGGACGTTGCCGGTCTGATCGAGGTCCGCGATGCGCCGCAGGGCGATCCCGCGCTGGTTGGCAAGCTTGCCGACGCCGGCGTCGCCATCACCTGCGGCTGCTGGCCGGTCGAGGCCTCTGGCGGAATCGACGGTGTCGAGCGGGTCATCCTTTCGGATGGCAGCGAGGTCGAGTGCGACACGCTGGTCATGGCGATCGGGCTGGTGCCATCGATCGAGCTCAACGACGCGATGAACGCCGCCCGCACATTCGATCCGCGCCGTGGTGGCTGGATCCCGCAGGGTGACGTGGCGATCTCGGCAGTGGGGCTGTGCGCAGGTCTGCCCGACACCGGCTTCGACCATGCCGCCTACCGGTTTGCCTGGCTCGGTGCGCTGGGCGGGGCCTGCGGGGGCGATACGATCATTTGCCAGTGCGAGGAGATGACGCTGACCGACCTGCTCGGCGTGCAGCCACCGCGCTATCTCGATCGTCCGCCGGCGCTGCGCGAACGCTCGCTCAAAACCCTCCTGCAGGACGGCCCGGCCAATCAGGACCAGGTCAAGCGTCTGACCCGCAGTGGCATGGGCCAGTGCCAGGGCCGGCGCTGCCGCGATCAGGTGGCGATGATTCTGGCGGTCGAAGCCGGAACCGAGCTGGCGGCGCTGCCCCTGGCCACCCACCGCGCTCCGGTGCGCCCGCTGCCGCTCGAGATCATCGCCGACTGGGATGAAGGCGAGGAAATGCGCGCCGGCTGGGACGTGTGGATGGGAATTCCGACCCAGTGGGTCCCCTATGCGGACATCGGCACGCCGTTCGAGGAAGAGAACCGGCGCGTGCTTGGCGGGAACATGAGCCTATGAGCGCGCAGAAGGTAGTTGTCGTCGGCGCCGGGGCGACCGGACTCAGCACCGCATGGTGGCTGGCCCGCGCGGGCGTTTCGGTCACCGTGCTCGACAAGGGGATCGTCGGCTGGGAAGCCTCGGGCCGCAATGGCGGCGGGTGTTCGCACTATCAGAGCCCGCTGTTCAAGGAAGAGCAGCGGCTGTGGCCGCAGATGGACGAACTGCTGGGCTATCCCACCGAATTCAGTCCCGAACGGATCGTCATGGCGGTCACCCCCCGCCAGCTTGAACAGTATCATTACATCGCCGGCATGAACAACCGGCTGGGCCACCGGGTCGACTTGCTCGACGCGCAGCAGGTGCGCGAAGCCGTGCCGCTGGCAGGCGACAATTGCCTGGGTGGGATTCATTACCGCTTCGGCGGCCACGCCAACCCGCACCGCACGGTCCAGGCCTATGCCTGGGCGATCCAGGACCTGGGCGGCCGGATCATCCAGCATGCGCCGGTCACCGGTTTCCAGACCAGCGGCGGCAAGGTCACCGCGGTCGAAGCGGCAGGAGCGAGCCATGACTGCGACGCAGTGGTGATCGCTGCCGGCCCGCAGACCGGCAAGCTTGCCGCCAAGGTGGGGATCGACCTGCCGCTCGCCGCCGCCCGGGCGGAGATGATCGTTACCGAGCCGGCCCCGATGATGAAGATGGGCGGGGTCGACGGCAACGGGCTCTATGGCCGCCAGACCCTGCGCGGCAACCTGGCCTATGGCGGCGGGCCGCACGAATGGGTTGAATTCGGCGACCCTGGACCGGATGTGAAGCCCAGCACCCCCCTCACCCGAAACCTTGCCCGGCGTCTGGCGGAACTGTTCCCCAATGCCGCGCACCTCAATGTGATCCGGTCGTGGGCCGGGGTGATCGAAATGACCCCCGATGGCCGCCCGGTGATCGACCGTCACGAAAATGTGACATTCTGCACCATGTCAGGGGTAGGCTTCGGCCTTTCGCCGGCCTCGGGCCACGCGGTCAGCGATCTGGTGCTCGAAGGGCGCTGCAGCTTTACCGATATCGACAAGCTGGCGCTCTCGCGGTTCGCCGGGATCGAGGCTGACTGGCGCGAAGCGCGCGGCTGGTTGCCGCTGTGACCGCGGTTCGTGCCACAGGGCTTGCATCCCCTCCCCCGTTCGTCCTGAGCTTGTCGAAGGACTGCCTTTCTTTCTGGCGGCTTTGCAAGACGCACGAAGACAAGGGCAGTGCTTCGACAAGCTCAGCACGAGCGGGTCTTGGGGTCTTTGGTGGACAATGGCGATGACGAAGTACTCCGCCCTTGGCCTGCTGCGCGGGGCCTTCAACGGCCAGTCTCACTGGCAGCGGGCCTGGCGCGATCCGGAGCCCAAGGCCAGCTATGACGTGGTTATCATCGGCGGCGGCGGGCATGGCCTTGCCACGGCCTATTACCTCGCCAAGGTCCACGGCATCACCAATGTCGCGGTGCTGGAAAAAGGCTGGATCGGCGGCGGCAACACCGGCCGCAACACCACGCTGGTCCGCTCCAACTACCGCCTCAAGCCGCTCCACGATTTCTTCGAATTCGGTATGGGTCTGTGGCGGCACCTGTCTGACGATCTCAACTACAACGTCATGTTCAGCCCGCGCGGGGCGATGTTCCTGGGCCATAGCGATTCCGACATGATTAAGCTGGCCGAGCGCGGCGATGCGATGCGCGCCAGCGGGATCGATGCTGAACTGCTGACCCGCGATCAGGTCGCCAGGCAGGAACCACTGATCGACATGTCGCGCGACGCGCGCTTTCCGGTCGAAGGCGGGTTGATCCAGCGCAGCGGCGGCACCGCCCGCCACGATGCGGTCGCCTGGGGCTATGCCCGCGCGGCCGATGCGCTGGGCGTGGATATCATCCAGAAGTGCGAAGTGACCGGCATGATCCGCCAGGGCGATGCGGTGGTCGGGGTCGAAACCACTCGCGGGCCGATCAGCGCGGGCAAGGTCGGGATCTGCGTTGCCGGGCACAGCGGCCACGTCGCGGCGATGGCCGGGCTCAGGCTGCCGATCGAAAGCCAGACCCTGCAGGCGCTGGTCACCGAGGGCGTCAAGCCGATGATCCGCAGCGTGATCATGTCGCAGTCGCTGCACTGCTACATCAGCCAGTCCGACAAGGGCGGGATCGTGATGGGTGGCGATCCCGACAACTGGCTCAGCTATGCCCAGCGCGGCAATCCGATGATCACCGAGGGCGCAATCGCCCAGGCCATTGCCATCGTCCCGGCCCTGTCGCGGCTGCGGATGCTGCGGACCTGGTCCGGAGTAACCGACATGAGCTTTGACGGATCGCCGATCATCGGCACCACCCCGGTGCCCAACCTCTACCTCAACGGCGGCTGGTGCTATGGCGGGTTCAAGGCAACGCCTGCCTCTGGCTGGACCTTTGCCCATACCCTTGCCACCGGCGCGCCGCACCCACTCAACGCTCCGTTCGACCTCGATTGTTTCCGCCGCGGCGACACGATCGACGAGAACGCGGCCGGCCCGATGCCGAACCATCGCTGACGGGGGAGACAGACCATGATGCAGATCCCCTGCCCGCACTGCGGCCCGCGCGACCAGGCCGAATTCGTCTACGAGCGCGCGATGGAATCGGTGATCGTTCCCGGCGTCGATGACGATGCGGCAATGGAACGCCTGTACACCCGCACCAACCCGCGCGGTAGCGACGAGGAGCTGTGGCGCCACACATTCGGCTGCCGCGCCTGGCTGGCGGTGACCCGCCACCGCGTTACCCACCAGATCACAGCCGTCCGCGCGGTCGGCCCGGAGGCCCTGGCATGAGCGCGCCGGTCAATTTCACGTTCGATGGCAAGGCGTTGCAGGCCGAGCCGGGCGATACGCTGGCGGCGGCGCTGCTGCGCAACGGGGTGCAGCTGATCGGCCGCAGCTTCAAGTACCACCGCCCGCGCGGGATCATGGCAGCCGGGGTTGAAGAGCCCAATGCCCTCATCACCGTCGGCGAAGGCGGGCGGAGCGAGCCCAACACCCGCGCCACCGATGTCTTCGTCTACGAAGGCATGGTCGCCCGCGGCCAGAACGCCTGGCCCAGCCTGTCTTTCGATCTGGGCGGAGCGATCGGGCTGGTCTCGAAGGCGCTGCCCGCCGGGTTCTATTACAAGACCTTTTTCGGCCCGGCCAAGCTGTGGCTGTTCTACGAATGGTTCATCCGCAAGGCCGCCGGTCTCGGCAATGCCCCCAGCCTGCCCGATCCGGACCGCTATTCACAGCGCGGCGCGTTCTGCGACGTGCTGGTGGTCGGGAGCGGCCCGGCCGGTCTTTCCGCTGCACTGGAAGCGGCGGAGGCAGGCAGCAAGGTGATCCTGGTCGAGCAGGATGCGGTGCTTGGCGCCTCGCTGCTGCGCGATCCGCAGGAACTGGACGCGGACTGGACCCAGCGTACCGCCGCCCGGATCCGGGAACTTGGCGGCACGATCCTGACCCGCACCACCGCGGCGGGCTATTGGGAGCATGACCTCGTCACGCTGACCCAGTTGCTGGTCGAACCCGGGCAGCAACCGGAAAGCGGCACGGCCCAGCGGCTGTGGCACGTCCGCGCCGGGCGGGTGGCGCTTGCCACCGGCTGCCTCGAGCGGCCCGTCGCCTTCGCCAACAACGGCCTGCCCGGCGTGATGCTGAGCCAGGCGGTGCGGACCTATGTCCGCCGCTTCGGCGTGGTACCGGGTCGCAAGGTCGCGATAGTCACCAACAATGACGATGCTTACGCGACTGCCCGCGCGCTGAGCGAAGCCGGCGCAGAAGTGGTGGCGATCCTCGAAGCCCGCCCTGCTCCCGCCGGACAGGCGCTGGCCGGGAATTTCCCGCTCTACAACGATGCCCGTCCCGCAACGGCCAAGGGCAGCAAGCGCGGCGTCAACGCACTGGTGGCGGATGTGGCCGGCCGCGAACAGAGCTTTGCGGTCGATCTCGTCGCGATGTCGGGCGGGTTTACCCCGGTTGCGCACCTGCACATGCAGGCCGGCGGGGCGCTCGACTGGAATGACGAGGCACAGGCCTTCATCGCGGGCACGTCGCGCCAGAATGTCACCACCATCGGCAGCGCTGCCGAACCGCTGCCAGTCGAACCGGTCGCACCGGTGGGGCATCCGAAGAAGAGCTTCGTCGACTTCCAGAACGACGTGACCCTGGCCGATGTCGATCTGGCCTGGGACGAGGGCTACCGCTCGGTCGAACACCTCAAGCGCTACACCACGCTGGACATGGCGACCGACCAGGGGAAGACCGGCAACATGGCCGCGCTAGCCCGTCTGGCCGAGCGCCAGGGCGTTACAATCCCCGATGCCGGGTTGACCACGTTCCGCCCGCCTTATACCCCCGTGACCATGGGCTTGCTGGCCGGTCGCAATCACCGCGATGCCGGTGCCCACCTGCGACGCATGGCGCTTTACGACCTGCACATGGCCCGCGAGCCGATCTGGCAGCCGGCCGGATACTGGAAGCGCCCCCGGGCCTATCCGCGCGGCGAGGAAGACCTGGCCGCCGCCGCCCGGCGCGAAGCCCGCACGGTGCGTACCGCCGTAGGGATGACCGACGTTTCGACGCTGGCGAAGTTCGAGGTTTCCGGCCCCGATGCCGCAGCCTTGCTCGAAAAGGTCTGCGCCACTTCGGTCGGCAAGCTGGCGGTCGGGCGCGGACGCTACACCTTCATGCTGCGCGAGGACGGGCTGGTTTGCGACGATGGCACCGTCTGGCGGCTCGAGGAGAACCGCTATCTGCTGACCAGCTCGACCGGCGGGGCCGACCGGATGGCGACCGTGCTGTCCTATGCCCGCCAGGTGCTGTTTCCGGAAATGCGCGTTTCGGTGGTCAACGTGCAGGAGCACTATGCCGGGATTGCCATTGCCGGACCGCAGGCCGCCGCCGCGATAGCCTCGCTAGGCAGCGAGCCTGCGCCCCGCCACATGGGCCTGGCCCGCGGCGCGATCGACGGCGTTCCGGTGTTGCTGCTTGCCGCCAGCTACAGCGGCGAACGGGCCTTCGAAGTCTACGTCGATGCCAGTCATGCCAAGACCGTCTGGACTGCCTGCGCCCGCGAAGTCCTGGGCCGGGGCGGATGCCTTTACGGGCTTGAGGCGATGGAAGTGTTGCGGATCGAAAAGGGCCACGTTGTGGTCGGCGGCGAATTGGACATGCGCCGCACCGCGCCGGAACTGGGGCTTGACGGCATGCTCAACAAGGCCGGTGGTTTCATCGGCGAAGCAGGCATGAACCGTCCGGCCCACCGCGGCCCGGGACGTCTGCAGCTGGTCGGGCTGGAGGCCACCAGGGGCACGATCCCCGAAGGCAGCATGCTGATGGCCCGGCACAATCAACCGGCCCAGGGCCATGTCACCGCAGCGGCCTATAGCGCGCTGGAAGGCGGTTCGATCGCCCTCGCGCTGCTGGCAGATGGGGCAACCCGCCATGGTGAAGAACTGCTGGCCATTTCCCCGACCCGCCGCCAGCAGGCCTGGGTCCGGGTCACCTCGCCCCACTTCTATGATCCGCAGGGAACGCGCTACCGTGACTGATGTGACGATCACCCGTCTGCCCCCTGCCCCGCTCCACGTGCTGGAGATCTGGAGCAATCCGGCCAAGGCCGCAGCGCGGATAAAGAAGGCGTGCGGGCTGACCCTGCCGGCCATGGGGCAATCGGCGACGAAAGAGGGCCTGCGCCTGATCCGGTATGAGCCGACCGTCTGGCTGGTCGAAGGCGATCGTGAGGCGCTGGCCGGTGCGCTTGGCGACGACGGTTCGCTGACCGCAATCGGCGGCGGCATTGTCCGGGTCGAGCTGGCCGGCCCGCACTGGCGCCGGCTGCTTATGGAAGGCGGGGTGTTCGACGCGGAGTCGCCCGCCTTCGCGCCGGGTTGCAGCGCCGCGACGGTTATCGACCACGTCAATGTCCGCCTGCTGGTGACCGGCGAGGACAGCTGCCTCGCATTCGTTCCGGCAAGCTATGCGACCGACATGATCGACTTCTGGGAACGCGCTGCCAAGGCGCTCGACTGACCTAGCCGAGGTGCGCCGCCGCCTTGGTCAATGCCAGGTGCAGGTGGCTGGCAAAGCTGCGCCAGACATCCACTTCGAAACGGTCCTGCGCCGGTCGGAACAGGATCATCTCCACCCCTTCGAACACGGTGCGGCGGGCTTCGCCGACTGCGAACCGGTCAAGATTGCGCGGACATCCGGCCATCAGCACTTCGACTGCGCGCGGGCCTTCGAGCACCAGCGTCACCGCCCGCTCGCTGATCTCGACCACCGAAACCGGCTGACCGGCACCATCCGCCACGGCCTTGCCGGGCGCGGTGCGCAGCAGCCATTCGTCGGGGCCAAGGCAGGCCACTTCCCCCTCGGTCACGCCGATCGTTGCCGGCAGCTTGCGGCCGATCACCTTGGCCAGCAGTTTGGCATCCCTGGCGCGCAGCGAATAGCGGGCAAGCGGCACCGCAAGGGTGATCGTCACGCCGTCGAACACGGCAGGTTCGGCCGGAACCGGCGCGGTGCGCAGGCTGAGGTCAGCCATTGAGGCGGCTCCCTTCGGGGTCGTAGAACATCGGTTCGCAAACCTTGGCGGTAATGGTGCGTCCGGGCATCGGCACGTGCAGCGTCTCGCCGATCCGCTCGCGCCCGTCCTTGACCAGCGCCATGGCGATCGAGCGGCCCAGCGCCGCGCTCCAATAACTGGAGGTGACGTGGCCGATCATGGTCATCGGCACCGGCTGGTTCGGATCGGCAACGATCTGAGCGCCCTCTTCCAGCACCGTGGCAGGATCGTCGGTCAGCAGGCCGATCAGCTGCTTGCGGCCCGAAGCGACAATGTCGGGCCGCGCCAGCGAGCGCTTGCCGACGAAGTCCGGCTTCTTCTTGCCGACTGCCCAGTCGATCCCGGCGTCGAATGGCGTCACTGTGCCATCGGTATCCTGCCCGACGATGATGAAGCCCTTTTCGGCGCGCAGAACGTGCATCGTCTCGGTACCGTAAGGCGTGATGCCGTGGGCCTGACCGGCTTCCCAGACCTGTTTCCACACGTGCAGGCCATAGGCCGAGGGCACGTTGATTTCGAAGCCGAGCTCGCCGGTAAAGCTGACCCGGAACAGCCGCGTCGGTACGCCGCAAATCGTCCCTTCACGCACCGCCATGTGCGGGAAGGCTTCGGGCGAAAGGTCGATCCCCTCGACCAGCGGAGCGATCACCTCACGCGCCTTGGGGCCTTGCAGCGCGATCACCGACCACTGTTCGGTGGTGCTGGTCAGCCAGACGTTGAGGTCGGGCCATTCGGTCTGGAGGTAGTCCTCCATCATGTTCAGCACCCGCGCCGCGCCACCGGTGGTGGTGGTCAGGTGGAACCGGTCCGGGGCCATGCGTGCGGAAACGCCGTCGTCGGTGATGAACCCGTCCTCGCGCAGCAGCAGGCCATAGCGGCAGCGGCCGGGCTCAAGCTGCTTCCACGGGTTGGTGTACATCCGGTTGAGGAATTCGGCGGCATCGGGGCCGACCACCTCGATCTTACCGAGGGTCGAGGCATCGAAGATCCCGACCGAACTGCGCACCGCCAGGCACTCGCGGTTGACCGCCGCGTGCATGTCCTCGCCCGCCCTGGGGAAGTAGCGCGCGCGGCGCCACTGGGCGACCGGCTCGAACACCGCGCCCTGCGCTTCCGCCCAGGGATCGATCACGGTCTTGCGGGTCGGCTGGAACAGCGCGTCCTTGGCATGGCCGGCCAGCGCCCCGAAGGTCTGCGGGGTATAGGGCGGACGGAACGTGGTCAGCCCGATCGCCTGGACAGGCCGGCCAAGCGCGCCCGAGGCCAGCTGCAAGGCATTCAGATTGCTAGTCTTGCCCTGATCGGTCGCCATCCCGTTGGTGGTGTAGCGCTTGATGTGCTCGACCGATTTCATCCCCTCGCGGATCGCCAGGGCGATGTCCTTGGCCGTGACGTCGTTCTGGTAATCGACGAAGGCCTTGATCGTGGCCGGATCGCGCGGGGTCGGCAAGGCGCCGACATTGCGGCCCGAACCGAAGCTCCACTTGCCGCCGCAGGCGCCGACGCAGCGCACGTTCTCGTTGGCCTTGCCGGGCAGGTAGGCGCCCCACTCTTCGGACCATTCGAGCTTGCCGAGCGAATGCGACCAGAGATGGACCGAAGGAGTCCAGCCGCCGGCCATCAGCACCGCATCGCAGGCGATCTTGTGACGGTTGCCGCCACCTGCCAACGCCACCTCGACGCCCTTGACCGCATGGCGACCGGCCACCCCGATCACCGTCGAGCCGAGCTCGATCCGCAGTCCCAGTTCGTTGGCTTCGGACAGCAGCGCCGGATCGACCGTAACACGCAGGTCGACAAGTGCCGCGATCCCGACCCCGGCCCGCGCCAGGGCAATGGCATCGCGCCAGCCGCTGTCATGAACCGCCATCACCGCGACATTGCTGCCGACCGCCACACCATAGCGATTGAGCCAGGTCAGCGCCGCGGAGGACAGCATCACGCCCGGCACGTCGTTGCCTTCGAACACCAGCGGGCGTTCGATTGCGCCCTGGGCCAGGATCACTTCGCCGGCGCGGATCCGCCACAGCTTTTCGCGCGGCCCATGCCCGGGCTGGGCGAAGTGATCGGTCAGCCGCTCGACCGCGCCGATGAAGTTGTCATGATAATAACCGAAGGCCGTGGTCCGCGGCAGCAGGGTCACGTTGGCGCGGTCGAGGTCCTTGAGGCTCGATTCGAGCCAGCCCCACAGCGCCGGATCGGGCAGCGCCCCTCCGCCCAGCTGGTCCTGTTCGTCGATCAGGATCACCTTCTTGCGCGCGGCGCTGGCTTCCAGCGCGGCGTCGATCCCGGCCGGTCCCGCCCCGACGATCAGCACGTCGCAATGGGCATAGGTGGCCGAGTATTCGTCCGGATCGGCCTCGGTCGGGGCATCGCCCAGCCCGGCCATCCGGCGGATGGCGGGTTCGTAGAGCTTTTCCCAGAACGAGCGCGGCCACATGAAGGTCTTGTTGTAGAAGCCTGCCGGAAAGAACCGGCCGAGCCGATCGTTGATCGCGCCAAAGTCGGTCTCGAGGCTCGGCCAGCGGTTCTGGCTGCGGGCGTTGAGCCCTTCATAGATCTCCACCGCTGTCGCGCGCAGGTTGGGCGTGAAACGCCCGCCGCCGCGATCGACGCTGACCAGCGCGTTGGGCTCCTCCGCCCCCGCGCCGATCGGCCCGCGCGGGCGATGATACTTGAACGAACGGCCCATCAGCACCACGCCGTTGGCCAGCAGCGCCGAGGCCAGGCTGTCTCCGGCAAAACCGCGATAGCTCTTGCCGTCGAAAGTGAAGCCCACCGGGCAGCTGCGATCGACGCGGCCGAGGCCGTCAAGACGATGCGAGGTCATTTGCGGGGTTCTCCCGCCTTGTAGGTCAATTCGAACTTGTCGGTCACCGTATCGCGCACCGCGTTGAAGAACCGGCCGCAGCCGTGGACGTGCCGCCAGCGTTCGTTGTGGCGGCCCTTGGGATTGGCGCGGATGAACAGGTATTTCTCCCATTCCTCATCCGACAGGGCCGAAGGATCGGCCGGGCGAGCAATGTGCGCTTCGCCGGCATAGGCGAATTCCAGCTCGGGGAGCGTCTGTTCGCAATAGGGGCAGTGGATCAGGATCATCGTCGCCCCCTCAGTGCGCCACGGCGGCTGCTGCCGCTTCGTCGATCAGGCGGCCATTGCGGAACCGGTCGAGGTTGAAGGGAGCATTGATCCAGTGCGGCTCGCCCTTGGCCATGGTATAGGCCAAAAGGTCACCCGCGCCGGGCGTCGCCTTGAACCCGCCGGTGCCCCAGCCGCAGTTGACGTAGAGCCCGGGAACCGGGGTCTTGCCCAGGATCGGCGAGCGATCGGGGGTGACATCGACGATCCCGCCCCAGTTGCGCAGCATCCGCATCCGCCGGAACATCGGGAAGATCTCGCAGATCGCCGCCAGGGTGTGCTCGACAATGTGGAGCGCGCCGCGCTGCGAATAGGACACGTACTGGTCGGTCCCAGCGCCGATCACCAGCTCGCCCTTGTCGGACTGGCTGATATAGGCGTGGACCGTGTTGGACATGACCACGCAGGGGAACACCGGCTTGACCGGTTCCGAAACCAGCGCCTGGAGCGGATAGCTTTCGAGCGGGAAATCGAGCCCGGCCATCTTCATGATCACCGAGGTGTTGCCCGCAGCCGAAACGCCGACCTTCTTCGAGGCGATGAAGCCGCGTTCGGTTTCCACCCCCTCGATCGCCCCGTCGGGCCCGCGGCGGATGCCGGTGACCGCGCAGTTCTGGATGATATCGACCCCCAGCGCCGCCGCCGCGCGGGCATAGCCCCAGGCCACGCTGTCATGCCGCGCGGTCCCGCCCCGGCGCTGCAGCGCGGCGCCCAGGATCGGGTAGCGGGCACCCGGATTGATATCGAGCGGCGGGCAATATTCCTTGGCCTGCTCGGGCGTCAGCCATTCGTTGTCCACCCCGTTCAGCCGGTTGGCATGGATGTGGCGCTGGAACGACTGGATATCGTGCACATTGTGCGCGAGCATCATCACCCCGCGCTTCGAATACATCACGTTGAAGTTGAGGTCCTGGCTCAGCCCGTCCCACAGCTTGACCGCGTGATCGTAGAGGTGCGCGCTTTCGTCGTAGAGATAGTTCGAGCGCACGATCGTCGTGTTGCGCCCGGTGTTGCCGCCGCCCAGCCAGCCCTTCTCGATCACCGCAACGTTGCGGATCCCGTACTTGCTGGCGAGGTAATAGGCCGCACCGAGGCCATGCCCGCCAGCCCCGACGATGATCGCGTCGTAGGCCGGCTTGGGTGCGGCATCGGGCCACAGTTCGGGCCAGGACTTGTGCGCGCCAAGCGCCTTGGCGAACAGGCTGAAGGCGGAAAACCGGGTCATCGCAATCAGGCCCTCAGTGCGTTGTTCTCGGGGTCATAGGGGCTGTCGGGAATGATCACCGCCTTGTGCCGCACGCCCAGGATCGCGATTTCCAGCTCGGTGCCGGGCACGGCAAGATCCGGGCGGACCATCGCCAGCGCCAGGCTCTTGCCGACGCGCCAGCCAAAACCGCCCGAGGTGACGCGGCCGACCAGTTCGTCGCCCTGCCAGATCGGCTCGCTGCCGCGGGCATCGGCGTCGGTCACCCCGAACACTTCCATGGTGACCAGCTGGTTCGCCAGCCCCTTGTCCTTCCACGCGCGCAGCGCATCCTTGCCGAAGAAGCCGGGCTTCTTCAGGCTGATGAACCGGTCGAGCCCGCTTTCGTAGGCGTTGTATTCGACCGACAGCTCGCGCGGGATCAGCTTGTAGCTCTTTTCCAGCGCCATCAAGGTCATTGCCTTGATACCGAACGGCTTGATGTCGAATTCGGCCCCGGCCTCCATCAGGTGATCGAAGATGTAGTTCTGCATCTCGATCGGGTGGTGGATTTCCCAGCCCAGCTCGCCGATGAAGTTGACCCGCAGCGCCTGCACCGGGGCCGCGCCGATCGAGATCTTCTGCCCGGTCAGCCACGGGAAAGCCTCGTTCGAAAGGTCGGTACGGGTCAGCTTCTGCAGCACCGCGCGGCTCTTCGGCCCGGCCAGCACCAGCACACCCATTGCCGTGGTCAGCCGCTCGAAGGTGACCGAACCATCGGTCGGCAGCGCCTTCTTGAGGTAATCCTGATCGTGCCGCTCATAGGCCCCGGCCGAGACGAGATAATAGCTCTGCGGCCCTTCCTTGTAGACCGTGAATTCGGCCCGCACCCCGCCGCGGTTGGTGAGGAGGTAGGACAGCGTCACCCGGCCGGTCTTCTTGGGCACGGCATTGGTCAGCAGGCCATCGAGCCAGGCTTCCGCGCCGGGGCCGGAAATCCGGCACTTGGCGAAGGCGCTCATGTCCTGAAGGCCAACCTTTTCCATCACGTGGCGGCATTCGTTGCCAACATGCTCGAAGTAGTTGGAGCGGCGGAACGACCACTTTTCGCGGATCGGTTCGCCTTCGACATCGGGATGGTTGTGGTTGAGCAGCACGTCGGGCCGGTCGAGATCGGCCTCGCTCAGCTCATAGCCCTTGGGTGCGAACCAGCCCGGACGTTCCCAGCCGAAGACCGATCCGAAAACCGCACCCAGATCCTTCATCCGGTCATGGCAGGGCATCCGCCGCAGGCCACGCGCAGCCTCGCGCTCTTCGTCGGGGTAGTGGACGGTGAAGACCTTGGCATAGGCTTCCTCGTTCTTCTCGATCAGGAAGCCTTCGCCGGCATAGTCGCCAAAACGGCGCGGATCGACGCCCATCATGTCGATGGTCGGCTCGCCCTCGACGATCCAGTGCGCCAGCTGCCAGCCGGCCCCGCCCGCCGCGGTGATCCCGAAGGAATGGCCTTCGTTGAGCCAGAAGTTCTTGCGGTCCCAGGCCGGACCGACAATCGGCGAGCCATCGGGGGTATAGGCGATCGCGCCGTTGTAGACCTTCTTCACGCCCACTTCGCCAAAGGCCGGCACACGGGCGATCGCGGTTTCGATATAGGGCATCAGCCGGTCGAGCGCGTCGGGGAACAGTTCGTATTCGCTGTTCGCGGCCGGGCCATCGACATAGCAGGCCGGCGCGCCGATTTCATAGGGGCCGAGCAGCAGGCCGCCGGCTTCTTCGCGCATGTACCAGCTTGAATCGCTTTCGCGCAGCACGCCCATTTCGGGCAGGCCCTTGGCGCGGCGCTCCATGATCTCGGGGTGCTGGTCGGTGACGATGTACTGGTGCTCGACCGGGATCACCGGAATGTCGAGCCCGATCATCGCCCCGGTCTGGCGGGCGAAGTTGCCGGTGGCCGAAACCACGTGTTCGCAGGTGATATCGCCCTGATCGGTATGCACCACCCATTCGCCATTCGGCTTCTGGGTGATTCCGGTCACGGTGGTATTGCGCTGGATCGTCGCGCCGCGCTGGCGGGCGCCCTTGGCCAGGGCCTGGGTCAGGTCGGCCGGCTGGATATAGCCATCGGCCGGATGCTGGATCGCCCCGATGATCCCGTCGACATTGCACAGCGGCCAGACTTCCTTGACCTGGTCCGGGGTGAGGAAGTTGACCTCCACCCCGATCGTCTTCGCCACCCCGGCATAGTACTTGTATTCGTCGAACCGGTCCTGGGTGCGGGCCAGGCGGATGTTGGTGACGTTGGAAAAGCCGACGTTGAGCTCGGTCTCGGCCTCAAGGCTGGGATAGAGATCGACCGAGTACTGGTGCAGCTTGCCCACCGAGTACGACAGATTGAACAGCGGCAGCAGCCCCGCCGCGTGCCAGGTCGAACCGGAGGTCAGCTCCTTGCGCTCGATCAGGATGCAATCGCTCCAGCCCATCTTCGCCAGATGGTAAAGCGTGCTCACCCCTACCACGCCGCCGCCGATAACCACTACCCGAGCCGTCGAATTCATCGCTTGTGCCTGCCTTGTCCTCTGCTGCGCTTGCCGCGCGGAGCCCCTATGTCAGTCAACGTACCTCTGCGCCACTGCCCAAGCATCCTTCCCCGCCCTTCATGCCTCATTCTTATGATATGGATTAGCACCCCGCGCGGCTTGCGGACAGGCTTGCACAAAGGCACAAGAAGCAACCGGATAGAACGAAAATCGGGGGCAGAATGACCACCATCCAAGGGCCAATGACGGAAGATCGCGCGGCCGAGCAGCTCAGCCGCTCGCTCAAGTCGCGGCACGTCTCGATGATCACATTCGGCGGGATCATCGGTGCCGGGCTGTTCGTCGGATCCTCCACCGCGATCAGCACGATCGGCCCGGCAGCGGTGATTTCCTATGGCTTGTCCGGGATCCTCGTCATGCTGGTGATGCGGATGATCTCGGAAATGGCGATCGCGATGCCGGGGATCCAGACCTTCCCCGATTTCGCCCGCGAGGGGATCGGCGACTGGGCCGGGTTCATGGTCGGCTGGCTCTACTGGTATTTCTGGGCGGTGGTGATCGCGGTGGAGGCGATTGCCGGCGCGAAGATCATCATCGAGCTGTGGCTGCCGCAGTTCCAGGTCTGGCAGGTCGGAGTGGTGCTGATGGCGCTGCTTACCGCCGTCAACCTCATGTCGGCCAAGTCCTATGGCGAGTTCGAATTCTGGTTCGCCTCGACCAAGGTGGTGGCGATCATTGCCTTCATAGCCATTGCCGCAGCCTTCGCGTTCGGCTTCACTTCTCCCACCGGATCGACCCTCTCCAACCTCACCGTCCATGGCGGGTTCGCCCCGGCCGGGGTCGGCGCGGTTATCGCCGGGGTGGTCACCACGATTTTCGCGATGTGCGGTGCCGAGATCGCCACCCTGGCCGCCGCCGAATCCGAGGAAGGGACCAAGTCGATCGCCAACCTGACGATCTCGGTCTCGCTCAGGATCCTGGTGTTCTACATGCTGGCGATCCTGATGATCGTTGCGGTGGTGCCGTGGAACGAGATCAAGCCCGCGGTTTCGCCCTTTGCCCACGCCTTGCGGGCAATGGGCTATCCCGAGGCCGACTTCATCATGAACATGATCGTGCTGGTCGCGGTGCTATCGTGCCTCAATTCGGGCTTCTACATCACTTCGCGGGCGATGTTCGGGCTGGCGCAGATGGGCGATGCCCCGCAATGGTGCGTCAAGCTCAGCGCCAGCAAGGTGCCGGCCCGGGCGATCCTGATCGCCAGCGTGTTCAGCTATATCGCGCTCGCCGCCTCGGTGCTCTCGCCCGATCTGGTGTTCAATTTCATGATCAACTCGCTGGGGGCGATCATGCTGGTGGTCTATGGACTGATCGCGCTGGCCCAGCTGCGGCTGCGCAACCGGTTTGAGGCTGAAACCCCCGAACGGCTTAAGCTGAAGATGTGGTTCCATCCATGGGGCACCGTGTTCGCGATTGCCGGAATGGCGGGCGTGCTGGTGCTGATGGCGCTTGATCCGGCCCGCCGGATCGAGCTGTGGGCCAGCGCGGCAATCACAGTGGTATGCTTCGCGGCCTGGTGGCTGGCCCGGCGCAAACCGGCCTGAGCAGATTCGCATATGGAATTTTCCGGTCGTAACATTCTTTTCAATCGCCACGCCGCCCGCGATCGCGGCATGGCAGCGGGCAGAACGACCTGCCGATGGGGAGCCCTGGCGTGAGACTCGAAAACGATCCGCTCGCATCATTCTGGATGCCGTTCACGGCAAACCGCGCGTTCAAGGCGCAGCCGCGCCTGCTCGCCGCTGCCAAGGACATGCATTACACCTCCAGCGACGGGCGCCAGATCCTCGATGCCACCGCCGGGCTGTGGTGTTCCAACGCCGGCCACTGCCGCGAACCGATCGTCGAGGCGATCCGCAAGACCGCCGGCGAGCTGGACTTTGCGCCGACCTTCCAGCTGGCCCATCCGCTGCCGTTCGAGCTGGCCGGGCGGGTTGCGGACTTGATGCCCGAGGGGCTCGACCGGGTGTTTTTCACCAATTCCGGGTCGGAAAGCGTCGATACCGCCTTGAAGATTGCGCTGGCCTATCAGCGCGCGCGGGGCGAAGGCACCCGCACCCGCCTGATCGGGCGCGAGCGCGGCTATCACGGGGTTGGCTTCGGCGGGATCTCGGTTGGCGGGATCGTCAACAACCGCCGCCAGTTCGGCACCCTGCTGACCGGGGTCGATCACCTGCCCCACACCCATGACCTTGCCGCCAACGCCTTTACCCGCGGTCAACCGGCCCACGGCGCGCATCTGGCTGACGAACTGGAACGCATTGTCGCGCTGCACGGGGCGGAGACTATTGCTGCGGTGATCGTCGAGCCGATGGCCGGATCGACCGGGGTGCTGATCCCGCCGCAAGGCTACCTGCAGAAGCTGCGCGAGATCTGCACCCGCCACGGGATCGTGCTGATCTTCGACGAGGTGATTACTGCTTTCGGCCGGCTCGGCGCGGCCACCGCCTCCGACATGCTTGGGGTGACCCCGGACATCATCACCATGGCCAAGGGGCTGACCAATGCCACGGTGCCGATGGGCGCGGTGGCGGTGCGGCGCGAGTTGCACGATACCGTGGTCAACGGCGCGCCCGACGGGATCGAGCTGTTCCACGGTTACACCTATTCCGGCCACCCGCTTGCCGCCGCGGCCGGGATCGCGACGCTCGATCTCTATCGCGACGAAGGCCTGTTCGAGCGCGCGGCAGAGCTTTCGCCCTATTGGGAGGACGCGGTCCACTCGCTCAAGGGCAAGCCGCACGTGATCGACGTGCGCAACCTGGGCATCGTCGCCGGGATCGAGCTGGAGCCCCGCCCCGGCGCGCCGACCAAGCGGGCGATGGAGCTGTTCCACAAGTGCTTCGACAACGGCCTGCTAATCCGTGTGACCGGCGACATCGTTGCGCTGTCGCCGCCGCTGATCCTCGAAAAGGCGCACATCGACGAGATGGTCGGCCGGATTGCCGAGCAACTCGCCACGATCGACTGATCAGACCTCGAGCACGATCTTGCCGACGTGGCGCTTCTCTAGGAAGACGCGCAGCGCGGCTTCGATTTTTTCGAGCGGGAAGGTCGCGCAGACCACCGGCCTTATCTCGCTGCGCTCGATATAGCCGACCAGGTTGGCAAAGACCCCATCATCGAGCGCGGTGCAGCCGTAGAGCGTCAGGTCCTTGAGGTAGAGCGTGCGCAGGTCGAGATCGACCACCGGCCCGGCAATCGCCCCGGAAACGGCATAGCGCCCGCCCGGTCGCAAGGCGCTGAGCAGACTGCCGAAGCCGCTACCGCCGACCACATCGATCACGGCATCGTAGGCACCTTCTTCCAGCGGGGCATGGCGATCGAGCACCACATCGGCGCCGAGCCCGGCGACCGCCTGGTGCTTCGACACGCCGCACAGCGCGGTAACCTGCGCGCCGCGCCGCTTGTTTCGGATAGGGTCACAACCCTAGCTTTCGTGGATCACCCGCTCTGCAGGTCTGAATCAATCCTGCTAATGCTTGAAACGGGCGATGGACCGCGCGGTTGAGCGCCCGTAGCCACCGCCGTGAAATTACCCGGCTTTGGCAACGTCATCTGCGATGGCCGGACTCAGCCTGAAATAGAACGGAAAATCAGTAACGTGACCGAGACCTCCCGACTTCTTGAAGCGCTCGACGCAGCCGGGATTGCCTGGACCTTGCACGAGCACGAAGCCGTTTTCACGGTCGAGGCAAGCGCCCGGCTGCATGAGTCGATCCCGGGTGCCCACACGAAGAACCTGTTCCTCAAAGATGCCGGCGGCCAATTCTGGGTGGTCAGCGCTCCTCACGATGCCTCGATCGACCTCAAATCGCTGCCCGAAGCCATCGGCTCGAAAAAGGTCAGCTTCGGCAAGGCCGAGGACATGGAGCGGCTGATCGGGGTCACTCCGGGATCGGTCACGCCGCTGGCCGCGTTCAACGATCCGGCCGGATCGGTTCGGTTCGTGATCGACCGCCGGCTGGCCGATGCCGCGCAGGTCAACGTCCATCCACTCCGCAACACGGCCACGCTGGGCCTGTCGGGCTCGGATCTGGTCGCATTCCTGTCAGGCACCGGTCACGAGCCAGTGATCGCCCTGTTGCCCGCCCGCGCATGAGCATCAGTCTTTTCGAGCTGTTCAAGATCGGGGTCGGTCCTTCGAGTTCGCACACCGTCGGGCCGATGGTGGCTGCGCGCAGGTTCGGTGTCTGGCTGACCGCCAGCGGAAAGCTGAACGCGACGCGCGCGGTTCGAGTCGATCTCTATGGCTCGCTGGCATTGACCGGCAAGGGCCACGCGACCGACACCGCGGTGATCCTGGGGCTATGCGGCCATGAACCGGCCAGCGTCGATATCGAAGCGGTTCCAGGGATCCTGGAACGGGTGGCGAGCGAACGCGCGGTCGATCTTGCCGGAACGCACCGGGCGGCCTTCGATCCCGCCACCGACCTGCTGTTCCACCAGCGCAAGCGCCAGCCATTCCATTCCAACGCCATGGCAATCACCGCGCTGGATTCCGCCGGACAGATTGTCGCCACCCGGCTCTACTACTCGATCGGTGGCGGTTTCGTGCTCGACGAGGACGAGGCCGGCAGCAACAGCGGTGCAGCCGGCGACGAGGATGCAATTCCCTATGACTTCGGATCGGGCGCCGAACTGCTGGCGCTGGGCGAGAGCACCGGCAAGAGCTTTGCCGAGCTGGTCTTCGCCAACGAGTGCGCACGCCGTCCGGAAGCCGAAGTGCTGGCCGGGATCGATGCCATTGCCCAGGCCATGGCTGACAGCATCGATCGCGGCTGCCGGGAAAGCGGCATCCTGCCGGGCGGCCTCAACGTCCGGCGCCGTGCCCCTGCCCTTGCCCAAGAACTGGCCTCGCGCCACGGCGCGGTAATCGGCGATCCGTTGGCCATTCTGGACTGGATCAATCTGTGGGCAATGGCGGTCAATGAAGAGAACGCCGCATGCGGTCGGGTCGTGACCGCCCCGACGAATGGCGCGGCCGGGATCATCCCGGCAGTGATGCGTTTTCATGACCGCTGCTATCGCGGCAATGCCGAAACCCGCCGGACCTTCCTGCTCACCGCGGCCGCGATCGGCGCGCTTTACAAGAAGAACGCCTCTATCTCCGGCGCGGAGGTCGGATGCCAGGGCGAAGTCGGGGTGGCCTGCTCAATGGCTGCGGCCGGCCTTACTGCTGCGCTGGGCGGCACCAATGCCCAGATCGAAAACGCCGCCGAAATCGGGATGGAGCACAATCTTGGCCTGACTTGCGATCCGGTCGGCGGGCTGGTGCAGATCCCCTGTATCGAGCGCAATGCGATGGGCGCGGTCAAGGCGATCGATGCTTCACGCCTCGCCATGACCGGCGACGGATCGCACATGGTCAGCCTCGACAAGGTGATCGAGACCATGCGCCAGACCGGCCTCGACATGCGCGACAAGTACAAGGAAACTTCGCTCGGCGGGCTGGCGGTCAACGTCGTCGAATGTTGAGCGCCCCGTCCTTGCGCTGTGCCGCCTCGCGGTCGCGGCTGGGCGGCAGGCCGAACTCGGCACCGTAAACCTTGGCGAAATGGGTGGCCGACGAAAAACCAGTCGCCACCGCGATCTGCAGCATCGATTGCCCGGTTTGCATCACCAGTTGCCGCGCCCGGTCGAGCCGCAGCTTGCGATAGTAGCTGCCTGGCTTGAGCCTCAGTTGATCGGCGAACAGTCGCTCTAGCTGGCGCAGCGAAAGCCCGGCCCGTTCGGCCAGAACCGCAAGCTGGAGGGGGCTCTCGAGATTGGCCTCCATCGCCGCAATCACGTCGAGCAGACGGGGATGGCGCACCCCGGTCCGTTCCGACAATGCCAGCCGTTGCGGCTCGGCCGCCTGGCGGGCCGAATGGTGCAGCATCTGGTCGGCCACGCGGGCAGCCAGATCGCGGCCGAAATCGCGCGAAATGAAATGGATCATAAGATCGAGCGGCGCGGTTCCGCCCGAACAGGTGAAACGGCTGCCGTCGATCTCGAAGATGCTCTTCGTCACTTCCAGTGCCGGGTAGTTTTCGGCAAGGGTTTCCAGATCCTCCCAATGCCCGGTGCACTTGCGCCCGTCGAGCAGACCGGCATCGGCCAGGATGATCGATCCGGAACAGACGCTGCCGATCAGGCAATCGCGCCGTGACAACCGCCGCAGTTGCGCAGCGACCGCCGGGTCGCGGTGATCGTATGCCTTGACCCCGGCACAGACGACGACCGCATCGACCTGGCCGCATTGCGGCAAAGAACCGTCGACCTGCACAGCGGTGCCATTGCTGGCGGTTACCGGTGCACCGTCCATGCTGAGTGTGTGCCAGCGATAGACCTCTCGCCCATGCATCCGGTTCGCCACCCGCAGCGGCTCGAGCGCGGCCGTGAAGGGCATCATCGAGAAATCCTCGACCAGCAGGAAGGCGAAGCTGCGCGGCCAGGTTGCCGGCGGTCCGGATCTCTCGCGATTCACGGTGTATGCCTAATGCTCATGTCGTGAATATATCAGAAAACGTCGTGTTGGGAACATACGGCGCGCAGCGATTGCAGCATGATCGGCGCAGGATCCTGAACCTGAACGAACCACGAGGGGTACCCATGTCTGACGGCGAAATCATCCTGCGCGATCTGAGTGACGACGATCTTGTCGAACAGATGAAGGACGACCTTTACGACGGCCTCGCCGACGAGGTTCATGAAGGCACGCAGATCCTGCTCGAACGCGGCTGGGATGCCAATACCGTGCTGTCCGAAGCGCTGGTCGAAGGGATGCGGATCGTCGGCCTGGATTTCCGTGACGGCATCCTGTTCGTTCCCGAAGTGCTGCAATGCGCCGGCGCGATGAAGAGCGGGATGGAACTCCTCCGCCCGATCCTCGCCAACTCCGACAGCAAGGCCAGCCTTGGCACCTATGTGATCGGCACGGTCAAGGGCGACATCCACGATATCGGCAAGAACCTGGTGGGCATGATGCTTGAAGGTGCCGGGTTCGAAGTGATCGACCTGGGGATCAACAATCCGGTCGAAAACTATCTCCACGCGATCGACAAGCACAACCCGGCGATCCTGGGCATGTCGGCGCTGCTCACCACCACCATGCCTTACATGGGCGTGGTGATCGAGGAGCTGGACAAGCGCGGGATCCTCAAGAACCTGCCGGTGATGGTCGGCGGGGCGCCGCTCAACCAGGAATTCGCCGACGCGATCGGCGCGACCAGCTATGGCCGCGACGCTGCGGTCAGCGCCGAGCTGGCCAAGGCCCTGGTCGGCAAGAACCGCTAATGTCCGAGTCCGCCGTCCGGCGGACCGGTGGCCGCCAAGCAAGACTGGGCCGGCGTGCACGGCCGCAGGACGCGCAGCAGGTTGCGCCGGATTCGCTCGTCACCACCAGCGCCAACCCCGATGGTCCGGCGCTGGTGCTGGCATGCGGCGCGATAGCCAACGAGATCATCGCGCTGCGCGGACAGCTCGGGATCGCGGACGATGCCATGGTTCTGCATTGCCTGCCCGCCGAACTTCACAACCGACCCGGCCAGATCGCGCCGCGGGTCGACGCCTTCCTGTCCGAGCATCGCCACAAGTACTCGCGGGTGCTGGTTGGCTATGGCGATTGCGGCACCGGTGGGGCCCTCGACAAGGTGCTGGAACGTCATGAGGCCAACCGCCTGCCGCACATGCACTGCTATGAATTCTTTGCCGGCACGCCGCTGTTCAACCAGATCGCGGAAGCCGAAGTGGGGAGCTACTTCGTGACCGATTTCCTGGTCCGGCATTTCGACCGGCTGGTGTGGGAAGGCTGCGGCCTCGATCGGCACCCCGAAATGCTCGAGACCTACTTCGGCAACTATCGCGACCTCGTTTACCTTGCCCAGACCGACTCGCCCGAACTGCAGGCCAAGGCTCAGGAAGCGGCCGACCGGCTTGGCCTCAACTACCGTTATCACAAGGTCGGGTTTGGCGATTTGACCCAGGCGATCAGGGGGACCGTCGATGTATAGGGTGCGGCTGTGGTCGGTCCGGCGTTCGCGCCAGCTGGAATGGGTCTACAACACCTTCAACCCGGTGGTTGTTAAGCTGCTGCGCGGCACCGTGAAGGTCTTTGGCGCCCGGCTCGACAAGCCGATCACCAAGGTCGAGGCGGCGGCCAAGGGCTTCTTCTTCGACTGCAAGATGTGCGGCGACTGCGCCCTTTCGAAGACCGGCATGTCCTGCCCGATGAATTGCCCGAAGACGATCCGCAACGGCCCCTGCGGCGGGGTGCGCGAAAACGGGCACTGCGAGGTCAAGCCCGAGATGCGCTGCGTCTGGGTCGCGGCCTGGGATGGCGCTTCGCGGATGAAGGGCGGAGAGGCGATCAAGCAGGTCAACTTCGCGGTCGATAACCGCCTGAAGGGCACCTCATCCTGGCTCAAGCTGGCGCGTGAGGAACTGGGCCATGACTGACCGCGCGATTATTGATGCCGAAGGGCTCAATCCCGGCGATCCGCTGCCGCGCCTGCCCGGCCATGTCTCGCACGGCCGGTTCGAACGCGTGCTGCGCGCCGGCCACTTCGCCGTCTCGACCGAAATCGCGCCACCGGATTCTGCCGATCCCGAAGAAGTGCTGCGCCGCGCCTCGGTGTTCGACGGCTATGTCGATGCGATCAACGCGACCGACGGGTCGGGCGCGAACTGCCACATGTCCAGCCTGGGGGTCTGCGCGATCCTGACCCGTGAGGGCTATTCGCCGATCATCCAGATCTCGTGCCGCGATCGCAACCGGATCGCGATCCAGGGCGATCTGCTCGGCGCGGCTGCGCTCGGGGTCTACAACGTGCTGTGCCTGTCGGGCGACGACGTCTCGGTCGGCGATCATCCCGAGGCCAGGCCGGTATTCGATTTCGATTCGGTCTCGTTGCTGCAAACCGTGCGGACAATGCGTGATGAAAGTCGGTTCCTGTCGGGCCGCAAGCTCGATCTGGAACCGCGGTTGTTCTCGGGCGCCTCGATCAATCCCTTTGCCCCGCCCTATGCCAACCGGGTCGATCAGTTCGCCAAGAAGGTCGCGGCGGGCGCACAGTTTGTCCAGTCGCAGTACTGCTTCGATATCGACATGGCGCGCGAATTCATGGCCCGGTCCCGCGATCTGGGGCTGACCGAGCAATGCTATGTGCTGATGGGCGTGGGCGTGCTGGCCTCGGCCAAGACCGCCAAATGGCTCAAGAGTGCGATCCCTGGGGTGCACATCCCTGATGACGTGATCCGCCGGCTCGAACAGGCCGAAAAGCCCAAGGCCGAGGGCCGCGCGATCGCGGTGGAGCTGATGCAGCAGCTGGCCGAGATCGAGGGCATCAGCGGGATCCACCTGATGGCCTACAAGCAGGAGGAATTCGTGGGAGAAATTGTCACCCGCTCGGGTGTGCTGCAAGGCCGCAAGCCCTGGGCGCCGAGCCATCTCACCCATCTCAAGCAACCCGTTTCAGTCTGAGGGAAAGCCGATGTCCAGAACCGTACTCAGTTCCGCCACCAAGGAAGTCGTGATCGGCTTCGACCAGCCCTTCGTGATGATCGGCGAACGCATCAACCCGACGGGCCGCAAGCTGCTCGCCGCGGAAATGAAGGAAGGCAATTACGACCGCGTGGTCGCCGATGCCCTCGCCCAGGTCGAGGCCGGGGCGCAGATGCTCGACGTCAACGCCGGGATCCCGCTGGCCGACGAGCCCAGGATCCTGGCCGAAGTGGTTCAGCTGGTCCAGTCGGTCACCGACGTGCCGCTGTGCATCGACAGCTCGATCATCGAAGCGCTCGAAGCGGGCCTGGCGGTCTACAAGGGTCGTCCGCTGGTCAACTCGACCACCGCCGAAGAGGAAGTGATGGAGCGCGTGCTGCCGCTGGTGAAGAAGTACGACGCCGCGGTCGTCGCGATCTCGAACGATGACACCGGCATTTCGCAGGATATCGACGAGCGATTCCGTATCGCCAAGCTGATCGTCGAGCGCGCCCAGGATCACGGGATCAAGAAGGAAGACGTGGTGGTCGATCCGCTGGTCATGCCGATCGGCGCGATCAACAGCGCCGGGCGCGATGTGTTCCGCCTGGTCCGCCGCCTGCGCGAGGAACTGGGGGTCAACACCACCTGCGGCGCATCGAACATCGGCTTTGGCCTGCCCAATCGCCACGCGATCAACAACAGCTTCCTGCCGATGGCTGCTGCTGCCGGCATGACCAGCGCGATCCTCAATCCCTGCCATGAAGGGCTGGTTCCGGCGATCAAGGCGGCCGACACGCTGAACGGCGTCGATCCTAACTGCGCCAACTGGATCAAGATGTTCCGCGAACCGGCCCCCGAAGGCGAAGGACGCGGTGCGCGTGGCGGGCGCGAGGGCCGGCGCCGGCGTGGCTGAGCAGGCCGAACACAGCGGGCAGTGCCACTGCGGCGCGGTAACTTTCCGCGCCCGGGGCCTGCGCGACATCTGTTTCTGCCACTGCACCCAGTGCCGCAAGCTGACCGGCCACTACATCGCTGCGTGCCGCACGAGGCGAGAGAACTACGCGATTGAGGGCGAGCTGCGCTGGACCCCGGTTTCGGATGAAAGCGCGCATGGGTTCTGCGCGGCCTGCTGCAGCCCGCTGTTCTGGTCGACCGCGAGCAGCGACAATATGAGCGTGCTGGCCGGATCGCTGGAACACACCCGCGGGATCGGGACTTGCGGGCACATCTTCGTCGCCGAAAAGGGCGACTATTACGAAATTACCGACGGGTTGCCGCAATATGCCGGCTACCCTGAAGGAGGCATGCAAGGCCAATGAGCGGCAAGCACAAGGTCATTTTCACGCCATCGGGCATCCGCGCGACTGCCGAAGAAGGCCAGAGCGTATACGACGTCGCGCTCAACGCGGGTGTCGATATCCTTTCGATCTGCGGCGGCAAGGGCCTGTGCCGGCGCTGCCAGATCGAGTTCGAACCGGGTGATTATCCCAAGTTCGGGGTCAAGGTTGAGGAAGGCAGCCTTTCAGGCTGGACCGACAGCGAGGAAAAGGCCGCGAAGCGCGGCGACCTCAAGCCGGGCCGCCGCCTGGCTTGCCGCGCGCAGGTGCTCGGCGACGTGGTGGTCGAGGTGCCCGGTGATGCGCGCCACCAGGTGTCGAGCATTTCCAAGGACTCCACCGGCTTCGAGACCGAACTGAACCCTGCGATCAAGCTGTTCATGGTCAAGCTGCCGGTCCCGCAGCTCGACGATAATCCCAGCGATACCGAGGCGCTGATTGCCGCGCTGCGCGAATTCGGGGTCGAAACCCAGATCGAACACCGGCCACTGGCCAAGCTCCAGCCGATCCTTGCCCAGAACGAGCGCGAGCTGATTGCGGTGGTGCGCGACGACAAGTGGATCATCGACGTCTGGCCGCCGGCCCCCTTCGATGCCTATGGCGCGGCGATCGACATCGGCTCGACCAGCCTGGCGCTCTATCTCTACGATCTTACCAACGGCGCGCTGGTCCACCAGGCTTCGGCGATGAATCCGCAGATCCGCTATGGCGAAGACCTGATGAGCCGGGTCTCCTATGTCATGATGAACAAGGGCGGCGAAGAGAAGCTGACTGCCGAGATTCAGGGTCAGGTCGCCCGGATGCTCGAGGATGCACGGGCCAAGCTCGATCTCGGCCCGAACCAGATCCTCGAAGTCGTGCTGGTCGGCAACCCGATCATGCACCACCTGTTCCTTGGCCTGAACCCGGTCGAACTGGGCCAGGCACCCTTCACCCTGGCTGTGAAGGACTGGTTCGAAGCGCCGGCAACGCGGTTCAATCTCGGCATTTCCGAAACCGCGCGGATCGCTTTCCTGCCGCTGGTCGGCGGGCATGTCGGGGCGGACACCACGGGGGCCTACCTGACCCAGCTCGACGTCATGACCGGTCGCTCGGTTTTGCTGGTCGACATCGGCACCAACGCCGAAATCGTGCTGAGCCATGGCGGCAAGGTTGCGGCCTGTTCCTCCCCTACCGGACCGGCCTTCGAAGGGGCGGAAATCAGCGCCGGGGTGCGCGCGACGCCCGGTGCGATCGAGCGGGTGCGGATCGACCGCGAGACCTTCCAGCCCCGCTTTCGGGTGATCGGCAGCGAGGAATGGCTTTCCGATGCCGACCCCGATATCGCTGAAAAGCGCGTGGTCGGGATCTGCGGCTCGGGCATTTTCGAAGTGATGGTCGAACTGGCCAGCGCCGGGCTGATCGATGCCGGCGGCCTGTTTCGCCCCGATGCCGCGCCGCACCGCTTTGTCCAGGATGGCGGAAGCTGGAAGTTCCTGCTGCTCGACCGTCCGGAAAATCCGCTTTTCGTCAAGCAGACCGACGTCCGCGCGGTCCAGTTGGCCAAGGCTGCGCTTTCGGCCGGGGTGCAACTGCTGGTCGATCACCTTGGTTGCCCGGCGTTCGACGAAGTGCTGCTGGCTGGCGCCTTCGGCACCCACCTCGACAGCCAGTATGTGGCCGATATCGGGATCATCCCGATGGCCAGCGGCGAGCAGATCCGCTCGGTCGGCAACGCCGCGGGCATGGGCGCGGCGATGGCGCTCTACAACCAGGCCGAAAAAGCCCGGATAATCGAGGCGGTAAAGCATATCATTAAAGTTGAGACTGCCACCGAACCGAAGTTTCAGGACTACTTCGTGGCCGCTATGAAATTCCCCACCGCACCAGAAACGCAGGGCGATGCCGCGACCGGTCGAGGCCGCCGCAGCCGCTCGCGCGAACGGACGAGATAAGCAAGGAACCGATCATGTCGAGAGATGGACGCACCGGAGGCCGCCGTGGCCGCGCTGCCGCAAACGCCGCGGAGGCCGCGCCGCGCGAAGCCTATATCAAGCGCAATATCCCGCCTTATTCGGTACTTGGCGATGCCGATCTGGCGATTCTCGAGCACAATGCGGATACGATCCTCGAGGAGATCGGGATCGACATCAAGGATGATCCGGAATCGATCGCGCTGTTCGTGGCGGCCGGGGCCAGGGCCGATGGCGTGCGGGTGCGTTTTCCGCGCGGGATGTGCCGCGAGATCATCCAGAACAATGCCCCCGCGATCTTCACCCAGCACGCGAGAAATTCCGCCAACAACGTTGTAATCGGCGGAAACAATACGGTGCTGGTCCCGGCTTATGGATCGCCCTTCGTCTACAGCCGCGAGGGCGGCCGCCGTTATGCGACGATCGAGGATTTCCGCAATTTCGTGAAGCTGGCCTACATGGCCGACAGCCTGCACCATTCGGGCGGGACGATCTGCGAACCCGTCGATCTGCCGGTCAACAAGCGGCACTTCGACATGGTCTACAGTCACATCAAGTACAGCGACAAGCCCTTCATGGGGTCGGTCACGCACCCTCAACGGGCCGAAGACTCGGTGTCCATGTCGAAGATCGTATTCGGCGAGGATTTCGTCGAGGACAACTGCGTGATGGTCAACCTGATCAACGCCAACTCGCCGATGACTTTCGACGAGACCATGCTCGGCGCGCTCAAGGTCTATGCCCGGCACAACCAGGCCACCATGATCAGCCCATTCATCGTCGCCGGGGCGATGAGCCCGGTGACGGTCGCGGCGGTTGCCGCCCAGAGCCTGGCCGAAGGGATGTGCGGCATGGCGCTGGCCCAGCTGGTCCGCCCCGGCGCTCCGGTGATCTACGGCAACTTCGTGTCCTCGATGTCGATGCAGTCGGGCGCACCGACCTTCGGCACGCCCGAGGCTTCGCTGATCATCAACGTCGGTGCCGCGCTGGCCCGGCGCCTGGGCGTTCCGTTCCGCAGCGCCGGCGGGTTCAACGCCGCCAAGGTGCCCGATGCGCAGGCTGCTTACGAAAGCGCCAACACGCTGCAGCAGGGGCTGCTGGCGGGTGTCAACTTCATGCTCCACACCGCCGGCTGGCTCGAGGGTGGGCTGGCGATGGGCTATGAAAAGTTCGTGATGGACTGCGATCAGGCGGCGATGATGGCGATCTATGCCAAGGGCGTCGACATGAGCGAGAACGGCCAGGCGCTCGATGCGATGCGCGAAGTCGGCCCCGGCCAGCACTTCCTGGGTTGCAGCCACACCCAGGCCAATTTCAAGACCGCGTTCTACCGCTCGACCATTGCCGACAACAACAGCTACGAACAGTGGGTCGAGGACGGCAAGCTCGATGCCGAGCAGCGCGCAGAGAAACTCTACAAGGAAATGCTGGCGAGCTACGTCGGTCCAGAGCTCGACCCCGATGTCGATGCAAAGCTGGTGGCCTTCATGGAGGAAAAGAAGGCCAGCTTCCCGGATTCGAACATCAGCTGAGCCGGAAAACCGCGATGCACACCGAAGTGATCGACGGGCGCAAGCTGGCCCGCGAGGTGACCGACGCGGTTGCCGCGGCGGCAGCCGCCCTGCCCCGCCAGCCCGGCCTGGCGGTGATCATCGTCGGCGACGATCCGGCCAGCCACCTCTACGTGCGCAACAAGGTCCGCACCGCCGATCGGGTCGGCTTCAAGTCCGAGACGATCCGCCTACCCGCCGATACCAGCGAGGCTGACGTGCTGGGCCGCGTGGCCTGGCTGAACGGCCGCGAGGATATCGACGGGATCCTGGTCCAGCTGCCCCTGCCCCCGCAGCTCAACACGCTGCGGGTGATGGCCGCGGTCGATCCGGGCAAGGATGTCGACGGGCTCCACGCGCTCAACGCCGGCCGGCTGACCCAGGGCAGCCAGGCGCTGATCCCCTGCACCCCGATGGGCTGCCTCAAGATCATCAAGTCGGTAATCCCCGACCTGACCGGTTTCCACGCGGTGGTGATCGGCGCCTCCAACATCGTCGGCAAGCCGATGGCGGCGCTGCTGCTGGAAGAGAACGCCACGGTCACCCAGACCCACATCCACACCCGCGACACCCAGTTCATCTGCCGCGGGGCCGATATCCTGGTCAGCGCCGTGGGCAAGCCCGGGCTGGTCCGGGGCGGCTGGATCAAGCCACGCGCGGTGGTGATCGACGTCGGCACCACCCGGGTCGAGCAGCCTGACGGATCGGTCGTGACCAAGGGCGATGTTGCCTTTGAAGAAGCGATCGGGGTGGCCGGGGCAATCACGCCGGTGCCGGGCGGGGTCGGGCCGATGACCATTGCCTGCCTGATGGAAAACACCCTGATCGCCGCCCGCGCCCGGATCGGCTGATAGTCTGCATCAATCCTTTCAACGGACTCGCGAGCCCCGCGCCGGGCCGCTAGCCTTTCCCCAAAGAGGGGATAGTGCATGGCCGATTGGGCGGAGAATATCGATTCGGGAGAGTTCGGGAAGTCGACCCGGGGCTTCCTGGGCATGCAGATCGACCCGGTGGTGTTCTTCCCGACCGCGATCATCTCGCTGGCGGTGATCGTCTATTCGGTACTCGCGCCCGAACAATCGGCCAAGCTGTTCGGCGATATCCGCGTCTGGTCGACCAACACCTTTGACTGGTTCCTGATGTCGGCCGGCAACCTGCTGCTGCTGTTCTGCGTGGTGCTGGCGCTTTCCCCGCTGGGCAAGATCCGGCTTGGCGGCAAGGGCGCGACCCCGGACTATTCGCGGCTCAGCTGGTTCTCGATGCTATTCGGTGCCGGAATGGGGATCGGCCTGGTGTTCTATGGCGTCAGCGAGCCGGTCTCGCACTTTGCCAATTCGATGGCCGGCGGCCCGGCCGCGCCGCTCGGCGGGGCGGCGGGCGATGCTGCAACCGCACGCGATCTGGCGATGGCGGCGACGATCTTCGACTGGGCCTTGCATCCCTGGGCGATCTTTGCGGTGGCCGGCCTCGCCATGGCGGTGTTCGCCTATGACTTCGGCATGCCTTTCACCATGCGGTCGGCATTCTATCCGCTGATCGGCAAATCCGCCTGGGGCCGTACCGGCGACGTGGTGGAAATCCTGGCCGTTTTCGCCACGATCTTCGGGCTGGCCAGCTCATTGGGGATCGGCGCGCAGCAGGCGATGGCCGGGGTGACCTTTCTCTATGGCATTCCCTCCTCTTCGATGGCGATCCTGGGGCTGATCGCGATCATGTCGCTGATCACCTTCCTGTCGGTGCGCGGCGGGATCGATCGCGGCATCCGGATCCTGTCGGAACTCAACATGCTGATGGCGGTGGTGCTGGTGCTGTTCATCCTCGCGACCGGTCCGGCGCTGGCGCTGCTCGGGGATCTCGCTCGCAACACCTTCCAGTACCTCTGGCACCTGCCCGCTCTGTCCAATCCGGTCGGGCGCGAGGATCAGGGCTTCTACCGCGACTGGTCGGTGTTCTACTGGGCCTGGTGGATCAGCTGGGCGCCGTTCGTCGGCACTTTCATGGCGCGGATCTCGCTGGGCCGGACCGTGCGCGAATTCATCGCCGGGGCCATGATCGCGCCGAGCCTGCTGGGGATCATCTGGCTGACCGTGTTCGGCGACGCCGCGATATCCGGGATCGTTTCCGGGCAGACACCGCAAATCGCCAAGGCCAGCCTCGAAACCCAGCTGTTCGAGCTGCTCGGCTCGCTGCCGCTGGCGCAGATCACCTCGTTCGCGGCGGTGGTGCTGATCCTGGTGTTCTTCGTCACCGGCTGGGATTCGGGCACGCTGGTGATCGACACCATGACTTCGGGCGGCCGCACCGAAACCCCGCTGCGGCAGAAGGTATTCTGGCTGTTCGCGGTTGGCGGGATTGGCGTGGTGCTGCTGCTGTCGGGCGGGCTCAATTCGCTTCAGGCCGGGGCGATCGCGACCGGCCTGCCGCTGGCGCTGGTGCTGCTGCTAATGTGCTGGGGAACCCTGCGCGGGCTGCTGGCGCTACACCGCCGTCACCTGTTCGAGGACTGACCGGCGCTGCCGTAATTTAATTATCAACCTTCCGCAGAAAGTTGCGGATATGGCTTCATATAAAA
Organism: uncultured Novosphingobium sp.; assembly: GCA_964573075.1. GTDB lineage: Bacteria > Pseudomonadota > Alphaproteobacteria > Sphingomonadales > Sphingomonadaceae > Novosphingobium. The sequence goes on along the minus strand of CAZNII010000001.1, from coordinate 40,177 downwards.
TAGGCATGGTCTGGACGCCCCGAACCTGTGCTGCCAATCTCTCGCCAGGATTGGAGGCACGGCAATGCGGGAAGCGTTCTATGCCAGGGTGCGCGACACCCTTGAGGAAATCGACAGCCAGGGCCTGACCAAGCACGAGCGGCTGCTGACCTCGCCCCAGGCGGTCGAGGTTGAGGTGGCTACGCCGGCCGGCCCGCGCCGGGTGATCAATTTCTGCGCCAACAACTACCTTGGCCTTGCCGACAACCCCCAGCTGGTCGCGGCTGCTGCGGAAATGAGCCGCAGCCACGGCTATGGCATGGCCTCGGTCCGGTTCATCTGCGGCACCCAGGACATCCACCGCCAGCTCGAACGGCGGATCGCAGCCTTCTTCGGTTATGCAGACAGCATCACTTTCGCCGCCTGCTTCGATGCCAACGGCGCGGTGTTCGAGCCGCTGTTCGGCGAGGAAGACGCGATCATTTCGGATTCGCTCAACCATGCCTCGATCATCGACGGGGTGCGGCTGTCCAAGGCCCGGCGCTATCGCTTTGCCAACAACGACATGGCCGATCTCGAGGCCCAGTTGAAGCAGGCCGATGCCGACGGGGCCAAGACCAAGATCGTGGTGACAGACGGGGTCTTCTCGATGGACGGGTTCATCGCCAACCTGCCCGCGCTGTGCGACCTGGCCGACAAATACGGTGCGCTGACCATGGTCGATGATTGCCACGCCGCCGGCTTCATGGGCGAAACCGGCCGGGGAACGCCGCAGCACTGCGGGGTCGAAGGGCGGATCGACATTCTGACCGGCACGCTCGGCAAGGCGCTGGGCGGTGGCATGGGCGGCTATATCTGCGCCCGCCAGGAAGTGGTCGACCTGCTGCGCCAACGTGCCCGGCCCTATCTGTTCTCGAACGCGCTCGCTCCGGGGCTGGTCGGGGCGAGCCTCAAGGTGCTCGACCTGCTCGAGGCCGGCAATCCGTTCCGCCAGCAGCTGTTCGCCAATGCCGCGCGGTTCCGCGCCGGGATGGAAGCAGCCGGCTTTACCCTGCAACCGGGCGAGCACCCGATCATTCCGGTGATGCTGGGCGATGCCCGGCTGGCGCAACAGATGGCCGCCGCGCTGCTCGACGAGGGGATCTATGTCACCGGTTTCTCGTTTCCGGTGGTGCCGCGCGGCGCGGCCCGGATCCGCACCCAGATGAGCGCGGCGCACAGCTTTGACCATATCGACCGGGCGATCGCCGCCTTCAGCAAGGTCGGACGCGAATTGGGAGTGATCTGAGATGACGCAGCCTGATCGTCGGCCCAACACCATGCCCGCGCTGGTCAAGGCCAGGCCCGAACCGGGCATCTGGCTTGAGCAGCAGCCGGTCCCCGAACCCGGCCCCGACGAAGTGCTGATCCGGGTGCACCGCACCGCCATCTGCGGGACCGACATCCACATCTACAACTGGGACGATTGGGCCCAGCGGACGATTCCCGTGCCGATGATCGTCGGCCACGAATTCGGCGGCGAAATTGCCGCGATCGGCAGCAACGTGAAGCGCCCGCTCTCGATCGGTCAGCGGGTTTCGGGCGAAGGCCACATCATCGGCGAAAAGAGCCGCGCGGTTCGCGCCGGGCATTTCCACCTCGATCCCGAAACTCAAGGGGTCGGCGTCAACCGTCCGGGGGCCTTTGCCCAGTACCTGTGCATTCCCGCTTTCAACGTGATCGCCCTGCCCGACCATGTCGAGATGGACATCGCCGCCCTGCTCGATCCGCTCGGCAATGCGGTCCACACTGCGCTCGCCTTCGACCTGATCGGCGAGGACGTGCTGATCACCGGCGCCGGCCCGATCGGGATCATGGCCGCGGCGGTCGCCCGCCATGTCGGCGCGCGGCACGTGGTGATCACCGATATCAACCCTTATCGGCTGGAACTGGCCGGCAAGATCGCCGATTGCCTGCCGGTCAACGTCGCGGAGGAAGACCTGGTTTCGGTCCGCCACAAGCTGGGCATGACCGAGGGCTTCGACGTGGCGATGGAAATGTCCGGCGCCGGCGCCGCGCTCAACCAGATCGTCGACAACATGGTGATGGGTGGCAAGGTGGCGATGCTGGGCTTCCCGCCGGGAGAAACCAGCATCGAGTGGAGCCGCCTTGTATTCAAGGCGCTGACCATCAAGACAATCTACGGCCGCGAGATGTTCGAGACCTGGTACAAGATGCTGGCCATGCTTGGCTCGGGCCTCGATGTCTCGGGCCTGATCACGCACCGCCTGCCCTACACCCGGTTCGAGGAAGGCTTCGAGATCATGCGCACCGGCCATTCCGGCAAGATCGTGCTGGACTGGACGACCAGCTAACCGCCCGGCAGCTGCGCCCACTGGCTGGTCGCCCAGACCAGCGCTGCGCAGGCCGCCAGCGCCAGGTAGGGCAGGATCCCCGCGCGCGGGGTGATGTGCTGCTTTTCGAACGGATCCTCGTCGGTCCCTTCGCTGACCGGGAACTTGCCCTTGTCGGTCACATAGTGCCGCCAGGCGAAGACCGGGACGATCAGCAGCACGGCCAGCAGGCCGTTGCGCAGTGTGCCCTCGCCCCAGACATCGGCCCCCGCACCCATCCAGGCCATGTTGACGAAGCCGAACACCGCGCCGGTCGCCAGCAGCCGGTTGGGGCAGCGGTACGGGCGGTTCCAGTCCTTGCGGTCGATCCGGTGGATCCACCCGGCCTGGAGATTGAGGAAGTTGAACACGAAATAGCAGACGTTCGAGATCATCAGCACGGCGAAATAATCGGACGCCAGCAGCAGGATCAGGTTGAAGCCCAGATCGGTCCACATCGCCGCGGTCGGCGCGCCGTGCTCGTTCACCCGGCTCAGGTACTTGGGCAGCCAGCCATCGACCGACGCCTGGTAGAGCGTGCGGCTGGAGCCGAGCATCGAGGTCATCACGATCAGCAGCAGCGACAGGATCAGCATCACGATCAAAAGGTTGCCGATCACCGCCCCGCCCCCGACGATCCCGGCCAGCGCCTTGGCCACACCCGAGCCATCGTTGATGGTCGGATCGAGCATGCCGGAAAGGCCAAGCGAGGCCTGGAAGGCCAGCGGAACCAGCGTGAAGATCGCAATACACAGCAGCCCGGCGGCGATGATCGCCTTGGCGGTGTCCCTGGCCGGATCGCGGAATTCGCGGGTATAGCAGACCGCCGTCTCGAACCCGTAGGTTGACCAGCCTGCCCCGAACATCGCCCCGGCCAGCAGGGTCAGGCCCGCGGTGTCCCAGGTCCCGAAGCCCGGATTGCCGGCAGCATCGCGCAGCATCGGCAGCAGCGGAAACAGGTTCTCGCGCGGCAGGTCGCCGGTGATGAACGGCATCAGCCCGACCAGCAGCAGCGGGGTCATGCACAGCAGCCCCAGCACCTTCTGGAAATTGGCCGCCCGCGCGGCGCCGTGGTGCTGGAGGAAGAAGGTCAGCAACAGAAACCCGGTGGCGATGATCGAGACGGCATTGATCCTCAGGTGCAGCCCCTCGCGGACCAGGCCCAGGTCGAGCAGCTGCAATTCCCAGGTGCGGAATGCCGCATCGGCCGGAAACAGGCTGACCATGACATAGGCCGATGCCAGTCCGGTCCCCAGCGCCAGCACCGGCGACCAGGCCAGCCAGTTGCACCAGACCGAAATTGGCGCGATGAACTTGCCATAGGGCAGCCAGCCAGCCGCGCCATAGACCGAGGCACCGCCCGACTTGTCGGGATAAAGCCCGGCGATCTCGGCATAGACGAACGACTGCACGAACCCCATCAGGATCGAGGCGATCCAGATCACCCAGCTGGGCTGGCCGATCATCGTGGCGATCCCGCCCATGGTCAGCAGCACACCCGCCGGAACCCCGCTCGAGGCCCAGAAGGCGTCCTTCCAGTCGAGCTGGCGGCGCAGTTGCAGCTGCTCGGCGCTGCTCATCGTCGTGGCTTGGCTGGTCACTTCAGCTTGTCTCCCCCGTCACGAAACAGGCCCGCCCCCGGATTGCTCCAAAGGCGGGCCCGCTCGATGGTTTGCGACCCTCAGGCTCTCAGTCGCCGAAGTTGTACCGCACCGTCACGCCCCAGGTGCGGGGCTTGGCATAGACCCCCAGGGTATCGCCCCAATAGAGCGAACCGTCGAAAGCGTAGACGCGGTATTTGCGGTTGAACAGGTTGTTGACGAAGGCCGCGATCGAAAGCTTGCCGTCGGCCGTTTCATAGCCGATCCGCAGGTTCTCGACGTGGTAGGAGCCTTCCTCTTCCACCGGCGCGCACATCACGGTGAAGCAGGTGCTGCCCGAGAACATCGAATCCGCCTGGAGCGAGGCGGTGCCGCCGGCCAGATCGAACTCGTAACGCACCATCGCATTGCCCGAGAAGCTGGGCGCCTGCGGCAGGTCGTGGTTTTCGACCGTCACGCCATCGGGCAGCAGGACGTTCTTGACCTCGCTGTCCTGGTAGGCGGCATTGAGCTGCAGGGTCAGCCCCGGGATCGGCCGGGTGGTAAATTCGGCTTCGATCCCCTTGTTGCTGGCCGGCAGGTTGCGCACCACCTGCGAATAGCCGACCTGCACGAAGGCCTGGTAATCGTTGTAGTCGTAATAGAACGCGGTCAGGTTGAAATCGGTGTTGCCGCCGATCCGCGTCTTCAGGCCGATTTCATAGGCGTCGAGCTTTTCCGGCTGGTAGGGGATGTTGTTGATCGTATCGATCACGTACTGCCCGAGGAACGGCGTGCCGGTCGAGAAGGTGAAACCGCCCGACTTCGAACCGCGGTTGTAGCTGGCATAGATCAGCGTATCGGGGTTGGGCTTGTAATCGATCCCCAACCGCCAGGTCACGCCATCGAAGCTGGGCGTCGCCGCCGCCGGGGTCACGGTCACGCCGGTCAGCGGGGTGGTGCCGGTGGGATCGTTGTAATTGATCCCGTTCGGCCCCCAGTTCATGGTGAAGCCCGAGAAATACTCGCTGGCGCTGTAGGCACCGCGCTTCTTGTCATGCCAATAGCGCAGGCCGGCGATCAGCTTGACCTTGTCGCCCAGCTTGAATTCGTCCTGCATGAAGAAGGCATAGCTCTCGGTGCGCTGGTCGATCGCCACGGTCGGGTCGTAAAGCGCAAAGGGCGTTGCGTACTTGGCGTCGAACTTGCCATCGATCACCAGGCCATAGGCGCCGACCACCAGGTAGTTCCGGTCCGAAGTGACCGAAGCGCGCAGTTCCTGCGAATACTGCTGCACGTCGGCCCGCTGATAGAACAGCGTGCCAGAAGCATAGCAGGTCACCGCGCTCGCCGGGGCCGGGCACGGACCGGTGGTATAGGGCGCATAGGTGGTCGGATTGGCGAAATCGTAGGGCAGCTCGGGCACCCCGTCGCCGCCTTCGATGTAGAACTTGTCGAGCTTCTGGTAATCGGTGATCGAGACCAGATCGACCGCGCCGAAGCTGGCATCCATCCGCAGGGTCGCCCCGAAGATTTCGCGATCGACATAGGCCGGGCCTGTGCCCGCGGTCTTCCACGGATCACCGCCCTGCGACGGAGCGATCGCCGGATTGGCATAGCCGTTACCGGTCGATCCCGGAACGCCGCCGTTGTAGGACGACCCGAAGTAGTTGTTCCAGTAATCGCAGACCTGGTTGGCCGGCAGGAATTCGCCCTGGTAGTTGGCGTTGGGGCAAGCCGGAGCCAGCGAATAGATCCCGGCCTGACGTTCCTTGCTGGCCTTGGCATAGCGCAGGGTGATCTTGGCCTTGAAGCTGTCCGACGGTTCGATCGCCAGGATCCCGCGCATCGCCCAGTGGTTGTTTGCCCCGCGGTCCTTTTCGCCGGGGGTGATGTTCTTCATATAGCCGTCATCGCGGTTGAAGATCCCGGCCAGGCGGACGGCGACGCCCTCGCCCAGCGGCGCGGTCACCGCGCCTTCGAGGATGGTCTGGTTGAACCGGCCATAGGTTGCGCTGAGATAGCCGCCGAACGCGTCCTTGGGCTGGTTCGAAACGAACTGCACCGCGCCGCCGGTGGCATTGCGGCCGAACAGCGTGCCCTGCGGCCCGCGCAGCGCCTCGACCCGGGCGATGTCGAATACCGGGAAGCTCGCGGTGGTGATCGAGCTGGCGTAGCTGTCATCCTGATAGACCGCGACCGGCGGTTCCTGCTGGTCGCCATAGTCGTTCTGCGAAACGCCGCGAATGTTGAACACCACCTGCGACGAGCCATAGGCGTTGTACTTCAGGTTCGGCACCGCGCGGACCACGTCGGTCGCGTTGGTGATGTTCATCCGCTGGACGTCTTCCCCGTCGAGCACCGAAACCGCGATCCCGACATCGCGCAGCTTCTGTTCGCGCTTCTGCGCGGTCACCACGATATCGCCCGCGTCGCTCGCGGCCTCTTCAGCCGGAGCGGCATCCTGGGCCTGGGCGGCGCCCGAGGCGAGGCCGAGCGCGAGAATTCCGAGCGAGGCGCCGATCCGCATTGCGGCACCGGCACGCGAGGCAAACGAAAGGCTGATCATGGCTAACTCCCTGCTTGAACCCGGCCCGGTTGCTCATGCCCGGATTGGTCCGCGGTTCGACCCTCAATCAATGGCACTTGGATGGCTCATATTGAACGCGCGTGCAACCCCGTTGCCAAGGCAGTCCGGTTTGTTCCATCCTGCGGCACGGCGAGTCCCGGCGTGAGCCTGAAATCCCGGGAAACCCGAGGCTCGCAGACAAGGAAAACCACGGCCTGGAGCAGCAAAGCAAAGGCGCTGATCCAAACCATAAATTCAGCTAATGAAATCCCGACCGGGCAAAATCAGTCATCGCGAACGATCTGGATTTGCTCTATTGAACATGCATTCAAACAAACCGGAAGGTTTCAGATCGATGCGCAGACGCGAGCCGGAAGACCGGCGGATTCAGTTGCTCCACGCCACCATGGCGACGCTTGCCGAAACCGGCGTCGGCGATCTGACCCTGGCCGAGGTGGCGCGCCGCGCCGATGTCTCCCCGGCGCTGATCGTCCATTATTTCGGCGATCGCGAGCAGTTGCTGGAAAATGCCTTCCGCCTGCTGGTCGAACGTGCGACCACCGCGCCGATGCAGGCGCTGGCATCCACCCACGATGCCGAAGCGCGGCTGTTCGGCTTCATCCGCGCGCACCTGTGCGCCACCGAATCGACGTCCGAAGCCTCGCGCGCCTGGCTCTCGCTGTGGGGACTGGCGCTCTACCAGCCTGCCCTCGCCCGGCTCCAGCGGGTTCACCAGGAGCGGATGGCCTCCAACCTGCGGCACGAATTGCGCGGCCTGGTGCTGGCCGATCAGGTCGAACGGATTGCCGAAACCATCGCCGCGCTGATCGACGGTTTCTGGCTGCGCGCCGCGCTGGCCAAGGCCTGGAACCCCGATGCCGAAGTGCAGGTCGACTGGATCATGGAGCAGGTCGGGCGGATGCTGGCCGACGCGCGCCTGCCCGAACAGAACGAACCGGCCGGGGAAAAGCCGGACACCTTCGACACCATCAATCCGGCAACCGGCGAAGTGCTCGCCACGATCCGGATCGATGGCCAGGCCGAAGTCGACAAGGCTGTGGCCCGTGCGGCCGAGGCGCAGAAGGCCTGGGGGCGCACGCCTGGGGCCGAGCGCGGCCGGATCCTCAACCGCGCCGCGCAATTGCTGGTCGAGCGCAACGAGGCGCTGGCCCGGCTCGAAACGCTCGATACCGGCAAGCCGATCCAGGAAACCATCGCGGTTGACGTGCTGTCGGGCGCGGACTGCATCGAATACTTCGCTGGCGTGGCCCGCACCATCGCCGGCGAGCATCATGATCTTGGCCCGGGCGCCTTCGGCTATACCCGGCGTGAGCCGCTGGGCGTGGTCGCCGGGATCGGGGCGTGGAACTATCCGATCCAGATCGCCTGCTGGAAAAGCGCGCCGGCGCTGGCCTGCGGCAACGCCATGCTGTTCAAGCCGGCCGAGCTGACCCCGCTGACTGCTATCGAGTTGGAGAAGATCTACCGCGAAGCGGGTCTGCCCGACGGGCTGTTCCAGGTGGTCCAGGGCATGGCCGACACCGGCCGCCTGCTCAGCCGCCATCCCGGAATCGCCAAGGTCTCGCTGACCGGCGAAGTCGGCACCGGCAAGAAGGTGATGGCCGATGCCGCCCCTACCCTCAAGCACGTTACGCTCGAACTGGGCGGCAAATCGCCGCTGATCGTGTTCGAAGATGCCGATCTCGACAATGCGGTATCCGGCGCGTTGCTGGCCAACTTCTATTCGGCCGGCGAAGTCTGCTCGAACGGGACCCGGGTCTTCGTCCAGCGCGGGGTGATCAAGCCGTTCCTCGAAAAGCTCAAGGCCCGCACCGAAGCCATGGTGGTCGGCGATCCGCTCGATCCCGCCACCCAGGTCGGGGCGCTGATCTCGCGCCAGCACATGGACAAGGTGCTGGGCTATGTCGCGCGCGGCCAGGCTGAAGGCGCCACCCTGCTGACCGGGGGCGAAAGGCTGAGCGAAGGCGCGCTGGCCAGGGGCAATTTCATGCGCCCCGCAATCTTCGCCGGCTGCGGCGACGACATGGCGATCGTGCGCGAGGAAATCTTCGGCCCGGTCATGGCCGTGCTGGAATTCGACAGCGAAGAGGAAGTGCTGGCCCGCGCCAACGACACCCAGTTCGGGCTGTCCGCTGGGGTCTTCACCAACGACCTGACCCGGGCGCACCGGGTGGTTGCCTCGCTCGAGGCCGGAACCTGCTGGATCAACACCTACAACATCACTCCGATCGAGCTGCCGTTCGGCGGGAACAAGCAATCGGGTCTGGGCCGCGAGAACGGCCTGGTCGCGATCGAGCACTTCACCCAGCTCAAGAGCACCTATGTCGCGATGGAGCCGATCGATGCCCCATACTGACCAGTTCGATTTCATCATCGTCGGCGCAGGTTCGGCGGGGTGCGTGCTGGCCGACCGGTTGAGCGCGGGCGGGACCAACAAGGTGCTGCTGCTCGAGGCCGGCGGATCGGACCGCTCGATCTTCATCCAGATGCCGGCGGCGCTGGCCTATCCGATGAACACCAAGCGCTGGAACTGGGGCTATTACAGCGAGCCGGAACCGCATCTCAACAACCGCCGGCTGCACTGTCCGCGCGGGCTGGGCCTGGGCGGATCGAGCTCGATCAACGGGCTGGTCTACGTGCGCGGCAATCCGCTCGATTTCGAACGCTGGCAGGAAGAAGACGGCGCGCGCGGCTGGGGCTATGCCGATGTGCTGCCCTATTTCAAACGCGCCGAAACCCGGGCCGAGGGCGGCAATGAGTATCGCGGCGGGGACGGCCCGCTTTCGACCACTTACGGCACGCTCAGGAACCCGCTCAACCAGGCCTGGCTCGATGCCGCGAAGCAGGCCGGTTACGAACTGACGGAGGATTACAACGGCTTCCGTCAGGAAGGCTTCGGGCGGATGGACATGACCGTGCGCAAGGGCACGCGCTGCTCCGCCGCCAAGGCCTATCTCTATCCGGCGCGCAAGCGTTCCAACCTGACCGTGGTGCAGCACGCGCTGGCGACGCGGGTGCTGTTCGAAGGCAAGCGCGCGGTCGGGATCGAGTACGAGCAGGGCGGCAAGCTCCACCAGGCTCGCGCGGCGCGCGAAGTGCTGCTGTCGGGCGGGTCGATCAATTCGGTCCAGCTGCTCAAGCTCTCGGGCATCGGCCCGGCCGAGGAGCTGAAGGGCGTCGGAATCGAGGTGCTGGCCGACCGGCCGGGCGTGGGTGCCAACCTGCAGGACCACCTGGAGTTCTATTTTCAGATGGCCTGCACCAAGCCGGTCACGCTGTTCGGCCAGGCCAACCTGCTCGGCAAGGCGATGGTCGGAGCGGAATGGCTGTTCCTGCGGCGCGGGATCGGAGCTTCGAACCAGTTCGAAAGCTGCGGATTCATCCGCAGCCGGGCCGGGATCAAATACCCGGACATCCAGTACCATTTCTTCCCGATGGCGATCAATTACGATGGCTCCTCGCTCGCCACCGAGCACGGTTTCCAGGCCCACGTCGGCCCGATGCGCTCCAAGAGCCGGGGCACGGTAACGCTGCGCAGCAAGGACCCGCGCGAGCATCCGAAGATCCTGTTCAATTACATGAGCCACCCCGACGACTGGGAAGAAATGCGCGCCTGCGTGCGGCTGACCCGCGAGATTTTCCAGCAGGATGCCTTCGCCCCGTGGCGCGGGCGCGAGATCCAGCCGGGCGCGGACTGCGTGAGCGACGAGGCGATCGACGCCTTCATCGCCGACCATGTCGAAAGCGCGCTGCATCCCTCGTGCACCTGCAAGATGGGCGCGAAGGACGATCCGCTGGCGGTGGTCGACCCCGAACTGAAGGTGATCGGGGTTGAGGGCCTGCGGGTGATCGACAGCTCGGTGATGCCTTCGATCACCACCGGCAACCTCAACGCGCCGACCATCATGATCGGGGAAAAGGGCGCCGATCACGTGCTGGGCAAGGGACTGCTGCCGCCGTCCAACGCGCCCTACTATGTCGCCCCCAACTGGGAGACGGCGCAGCGATGAGCCGCACCATCACCGAACCGGCGCGGGCGATCCCGGTCGTCCACGAAACCGAGGTGCTGGTGGTCGGCTCGGGCCCCGGCGGGCTTGCCGCCGCGCTGGCTTCGGCGCGGGCCGGGGTGAAGACCACGCTGGTCGAACGCTATGGCTGCTTTGGCGGGAACATCACCCAGGTCGGGGTCGAGGGTTTTGCCTGGTACCGCCACCCGGCGACGATCGACAGCGAAGGGATCGGCCGCGAGTTCGAGGACCGGGCCAGGGCAATGGGCGCCGCCCTGCCCGAGCCCCAGTCGATCAGCCATGCGCTCGATGCCGAAGCGTTCAAGTACGTCGCCGACTGCCTGGTCGAAGAGGCCGGGGTGATCCCGATGCTGCACCGGATGTTCGTGGCCCCGATCATGGAAGGCGACACGATCCGCGGCGTGATTGTCGAGAGCAAGGCCGGGCGCGAGGCGATCCTGGCGCGGCGGGTGATCGACGCCAGCGGCGATGCCGACATCGCCCACCGCGCCGGCGCGCCGACCCGCATGCACCCCAAAGCCGAGATGATGAGCGTCTCGGTGATGTTCTCGATGTGCGGGGTCGACAAGGCCCGGTTCATCGACGCGGTCAAGGCCGATCCCCAGACCTATGCCGATTGGGCCAAGGACGGCGAATGGTCGGTCACCACCTCGGGCAAGGAGGACGAGATGTTCTCACCCTTCCTGAGAAAGCCGTTCCAGCAGGCTCACAAGGCGGGACTTTTGCCCGACAGCCTCAAGACCATCGCCGGGACCTGGGGCACGGTCTCGGACCAGGGCGACCTCACCTATCTCAACATGGTCCACATGACGCTCGACGGGACCGATCCCGACGATCTGACCCGTGGCGAGATCGAAGGGCGCCGTCAGGCCATGCAGGCGATCGCGGCGCTGCAGCGCTTTCAGCCCGGCTGCGAACAGGCCAAGCTGCGCAACTTTGGCATGACGCTGGGAATCCGCGACACCCGCAAGATCGACGCGGCCTACAACCTGACCGCCGCCGATGTGCAGGGCGAAGCCCGGTTCGAGGATTCAATCGGGATCTTCCCCGAATTCATCGACGGCTATGGCCTGCTGATCATCCCCACCACCGGGCGCTATTTCCATGTTCCCTATCGCTCGATGCTGCCCAAGGGGGTCAGGAACCTGATCGTCACCGGACGGACCATCGGCGGCGACAAGGTCAGCCATGCGGCGGTGCGCAACATGATGTGCTGCGCGGTGGCGGGGCAAGGCGCCGGGGTGGCGGCGGCGCTGGCGGTCAAGACGGAGCGGGATTTCGCAGAAATGGACATCGGCGCGATCCAGACGGAACTGCGCCGCCAGGGCGCGCGGATCGATTGAACGAAGCCTCGGTACCGCGCGGTCTGTTCGCCTCCGCACCCGGCGGAATGCCCCCTTGAGCCTTGCGCCGCGCGCTGTATAAGCAGCGCTAATGGTATATCAGTCCACCCGCCCCAACCCAGCCCAAGCCGCGACCGCGCGTGGAGAAGCCCCATGCTGAACAAGGCCCAGCTGCCCAGCAGCTTCGAATTCCGCGCGCTGCAGGTCTTCGTCGTCACTGCCGAACAGGGCAGCATGACCCAGGCCGCGAAGGTCCTGGGGCTGACCCAGTCCGGCGTTTCGCAGATCATCGCCGCGCTGGAGGAATCGGTCGGCCGCCAGCTGTTCGACCGTTCGATCCGCCCGATCGTGCTGACCAAGGTCGGCCAGGCGTTGTTGCGACAGAGCCAGAAGATCCTGGGCGACCTGCATTCGGCCTTCGTCGAGGCGACCGAGAGCGACAGCGGCGAGCTGTCCTCGCTGACCATCGCCATGCCAGAAAGCCTGGCCAACGTGCTCGGCCCGCGGCTCTACCGGCGCAAGGGCGAAATGGCCCGGTTCTGGCGGATCTCGAACGGGCTGATGCCGGACCAGCGGGCCAAGTTCAACACCCATGCCGCCGACATCATGATCACCGAGGAAAGCAACACCTCGGACATGCTCGAGGTCGATCGCTACAGCCTGTTCACCGAACCCTATGTGCTGATCTTCCCCAAGGGCTTCGCTCTCTCGCCCGAGCTCGGCCCGCACCTGGCGGAAAGCAAGCTGATCCGCTTCTCGCTGCGCTCGTCGATGGGCCGTCAGACCGAGGCCCAGCTCAATCGGCTCCAGCTCAAGTTCCAGTCGCATATCGAATTCGATTCGATCGTCGGCCACACCACTGCGGTCGCCTATGGCCTGGGCTGGGGGATCACCACGCCGCTGTGCCTGTTCCAGGTGCCCTGGGCCTTCGAGGAACTGTCAATCCACCCGATCGTGCGCGGCAAGTTCGGCCGGCGGATGACCTTGCTGGCCCGCCAGCAGATCCTCGGATCGGCCCCGCGCATCCTGCTTGAGGAATGCCGCGCGATCCTCGACGAGGAAGTTTTTCCGCAACTGATCGGCCATCTGCCATGGCTCGAAGGCGCGCTGCGGGTAGGCGAGGATTGACCGCGCCGCCCCATAAGGGCGGGACATGATAGCGATAATTATGCCTGCCAGCGAATTTTAGCATTTGAGAAATCGCCGCCGCTGCAACAGACCGCAGCCTGCCGGAAGGGCATGCGGCCCTTTTTACCGGTTGCGAAAAACTCTGAAATTGAGGGGGAAGAGCCTTTGCGCTCTTGATTGGCCATGCAAGAGAATCAGCTGCCACCGCCGGGAGCCCCGGATATCGAGATTGCCCGTGCAGCGCGGATGAACCCGATTCTGGGTATTGCACAGGAACGCCTTGGCATCGCGCCCGAGGCGCTCGTCCCCTACGGCCACTACAAGGCCAAGGTCGGACTGGAATTCATCGCCTCGCTGGAAGACCGGCCGCGCGGCAAGCTGGTGCTGGTCACCGCGATCACCCCCACCCCGGCCGGCGAAGGCAAGACCACGACCTCGGTCGGGCTCAATGACGGGCTCAACCTGATCGGCGTGAAATCGATCGTCTGCCTGCGCGAACCCTCGCTCGGTCCCTGCTTCGGGATGAAGGGTGGCGCCGCCGGCGGTGGCCGCGCCCAGGTGATCCCGATGGAGGACATCAACCTCCACTTCAACGGCGATTTCCACGCCATCACCTCGGCCCACAGCCTGCTCGCGGCGCTGCTCGACAACCACCTGCAGTGGGGCAACGAACTGAACATCGATCCGCGCCGGGTGGTCTGGCGCCGGGTGGTCGACATGAACGACCGCGCGCTGCGCAACATCAATGTCGGCATGGGCGGGGTTGCCCACGGCGTCCCGCGCGAGACCGGGTTCGACATCACCGTCGCTTCGGAAATCATGGCGATCCTGTGCCTGGCGACCGATCTCAAGGACCTGCAGCGGCGGCTGGGCGACATCATCGTCGCCCGCACTTATGACAAGCAGCCGGTCACCGCGCGCGATCTCAAGGCCGATGGCGCCATGGCGGTGCTGCTGCGCGATGCGATGCAGCCCAACCTGGTCCAGTCGATCGAGCACAACCCGGCCTTCATCCACGGCGGCCCGTTTGCCAACATCGCCCACGGCTGCAACTCGGTCATGGCGACGCAGACCGCGCTCAAGCTGGCCGATGTGGTGGTGACCGAGGCCGGCTTCGGCGCCGACCTGGGCGCGGAAAAGTTCCTCGACATCAAGTGCCGCCATTCGGGGATGCGGCCCGATGCGGTGGTGCTGGTTGCCACGGTTCGCGCGCTCAAGATGCAGGGCGGCGTGAAGAAGGAAGACCTCGGCACGCCCGACGTCGCCGCGCTGGAACGCGGCGCGGTCAACCTTGAGCGCCACATTCAGAACCTGCAGAAGTTCGGCCTGACCCCGGTGGTGGCGATCAACCACTTCATCAAGGACACCGAGGAAGAGCTGAACGCGCTGCGTGCCGTCTGCGCCAAGTACGGCGCCCGCGTCGCGCTCGCCAGGCACTGGGCCGAAGGCGGCGCCGGGGCCGAGGAACTGGCCCGCGAGGTCAAGGCCCAGCTCGATGCCGGCCCGGCCGAAGTCAAGCTGCTCTACCCCGACGACATGCCGCTGGCGCAGAAGATCGAAACCGTTGCGCGTGAAATCTACCGCGCCGACGGGATCATCCTCAGCTCGAGCGCGGCCAGCAACCTCAAGGACTACGAAAAGCTGGGCTTCGGCAACCTGCCGGTCTGCATCGCCAAGACACAGTACAGCTTCTCGACCGATCCGGCCAAGATCGGCGCGCCGACCGGCCACACCCTGGAAGTGCGCGAAGTGCGTCTGTCCGCGGGTGCCGGCTTCGTTGTGGCGGTCTGCGGCGACATCATGACCATGCCCGGGCTGCCGCGCCGCCCGGCCTCGGTCGATATCGGCCTCGACGAAAACGGCAACATCGTCGGATTGGCATAATACCCAGAGGGGGACTTGAATGAACGATCAGACTGCGTCCCCCTCTCGCCGCGCGGGCGGCCGTGCCGCCCGCCAGGCCCTTCGCGCCGCACCGCTGGCCGAAGATCTGCGCCCGATCCGTCCCGGCCTTGAAGGCGGCTGGTACAAGCCGTTGACCGAAGCCGGCGTCCAGCGCATCCACCAGGGTGCACTCGACGCACTCGAGCAGATTGGCCTTGCCAATGCCCCGGCATCCGGGGTCGAAATCCTGACCGGTGCCGGCGCGATCCTGGGGGATGATGGCCGGATCCGCTTTCCCCGGGCGCTGGTCGAAGACATGCTGGCGGTGGCCGCGCGCGACATCACGCTGCACGCCCGCGATCCCCGGCACGACCTGCACCTGTCGGGCAGCAAGGTCCATTTCGGCACTGCCGGGGCCGCGGTCCACGTGGTCGATCTGGAAACCAACGACTAGCGGGATTCGACCTCGACCGACCTCTATCAGGCGGCAAAGATCGTCAACAATCTCGACAACGTCCACTTCTTCCAGCGGATGATGGTCTGCCGCGACGTGCCCGACCTGATCGATATGGACATGAACACGCTTTACGCGTGCCTGTCCGGCACGACCAAGCATGTCGGCACCTCGTTTTCGGACCCGATCAGCGTCGATCCGGGATTCGAGATGCTGCACATGGTCGCCGGCGGCGAAGCAGCCTGGCGCGCCCGGCCGTTCGTTTCCAACTCGAACTGTTTCGTCGTTCCGCCGATGAAGTTTGCCGAGGAAAGCTGCATCACCATGGAAAAGTGCGTGCGCGCCGGCATGCCGATGCTGCTGCTTTCGGCCGGCCAGGCCGGCGCGACCGCGCCGGCCTCGATCGCGCTGGCGATCACCCAGGCGGTGGCCGAGTGTCTGGCCGGCGTAGTCTATGTCAACGCGATCCAGCCGGGCGCTCCGGCGATCTTCGGCACCTGGCCATTCGTTTCCGACCTGCGCACCGGCTCGATGTCGGGCGGCAGCGCCGAACAGGGTTTGTTGACCGCGGGCTGCGCGCAGATGCACCGCTTCTACAACCTCCCCGGCGGGGCCGCAGCAGGGATGACCGACAGCAAGCTGCCCGACATGCAATGCGGCTGGGAACAGGGCATCACCAACGTCATGGCCGGTCTCGCCGGGCTCAACATGGTCTATGAATCGGTCGGCATGCAGGCTTCGCTGCTCGGCTTTTCGTTCGAGGCGCTGGTGCTGGGCGACGACGTGCTCGGTCAGGCCCAACGCGCGGTCCGCGGGATCGAGGTCAACGAAGACACCATGGCGCTCGACGTGATGAAGCAGGTCTGTCTGGGCGGACCCGGGCACTATCTCGGCTCGGACCAGACCATGGCCCGGATGCAGACCGACTACGTCTATCCGGTGGTCGGCAACCGGATGAGCCCGAAGGAATGGAACGAGGCGCAAAAGCCGCTGCTGCTCGACGCCGCGCGGGCTCGCAAGGACCGGATTCTCGCTGCCGCGCAGTGCTGCATCGATCCGGCCATCGACGAAGAGATCCGCCGCAAGTTCAAGATATACTTCGAAGCCTGACCGGCCCGCCGCTCATGGCGGCATGACGATTTGGCATGTTCCGGCCCCGGCATTTGCCGGTAAGCCCGGGCCATGAACGATATGGCACCCCCTTCCCGCCGTGGCGGCGGCCGCGATGCCAAACGCGCTGCCCGCCTCGGATCCGTTGCCGCCTCGGCCCCCTTCATCAGCCGCCGCCTGCCCTATGTCGACCTGCTCGACGAGGAAGGCCTGGCGCTGATCGAGGAGAATGCCGAGCAAATCCTGTCCGAAATCGGTTGCGAATTCCGCGACGATCCCGAAGCGCTGGAAATCTGGCGCGCGGCGGGGGCCGAAGTGACCGGTGAACTGGTCCGGATGCCGCGCGGCATGTGCCGCAAGCTGATCCAGGACCACGCCCCCGGCGAATTCGTCCACCAGGCCCGCAATCCCGCGCGCAGCACCACCATCGGCGGCAAGCGCACGGTCTTTGCCCCCACCGCCGGTCCGCCGTTCGTGCGCTGCCTCGACAAGGGCCGCCGCTATGGCACGATCGAGGATTTCAACAATTTCGCCAAGCTGACCCAGGCCTCGCCCTGGCTGCACAGCTCGGCCACCGCGATGTGCGAGCCGGTCGACCTGCCGGTCAACAAGCGCCACTTCGACATGTTCCTGGGCAACGCGATCCACACCGACAAGCCGTTCTTCAGCGCAGTGTCGCAACCCAGCCGTTCCGAAGACTGCATCGAGATGGCGCAGATCCTGTTCGGCGATCGCTGGATCAATCCTGAAACGGGCGAGCCGAACACCTGCCTGATGGGGGTGATGAACGGCAACTCCCCGCTGACCTTCGATGCCACAATGCTTGGCGCGGCCAAGGCGCTGGCGCGGGCCAATCAGGGCGTGCTGGTCACCCCGTTCATCATGGCCGGGGCGATGGCGCCGACCGGATTGGCCGGAGCGATCGCCGTGACGCTGGCCGAAGCCATGGCCGGAATGGCCTTCCTCCAGCTGGTCAAGCCGGGTGCGCCGGTGATCTTCGGCAGTTTCGTCACCACGCTTTCGATGCAGAGCGGCGCGCCGACCTATGGCACGCCCGAAACCACACTGATGAAAAGCGCGCTGATCACGTTGGCCCGGCGGCTGGGGGTGCCTTCGCGCACCGGCGGCAGCCTCTGCGCCTCGAAGATCGCCGATGCCCAGGCCGCGTTCGAATCCACCCAGACGCTGATGACCACCGTGATGGGCGGGGCCAACTTCGTGCTGCAATCGGCCGGCTGGCTCGAGGGCGGGCTGGTGACCGGCTATGAGAAGTTCATGATGGACTGCGACCAGCTGGGCATGATGCACAAGCTGCTGGGCGGCTATGACCTCAGCGAAAACGGCCAGGCAATGGACGCGATCCGCGAGGTTGGCCCAGGCAAGCATTTCTTCGGCTGCGCCCACACCCAGGCCAATTTCGAGACTGCATTCTACCGTTCGCCGCTGGCCGACTACAATTCGTGGGAGCAGTGGGAGGCCGAAGGCTCGCTCGACATCCAGCAGCGCGCCAACGCCGCCTGGAAGAAGACCCTGGCCGAGCATGTCGACCCCTACCTCGACGAGCCGTGGCCGAAGAACTGCGCGCCTACATCGCCCGCCGCAAGGCCGAGATGCCCGACGCCAACTACTGATCCCCGACCGGAGCCGGTTCGGCCAGCATTTCGCGCGGGCTCTTGCCGAAATGCTGGCGGCAGGCCCGGCTAAACACCGGCTGCGATGAAAAGCCTGCGGCCAGCGCCGCTTCGTGCACCGGCAAACGGGCATGGCGCATCAGTTCGAGCGCGCGCCGGATCCGCAGTTCGCGCAGGTAGCGGCCCGGGGTCGTCCCCAGCCTGGCAGCGAACAGCCGTTCGGCCTGGCGGCGGCTGATCCCTTCGCCGCGATAGACTGCTTCAAGTGCGCCGCCCTCGCCCACCAGCCGCTCCATCGCCGCGATCATCCGCCTGACCGCCGGCCCGGCCAGCCGCACCGTTTCATCCAGCGAGGTCCGCTGCGGGGCGCTCGCCGGGCGGATCCGGTCGTGGATAAGCTGGTCGGAAACGGCATTGGCCAGGGCGATGCCGTGGTCCCCGGCGATCTCGTCGAGCATCATGTCCATCGCCGCGGTGCCACCCGCGCAGGTGAACAACCGGCCATGGCGCTCGTAGAGCTCGACCGAGACCGGTATCTGCGGATAGCGCTGACAGAACTCCTCGACCGCTTCCCAGTGCAGGGTGATCGCCTCGCGCCCCAGAATGCCGGCCTCGGCCAGCACGAAAGCGCCGGTATCGATCGCCCCGACCCGGCAGCCCGTGCGCCAGTAGCGTCGCACCTGGCCCAGCAACGCCGGGCTCGCGTGGTCGAGCGGATCGAAGGCAGCGCAGACGATCAGGCCATCCGGTGCCGGCGGCAAGGCGCCGTCGCTGCGCAATTGCATGCCGTTGGAAGCCAGGGCGTGATCGCCGTGCGGGGCATGGATCGTCCAGCCATAGAGCTGCCGTCCGGCCAGCCGGTTGGCGATCCGCAATGGCTCAAGCGCGGCAAAGAAGGCCATCGCCGAAAACGACGGCATGAGGATGAAGGCGAGCCGCTGCATGGCGGCAAGCTGCCATGTCTTGTCGCATTTCGCAATCTTTTGCCGCTCAATGCGCTTTTTAATGGCGCTTTCGGCCCTAAGCTGGGTCCACGGGAGAGATTCATGAACTTCGAGCCATTCATCACCTGCGCCGTCACCGGATCGGGCAACACCCAGGGCCTGCATCCCGACCTGCCGATCACCCCCGAGCAGATCGCCAATGCCGCGATTGAAGCGGCCCGGGCCGGGGCGGCGATCGCCCACATCCACGTGCGCGATCCCGAAACCGGCAAGGGCTGCCGCGATGTTTCGCTTTACCGCGAGGTCAAGGAGCGGATCCGCGCCAGCGATACCGACGTGATCATCAATTTCACCGCCGGGATGGGCGGCGATATCGTATTCGGACCGGGCGAGACCCCCCTGCCCCTCGACCCGGCCGGCACCGACATGGTCGGCCCGATGGAACGCCTGATTCACGTCCAGGAACTGCTGCCGGAAATCTGCACGCTCGACTGCGGCACGATGAACTTTGCCGAAGCCGACTATGTGATGACCAACACGCCGGGGATGCTGCGCACCATGGCCGCCGAAGTGCAGCGGCTGGGCGTGCGGCCCGAGCTGGAAGTGTTCGACACTGGCCACCTCGTCTTCGTCAAGGAAATGATCCGCGACGGCCTGCTTGATGATCCGGTGATGATCCAGCTGTGCCTGGGCATCCCCTATGGCGCGCCCGACGATCCGCTGACCACCATGGCGATGGTCCACCAGCTGCCCGCCGGTGCCGTGTTCAGCGGCTTTTCGATCAGCCGCAACCAGCTGCCGTTCGTGGCGATGGCGGCGCTCGCTGGCGGCAACGTGCGCGTGGGGCTTGAGGATAACCTCTACCTCGCCAAGGGGCAGTTCGCCTCGAACGGCCAACTGGTCGAACGCGCGGTCCAGATCCTGAGCGGAATGGGCGCGAAAATCCTTGGCCCGGCCGAGGTCCGCGCCAAGCTCAAGCTGACCAAGCGCTGAGGGGAGAGGCAATGGGCCACATGGTGCGCAAGGCAGGGATCGTCGGCGGCGGAGTGATCGGGGCCGGCTGGGCCGCGCGCTTCGTGCTCAACGGGATCGACGTCGCGATCTTCGATCCTGATCCGGAGATCGAACGCAAAACGCTGGAAGTTATCGGCAACGCCCGCCGCGCGCTGACCCGGCTATTCGGCCAGGCCCTGCCCGCCGAGGGCACGATCACCATCGCCGCGACTCTGGCCGATGCCGTGCGCGACGCCGATTTCATCCAGGAAAGCCTGCCCGAGCGCGAAGACCTGAAGCAGAAGGTACTGGCCGAGGTCGATGCGCTGATGCCGGCCCACGCGATCATCGGTTCATCCACTTCCGGCCTGTTGCCCAGCAAGCTCCAGTCCGGGATGGCCCGGCCCGACCGGCTGGTGGTCGGCCACCCGTTCAATCCGGTCTACCTGCTGCCGCTGGTCGAGGTCTGCGGCGGCGAACAGACCAGCCAGGCGACGATCGACGCCGCCGCTGCGGTCTATGAGCGGATCGGCATGAAAGTGCTGCATGTCCGCAAGGAGATCGACGGGTTCATCGCCGATCGCCTGCTCGAAGCGGTCTGGCGCGAAGGACTGTGGCTGATCAACGACGGGATCGCCACCGCCGGCGAGATCGACGATGCGATCCGTTATGGCGCGGGGATGCGCTGGTCGTTCATGGGCACCTTCCTGACCTATCGCCTCGCCGGCGGTGAGGAAGGGATGCGGCACTTCCTGGCCCAGTTCGGCCCCTCGCTCGAATGGCCCTGGACCAAGCTGGTCGCCCCCAAGCTGACCGACGAACTGATCGAGACGGTCGCCCGCCAGTCCGACGAGCAGGCCGGCAATGTCGATCTGCGCACCTATGAACGCCTGCGCGACGATTGCCTGGTCGATCTGACCCAGGCGCTGGAGCGCAACGACTTTGCCTCGGGCGCGGTGGCAAAGGCCCACCGCGAGCGGCTGGGCGGCCAGCCGAAAGCCGACGGCAGCGCCGATGCCGACGGACGCCTGCTGACCATTTCCACTCCGGTCCAACCGGAATGGATCGACTACAACGACCACCTGACCGAATACTGCTATCTCAAACTGTTCGGCGATGCGACCGATGTTGTCCTGGCCCGGATCGGCGCGGGGATGGACTATGTCGCCGGCGGGCATTCCTGGTACACGGTCGAAACCCATATCCGCCACCTGGGCCAGGCGCGGCTGGGCGAACCGGTCGAAGTGCGCAGCCGGGTGTTGGCAGTGGACGGCAAGCGCTTGCATCTGTTCCACGAAATGGTCAGCCTGAAGCAGCAGGCCAAGATCGCCACGGCCGAACACATGCTGGTCCATGTCGATGCCAAGGCCGAAAAGTCGGCTCCGGCGCCGCAGGACATGCAGGACAAGGCCCAGGCACTGGTCGCCGGGCAGGCCCACTTGCCCCCGCCAGAGGGACAAGGGCGCCAGATCAGGATGCCCGGATAACAACAAGGGGCAGGCAAAGGGGAGGACGTTCGAATGGCCTTGGTTGAATCCCGCTCGATCGATTACGTCCCCCTGGCGGAGCGTCACGGCAAGGTCTGGCACCTGTGGCCGGTGTGGTTCACCGGCGATGCCCATCTGGCGACGCTGGCAACCGGGGCGCTGGGCGTCGCGGCGGGAATGGACCTGTTCTGGGCCAGTCTGGCGGTGATCGGCGGCTGCGCGCTCGGCACGGTGCTGATGGCGTTCCACTGCACCCAGGGCCCGCACCTGGGCCTGCCGCAGATGATCCAGTCGCGCCCGCAGTTCGGCTATCTGGGCGCGCTGCTGGTGTGGATCGTCGCGCTGTTCACCTACATCGGCTACAATGCGCTTAACCAGTCGCTGGCCGCCAGCGCGCTCAAGGAACTGGCCGGGTTTCCCGAAAACAGTACGATCGTGGTCTTCGCGATCCTGGCGACCGCCGTGGCGGTGATCGGCTATGACCTGATCCACAAGGCCCAGCGCTGGCTGGCCTATGCCATGCTGGCAGTGCTGGCGGTCTATACCATCGGGGCCTTTTCGATTGTCGATCTGGGCACCTTGCTGAAGCCCGGCGAGTTCAAGGCCACCCCGTTCCTGGTCCAGTTCTTCGCCGCGGCGGCCTATCAGCTCAGCTGGTCGATCTACGTGTCGGACTATTCGCGCTATCTGCCCAAGGAGGTAGGGATCCGCGAATCCTTCTTCTGGACCTTCTGGGGGGCCTTCATCGGCGGGGCATGGATGATGCTGGTCGGCGCCTTTGCCGGCGCGGCATTCGGCAGCAAGGACATCATCGTCGCGCTGCGCGAAAGCAGCGATGCGATCTTCCCCGGCTTCGGGGTGGTGATGCTGGTCACCAGCTTCCTGGGGCTGGTCACCATCACCTCGCTCAACTTCTATGGCGCCTCGCTCACCCTGCTGAGCGTGGCCGACAGCCTGACCAAAGTGACGCTGGGGATCAAATCGCGGCTGGCCGCGCTGGCCACCGTCTTTGCGGTCACGCTGTCCTTGTCGCTGTTCGCCGCCGGCAACATCCTGCACGGGTTCGAGGCGTTCCTGGGCGTGCTGGCCTATCTCTTCACCCCATGGACCGCGATCAACCTGGTCGACTTCTTCTTCGTGCGCAAAGGCCACTATTCGATCCGGGCGATGTTCCAGCCAGACGGGATGTACGGGATGTGGAACCGCAACGGGCTGATCTCCTATGCGGTCGGCTTTGTGGCGATGATCCCGTTCTTCAAGACCGGGCTATATGTCGGCCCGGTGGCAAAGGCGCTGGGCGGCGCCGATATCTCGATGCTGGTCGGCCTGCCGGTTTCGGCGGGAGTCTATCTCTGGCTGTGCCGCAACCTCGATCTCAGGGCCGAACTCGAACAGATCGAAATTCTTGACCGCAACCTTGAAACGGAGCCCGTGCGATGAAGCGACTGCTCGCAACCCTGGCCGGCGTGGCGGCAGCGACCCTGCCCCAGGCGGCTCCCGCGGCAAAGCCCGCCCCCGCCCCGGCAGCGCCGATTGTCTTTCCCGACCGGTTCGATCCGATCGGCACCCCGGTTCAGGCGCTCAAGACCAGCGAGGGCCGCACCGTTCACTTCACCGATACCGGAGAGGCCGGCTGGAAGACCATGCTGTTCATCGGCGGCGCCGGAACCAGCGCCCGCGCGCCGGAACTGGTCGCTTTCCTCGACACCATGCGGCGGCGGCTGAAGGTCCGGATCGTGGTGGTGGAACGCAACGGCCTGGGCGATACCGCCTTCGATCCGGCCTGGACTTTCAACGACTATGTCAGCGAAGTGAAGCAGGTGCTGGCTCACCTCAAGGTCGAACGCTTCTCGCTGGTCGCGATCTCGGGCGGCGGGGCCTATGCCGGGCACGTCCTTTCGGCCATGCCGCAGCGGATCGATTCCTGGCACATGCTGGCCGCGGTCTCCACCGCGCCGCGCAACCGCCAGCAATGCACGGCCGATGCCGATACGCTGCGCAAAGGGCTGGAACCGCAGGTGCAGGCGCCGCGGGTGTGGTGGGACATGCCCAAGGACGGGGTTTCGGCCAAGGTTCGCGGTTTTGCCGACCGCTCGGCCGATGAAGGGGCGCACGCCTTCTTCATCGCCGGGCAGATGGGCGATGCGCGCGGCATGGCGGCCGAATCCCGCCGCTTCTGCGAGCCGCCCGCCGATGTCTCGGCCTACACCGGCCCATCGTTCTTCTATTATGGCGAGGCCGATCCGCTGGTTCCGCCCAGCCATGGCGAATACTGGGCCGCGCGGGTCAAGGGGAAGACCACCTTCCGGCGCTATCCCGGCGAAGGCCACGACGTGCAGTACCGCCACTGGGACCAGTTGTTGCTCGACGTGGCCGGCCATGGCGCCAGTACGCTGGTCTGCGATCGTGGCCGCGCCCATCTGGTCAAGGGCATGGTCGATCCGAACCGGCTGATCGCCGGCAGGACCCTGGGTGTGTGCGCATGGCAACAGGGTCCCGCAAAATGACCGCGGGCAATTGCGCAAGCCACATGATCGCCATACGCGAATTTGAACATAAGCGGGGTTGAAGTTACCCCCTAACCAACGGGAGCAGCACAAACAGGGGATTATCCGTCCAGACCGAATTCTGCGTTTCGATGTTTTTCGTTATATCAATAACTTACAATCGATTTCATGGAGGAAATCTATGCGACAGTTCAACAAATTGCTGACCGGTGCGGCCTGCATCGCGCTCGCCACCGCCGTTTCGACCCCGGCTTTCGCGCAGGCAGCGTCCGCCGATGAAGAGAACGCCGGCGAAATCGTCGTTTACGGCAAGGGCGAAACCCGCCAGGTCCAGACGCTCAACGTCGATGATATCGCCGAAGCCCCTCCGGGAACCAGCGCGCTCAAGGTGCTTGAAAAGCTGCCGAGCGTCTCGTTCCAGTCGGCCAACGCGCTGGGCACCAACGAATGGTCGACCCGCATCGCGGTGCGTGGCTTCAACCAGAACCAGCTGGGCTTCACGCTCGATGGCGTGCCGCTGGGCGACATGAGCTATGGCAACTTCAACGGCCTGCACATCAGCCGCGCGATCTCGTCCGAAAACATCCAGCGTGCGACGCTCAACCAGGGCGCCGGCTCGCTTGGCACCGCCTCGAGCTCGAACCTGGGCGGCGCGCTTGAATTCTACAGCCGCACCCCGACCGACGATTTCGGCGTTGATGTGCAGGGCAGCTTCGGCAGCGAAAGCGCCTATCGCCTGTTCGGCCGGGTCGATACCGGCGACATCGGCGGTGGCGTGAAGGCCTATGCCAGTGTGGCCCGCATCGACGCCCCCAAGTGGAAGGGCGATGGCAAGCAGGAAGCCTGGCAGGTCAATTCGAAGCTGCACATTCCGCTGGGCTCGAACGGATCGCTGACCGCCTTCGTCAACTATTCGGAGTTCAAGGACGACGACTACATGGACACGTCCCTGGCCCTGATCAACAAGTTCGGCTGGGACTGGGACTATCTGCGCAACGACTATCCGACCGCCGTGGCGATCGCCGCCAATCTGCAGGCCGGCACCTATTGCGCCAACTATCCGGGCTATACCCAGCAGATCTGCGGTGACGATACCTATTACGACGGTTACGGCATCCGCAAGGACTGGCTGGCCGGGATGAACCTCAACCTCGATGTCAGCGACAACGTCACCCTCCAGCTGACCCCGTACTACCATTCGAACCGAG
This sequence comes from uncultured Novosphingobium sp., assembly GCA_964573075.1. GTDB lineage: Bacteria > Pseudomonadota > Alphaproteobacteria > Sphingomonadales > Sphingomonadaceae > Novosphingobium. The sequence goes on along the minus strand of CAZNII010000001.1, from coordinate 14,939 downwards.
GCCTTGGCACCTGGTGGACGCCTTATTCGCCTACTCCGGGTGGTGCCCCGCTGTCGGTTCGTTCGACCATGTACAAAATCGAGCGCGGCGGCCTGACCGGCTCGCTCGGGTTCAAGTTCGGCTCGCACGAACTCAAGATCGGCGGCTGGTACGAGGGCAACAACCACACGCTGCAGCGCGTGCTGTTCCCGCTGGCGGCCGGTTCGGTCTCGAGCATCGGTCCGCGCGAATGGCCGACCAACCCATTCACGCTGCAGTTCCGCTATTTCATGGACATCAACACCTACCAGTACTTCGTCCAGGATACCTGGCAGGTGACCGACGCGTTCAAGATCACTGCCGGCTTCAAGGGGCTGCAGGTCGATATCGACAACGTCTATGACACGACCAGCGCGTCAAGCCTGGCGGCCCGCGACACCAGCGGCAAACTGACCGCCAAGGATATGTTCATGCCCCAGGTCGGCATGAATTATGAATTCGGCAACGGGATCGAGGCGTTCGCTTCCTATTCGGAAAACATGCGCGCCTTCACCACCCAGCCGTTCCTGACCAACCGCGCCGGCTTCCAGGCGATCGTCAACACGATCAAGCCTGAAACCTCGTGGACCATCGAAGGCGGCCTGCGTTTCGACCTCGGCAATTTCCGTGGGTCGATCGCCGGTTATCACGTGAAGTTCAGCAATCGTCTGCTCTCGGTCCAACCCTGCCAGATCGTGGTCGGCTGCGCCAGCGTGCTGTCGAACGTGGGTTCGGTCACCACCAACGGCGTCGAACTGGCGGGCACCTACAAGATCACGCCGTCGATCTCGCTGTTCGCCTCCTATGCCTATACCGACGCGAAGTACGATCAGGACGTGCTGAGCGGCGTGCTGTGGGCGACCAAGGACAAGCAGGTGGTCGATACCCCGAAGCACCTGCTGAACGTCGAGCTGTCCTATGACGATGGCAACTTCTTCGCCAAGGCGGCGATGAACTATCAGAGCCGCCGTTATTACACCTACATCAACGACAACAGCGTGCCGGGCCGGACCCTGGTGAACGCGACGCTGGGCTATCGCTTCGACGAAGGCGATTCCATGCTCTCGGGCCTGGAAATCCAGCTCAACGCAACCAACCTGTTCGACAAGCGCTATGTCGCCACGCTCGGCCAGAACGGTCTGACCTTCTCGGATCCGGGCGGGACGCTGCAGTCGATGCTGGTCGGTGCGCCGCAGCAGTTCTTTGTCTCGCTGCGCAAGCGGTTCTGATCCAGACCTCCGGCAGGACTGGGTCCTGACCGGATAGTGGGGGGCCGGGAACAAGGTTTCGATCCTTTTCCCGGCCCTTCCTTACCTGATTACTACGACAATCCACCGCGAATCTCTGCTGGAGCCTGGCGGGATGACTGAAAACCGCATTGCTCCTTCCGCTTCCGAACACGGCCTGCGCACCCCGCTCGAAGGGACCGGCGCCGCTGCTTGGGATCCCGCCGCGCCGATCCCGGCACCGCTGCGGCTGATCAGCCCGACGGTCCCGTCCGAATGGGTCGATTACAACGGCCACATGAGCGAAAGCTGCTATCTGCTGGCCTTTGGCGACCAGTCCGACGCGTTCTTCCGCTTCGTCGGGATCGACGAGGCCTATCGCGATGCGGGCCATTCGCTGTTCACCGTCCAGACGATGATCTTCAATCTGGCCGAAGCGCATCTGGGTGACCGGCTCGACCTGTCACTGCAACTGCTTGATGCGGATGACAAACGACTGCACATCTTTCACACCATGCACAATGCCGAAACCGGCGACTTGCTGGCTACCGGCGAGCAGATGCTGGTCCATGTCGATATGGCCGCGGGGCGTTCGGCACCAATGCCCGAGGATCTCGCTACGCGAGTCCGGGCCGTGCTGGCCGCCCATTCGAAGCTCGAACGGCCGGCCCAGGCCGGACGCAACATCGCAATCAGACGGGATCGCAGCTGATGAACTTTTCGCTTTCGACCGAACAGCTGATGCTGGTCGAGACGGTCCGGCGCTTTGTCGAGACCGAACTCTATCCGCACGAGGATCTGGTCGAGAAGGCCGACGACATCTCCCCCGATCTTGCCGCGCAGGTCCGCGCCAGGGCGCTCGAAATGGGGCTTTATGCCGCCAACATGCCGGCAGAGCTTGGCGGCGGCGGGCTAGGCACCTTCGACACCACGCTGATGGAACGCGAACTGGGCCGGGCCGGTTATGGCCTGCAGATGCTGGTGGCGCGGCCCAGCAACATCCTGCGCGGCTGCACCGGCGGGCAGATCGAAGAATATCTGCTGCCGACGATCCGCGGCGAGCGGCACGACTGCCTGGCCATGACCGAGCCCGACGCCGGCTCTGACGTCCGCTCGATGCGCACCTTTGCGCGGCGCGACGGCGGAGATTTCGTGATCAATGGCACCAAGCACTTCATCAGCCACGCCGACATGGCTGACTATGTGATCCTCTGCGCGGCGACCGGCGAGGCCGGCGGACGCAGGACGATCAGCTGCTTCCTGGTCGATTTCGATACCCCCGGACTGACCCGCCGCCGCGGACCCAAGTGCGTCTCGCACCGCGGCTATCATCAGTGCGAGCTGATCTTCGAGGATTGCCGCGTACCGGCCTCGAGCCTGCTCGGCGAACTCGACAAAGGCTTCGATCTGATGGGCCAGTGGCTCGGCTCGACCCGGCTGCAGGTAGCCACCACTTCGGTCGGACGCGGGCAACGGGTGCTGGAAATGGCCGCGCAATGGGCCGCTACCCGCAAGCAGTTCGGGCAGTCCATCGGCAAGTTCCAGGGCACCGCCTTCAAGCTGGCCGACATGCAGACCGAACTGGCCGCGGCCGAACTGCTGACCTTTCAGGCCGCATGGAAAGACGATCAGGGCTGCATGACAGATACCGACGCGGCAATGGCCAAGCTGTTCGCCTCCGAAGCCCTTGCCCGGATCACCGACAATGCCCTGCAGATCTTTGGCGGAATGGGGTTGATGGACGAACTGCCGATCGAGCGCTTCTGGCGCGATGCCCGGGTCGAACGGATCTGGGATGGCACCAGCGAGATCCAGCGCCACATCATCTCACGGGCGATCCTGCGCCCGCTCGAAGCATGAGCCGCCCCCCGCTCGACCGGTTGCTGCGCCCGCGCTCGATCGCCTTCGTCGGCGGCAAGGCAGCCGAGGAGGCCGTCCGGCAAAGCCGCGCCTTCGGGTTCGGCGGAGCGATCCGGCCGGTCAATCCGCGCCGTCCCGAAATGGCCGGCCTGGCCTGCCTTGCCGATGTTGCCGCGCTGCCCGAACCCCCGGATGCGGTGTTCCTCGCCGCACCGGCTGAACCGACCATCGCCCTGACCGGAGAGCTTGCCGCGATCGGCGCCGGCGGAGCAATCTGCTATGCTTCCGATTTCGCCGAGACCGGACCCGAAGGCCGGGAACGCCAGGTCCGGCTGCTGAAGGCCGCCAATGGCATGCCGCTGATCGGCCCCAACTGCTATGGCATGATCAACGCCTTCGACCGGGTCGCACTGTGGCCGGACCAGCACGGCTGCCTGCCGGTAGAGATCGCGCGAGGAGTAGCGATCGTCAGTCAGAGCGGTAACCTGGCGCTCAATTTCACCATGCAGGCGCGCGGCCTGCCGATCGGTTATGTGATCAGTGTCGGCAATTGCGCCGATGTCACCCCGGCCGACCTGATCGAGGCTCTGGTCCGCGATGATCGGGTCAGCGCGATTGGGCTGCACCTTGAAGGCCTGGGTTCGGTGGCGCGCTTCTCCGAAGCCTGCCTGGCCGCGCGCGCCGCCGGGGTGCCGCTGGTTGCGCTCAAGACCGGGGCCTCGGCCAAGGGCGCAGCGCTGACCATGTCGCACACCAGTTCACTGGCCGGCGCCGATGCGCTGTGCGATGCGCTGTTCGCACGCTACGGTGTGGCCCGGGCTTACGATCCCGCCAGCTTCATCGAAGTGCTCAAGCTGCTGCACCTGGCCGGTCCGCTGTCAGGGGGGCGGATCACCAGCGCCAGCTGTTCTGGGGGCGAAGCATCGCTGACCGCCGACCTCGCCGAACGTGCCGGGCTGGAAACCCCGGACTTCCCGCCGGCGACCCAGGTCGAGCTGGAAGCGGTTCTGGGTCCGCAGGTCCATGTCGCCAATCCGCTCGACTATCACACCTATATCTGGGGCAATCTGGAGGCCCAGACCCGCTGCTTTGCGGGGATGATGGGGGCGGAATTCGAAGCCTCGATCCTGATCCTGGACTTTCCGCGCCCCGACCGGTGCCAGCCCGGGGACTGGCAGGTGACGCTCGATGCCTTTGTCGCGGCGCATGAAGCCCGCCCGGCCAGGCCGGGAACGGTCCGGATCGCCACCAGTTCGCTGGCCGAGAACCTGCCCGAGGCCATCGCGCAGGACTTGCTGGAACGCGGCATCCTGCCGGCTGCGGGGCTCGCCGACTGCCTGACGGCGATTGCCGCATCGGCGCGGATCGGCGAGGCGTGGACCCGCCCTGCCCCGCCGCCTCTGCCCGAACCACCCACACCGCTCGCCGGGCAGGCGGCGATGTGGGATGAAGTCCGCTCCAAGGCGGCGCTGGCCGCCGCCGGCCTGCCAATCCCGCGCGGCGGCCTGGCCACCCTGGCCGAGATCGAAGCAATTTGCGCCGACGAACAGACCGAGCTTCCGGCCAGTTTTCCGCTTGTTCTGAAAGCGGTTGGAAGCCAACTTGCCCACAAGACCGAACTTGGCGCGGTTGTCCTGGGGGTTGCCAGCCGCGCGCAGTTGCTGGCTGAGGCCCGGCGCATGGCCCCGCTCAGCCAGACCTTCCTGATCGAGGAAATGGTCGGTGGTGCAGTGGCCGAGCTGATCGTCGGGATCGGGCGCGACCCGCAATTCGGGCTGTTCCTGACGATCGGCGCCGGCGGTATCTTCGTCGAATTGCTGCGCCAGGTGGAACAGGTCTTGCTGCCGGCCAGCCGCGCGGATATCGAAGCCGCGCTTGCCCGCCTGCCGCTGTACGGCGTCCTTGCGGGCTATCGCGGACGAAAAGGCTGCGACATGCCCGCGCTGGTCGATGCGATCGAGGCGGTCGCCTGCTTTGCCGCAGCCCATAGCGAAACGCTCGAGGAACTGGACGTCAACCCGCTGCTCGCCCTTCCTGCCGGAGCCGTGGCGGTCGATGCCCTGATCAGGATGAAAGGACAGGCCCGATGAGCGCCGTCAGACTGGAACGCCGGGACGAAGTGCTGGTCATCAAGCTCGACCGGCCCAAAGCCAACGCGATCGACGTTGCCACCAGCATGGAGCTTTATTCCGCGTTCAAGGACCTTGATGACGATCCTTCGCTGCGAGTGGGGATCATCACGGGAGCCGGACGCTTTTTCTCTGCCGGGTGGGACCTGAACGCCGCGAATGAGGGCGAGGCGGTTGACGCGGTCCACAGCCCCGGCGGCTTCGCCGGGCTGACTGAATACTTCGCCCTGACCAAGCCGGTGATCGCGGCAGTCAATGGGCTGGCCGTAGGCGGCGGGTTCGAACTGGCGCTTGCTGCCGACCTGATCGTCGCGAGCGAGACGGCGCAGTTCTGGCTGCCAGAGGCTCAGCTGGGGATCCTGCCGGATTCGGGCGGCCTGCTGCGCCTGCCCAGATGCCTGCCCGAGCGGCTGGCTACCGAGATGATCTTCACCGGTCGCCGCCTCACCGCCGCCGAGGCGCTGCATTATGGCCTCGCCAGCCGCATTGCAGCGCCCGAGGCCCTGATCGAAGCCGCTCTGGAGCTGGCCCATAAAGTCGCCGCCAGCGCGCCGCTGGCAATCCAGGCTGCGAAGGATGTGATCCGCGCCACCAAAAATCTTGATGTCGAGGCCGGCTATGCTGCGATGCGCGGCGGAGCGATCCCCAGCTATCAACGCGCGATTCACTCCGAAGACGCCGAAGAGGGCCCCAGCGCCTTTGCCGAGGGGCGAAGCCCCAACTGGAAAGGGCGCTAATGGCGGGTGCGCCCCAGTAGGATCACATTTCCGTTACCGCAGACGAGCGGATTTGGGTTGCGATGGCATCGGGCCGAAGATCTTATAAGGAGCCTTTAGGACCGAGCGATCGCAATTTGTCACCCAATTGGCCCATAGCACCTTCGCCTCGCTGCGAGACGTCACCACGGATCGATGGATTGCCCAGGGTCTGTGCAGAATCAATTCGCCAGGATTTGCGACATTTTCTTTGCCATCGACCGCAACCGTAAGCTGCCCCGAAATGACGTAGTAGAATTCCGGCCAGGCATGCTGATGGTTATCGTAAACTCCGCCTGAACCCAGTTCTCCTACACCAAACGATAGTTCCTTGTCCGGCAGGCCTTCGCCCCAGTTTGCATTGCTGTCTCCGACCAGCTTCTTCCACCGGCGGACGCCCGTCGGGTCATCGGGAAACCGGACGTCGTGCTCATTCAGGTGGATGAGGCGCGCTGCCGAATCCGGCGCGCCGCTTGGCGCAAGATTGGAAACGCTGCCTTCGGCCGGTTGCCGCGAGCTGCCATAATTCCATTTCGGCAAACGCGCACGGTCGGGTTGCGGGTAGCCAGCGTATCCTTGCTCGCCCAAAAAGACGTACTTTGCCTTGTTTTCTTCTGGCGTCGACGTCCCCGGACGAAACGCGGCGAGCATTTCGTCCCGCTTGCAGGCAACGCCCCAGTTGCCCCGCACGATCTCCGCCTTGTGACGCGAAGTGATCCGAACCGTGCGAACCGATCCCGGCTTGAGGTAAACGGTGGAGCCGGGTTCGACGTCGAATGTCACACCATCGACAGTCCACCGCGCTGTGCCCGACAGGAAATACCAGAACTCGGGCGAGTCATGACTATGCTTTGGATAGACTGCGCCGGGCCCCATCTCGCCCTGACGGATGTACATGTCCTTGTCCGGCAGCCCTTCCCCGAAAACACCGCCCGAGCCAAGCAGCGTCTTCCACCGGGCCACCGAGCGCAGCGGAATCCCCGGGTCATCGGTCCATGCCAGGTCATCATAGTTGATGTAGGTCGGCCCTGCTGTCGCCCGAAGTGCAGGCGCTGCCTGCGTGGGTGGCATTTGTCCTGTGCAGCCGGCGTTAGTGGCCAGTGCCAGGAGAGCAAACGCGGTTCGCGAATATGTCATTGGAGATTCGTCCCGTGTCGGCATGGCGCGAATCGAGGTTGGCCCGAGAAGGAATGCCACGCAAGCACAGCGGCTCACCTCCAAGTCCTGCCCATGATCGGAAAGCGCGGCCGAGCCCGTGCGCAGCAACCGCAGCAATTTCCTTCGGGTAATGGCACAGGCAGCAAAGGCAAGGCGAAGCTGAATTGCGGGCGGTGCTGCCGGGGTGGGCAGCGAACATCAAGCCGCCAATTGCCCTCAGAAGCAGTCGATTCCGAGATTGCTGCGCCGCGCCATACCTCAGCGCCTTTGATCTGGGTTTGTCTTCGATCCCGGTTCGTTCGAGCGGCTGATGACGGCCGCCCCCGCGAACACACGCTATGCTGGCATGGGCGCCAATGCCTGTTATGTCTGCCTGACAGACAAGTCCCGGGGGAGAGTGATCGGACATGGCAAGCATGGCGCAGCAGGCGGAAAGCCGGTTCGGCGGGCATCCCACGGGGCTCTACTATCTGTCCTTTACCGAGATGTGGGAACGCTTCTCGTTCTACGGGATGTCGGCGCTGCTGACGCTCTACATGAAGGACGAGCTGCTGCTCCCCGAAAACGCCGCGCAAGTGATCGGACTTGGCGGGCTGCGTGGCGCGCTGGGCCTGTTCATGGGTGATCTGACCAACCTGGCGCTCGCCTCGTTGATCTATGGCCTCTACGCCGGGCTGGTCTATTTCACCCCGATCGTCGGCGGCTGGGTGGCTGACCGGATCCTGGGGGCCAAGCGCACGGTGATGATCGGGGTGCTGCTGATGAGCGCGGGGCACCTGGCGATGTCGTTCTATTCGACCTTCCTGCTCGCCCTGCTGCTGCTGATTCTGGGGTCCGGCTTCCTCAAGGGCAACATCTCTGCCCAGGTCGGCACGCTCTACCCGCGCGAGGCGGAATCGCTGCGCACCCGCGGCTTCACGATCTTTTCGACCGGGATCTGCATCGGCGCGGCCAGCGGTCCCTTCATTACCGGGATCGCCATGAAGTTGTGGGGCTATCATGCCGGTTTTGCGGTGGCGGCCGGGCTGATGCTGGTGGCGCTGGTCGCCTATGTGCTGGGGCAAAGGCACCTGCCCGATGACCGCCCGGTCGCCCGAACCCGCGAAAAGTCCGCCCCGCTGACCCGCGAGGAATGGCGGCGGGTGCTGGTGCTGCTGCTGATCATCGCGCTGACCATCCCGGCCGAGATCGCCTATCCGATGGTCTGGTCGATCGGGATCGTCTGGGTTGATCAGTACGTCAACCTTGGCACCCCGCTGGGCGAAGTGCCCTCAACCTGGTTCGCCTCGATGGATTCGATCGGCGCGATCATCGCCGCGCCGTTGCTGGTTTCGTTCTGGGCCTGGCAGGCCGGTCGCAATACCGAGCCGACCAGCGTGACCAAGATCGGCCTGGGCACCGGGATTGTCGGGCTCGCCGCGCTGCTGTTCTCCTACGGCAGCCTCGGCACCACCCAGCCCGACACTGTCAATGTCGGCTGGGCGCTCGCCGGCTGGCTGATCATGGGATTGGCCTGGATGTATTACTGGCCCACCACCCTCGCCCTGGTCAGCCGCGCCGCCCCGCCGCAGGTCGCTTCGACCCTGATGGGCGTGGCCTTCCTCTCGCCGTTCGTGGCCCATACCCTGATGGGCGGGGTCGGAACGCTGTTCGACAAGATGGCGCCTTCGACATTCTGGGCAATGGATGCCGGGATCGCCTTTGCCGGCGCGGCGGTGATCCTGCTGCTGCGCAAGGTGCTGTACCGGGGCGTCGTGCCTCAGGGCTGAGCCGGCCCCGCCCGACGGATTTCGCGCGGGCTCTGCCCGAACCAGCGCCGCACCGCGCGCGACAGGGCGCTGGGTTCCGAGAACTGCAGGATTTCGGCAATTTCCCCGGCCGAGAGGCTCGATTCGCGGAGATAGGATAGTGCCAATCCGGCCCGGACCCGCGAAAATAACGCTTCGAAACTGGTACCCTCGTCAGCCAGACGGCGTTGCAGGGTGCGACGCGAATGACGCAGCATCCGCGCCGCAATGTCCAGATCGATCGGGGCGAAGGGCAACATCCCCCTAACCAGCGCCTCGGTCCGCAAGACCAGGATCCCGCCGGCCTGACGGGCAGCCGCGCCATACTGGGCCGCAAGCGAACCATGGACCGAGGGATCGGCCTCGGGGATCGGCCTGGCCAGCAGCTCGCGGTCAAGAAACAAGGCGTTGCGATCGGCATTGAAGATCACGTTTTCGCCAAGCAGCCGGCGATGCCAGGTCCGATCCGCCGGCGGGGCATGGCGCAGCATAACCGCGCCGGGAACCCATCCCGCAAGGTGCCGCCGCATCTGGCGCAGCATGACCCCGAAGCCCAGCTCGACCACCTGGCGCTGCTGGCTGCCCGCCTCCGCCGTCAGCTCGTAGGTCAGCAGCAGGCCATCCTCGACCGGCTCGAGCCCGACGATCGTGCCCTGGGTGTGCAGCGGGAAATAGTCCGCCAGGTCGCGGATCATGCCTTCGACAGTCGCGGCATTGCCCAGCAAGGGCGCCATCGGTCCGAACAGCGCCAGGTTCTGCAACTGCCCGAGCCGCAAACCGAAGGCCTGCTCGCCCAGCCGGGCAGCGGCCAGTTCCATGAAGACCACGAACCGGTCGACCCGGATCGGCAGGTCGGGATTGGCCAGAGGGCGGAGCGGCATCCCGGTCTCGCGGGCCAGCGCGCGGTAGTCTCCGCCCAGCTCGGCAACCAGTTCCGGCGCGCCCTCCATCACCCCGCTGCGGACCCATTTGACCATCCGGGCAGCAAAGCACTTTGGCGCGCAAAGTCAACTTTTGTGTCCGGCCGGATGTTAGCCAGTCCACCGAGGATTATACGGGAGGGGAATGCCCATGCAAAAGACCGAACGACCGGGCTCGGCCCGGCTGCTCGCCGTGTTGATGCTGATCCTGGGCCTGCTGGTTGGCTGGTTCGGGCTTAGTGCAAATGGTTATCTGGTGCCCGCAGCAGTGGCCCTGCTGATGGCCGCGCTGCTCTGGCTGGGCAAGGCGGGGCGTCTGTTCAAGGCGGTGACCATGGTCAACCTGTTGAGTGGCACCTTGCTGGTGCTGGTCCTGGCCTTTGGTGACTTCCTGGGCGACCGCAAGCTCGACGTTTCGGGCGTCTCGCTGCTGGTCAACCTGCTGACCGGCGGCCCGGCAGTCGGCCTTGCCGCGCCGGCCCTGCTGCTCGGCCTGCGCCGCGGCAAGCCGCTCCACGCCTGGTTCAACCCCGCCGCAAGCGCGGCCTGAGGGAGCATCCGCGATGAAGAGAACTGCCACCACGATTGCCGCGATCGCCGCGCTGTTCCAGCCGATCCTGGCCCAGGCCGCGAACTTTGCCGGCAAGGTCACCCTGCCCGATGGCCGCCCGGCCTATGGCGCAATGGTCACCGTGTTCGACGCCGACGGCGAGCGTCGCCAGACTGTCTATACTGCCGCCGACGGCTCCTATGCGATCCGCACCCCCTATGCCGGCAAGCTCAAGGTGCGGGTGCGCCTGGCGGGCTTTCAGGACGGGGTCAGCGAACAGCAGGCCAGTGCCACCGGATCGGCCCGGCTTGACCTTGCGCTTGGCCAATTCGCCGACCTGGCCGAGATGAACAACAGCCTCTCGGCATCGGCCTTCAACGCCCGGCTGCCCTGGCCGGACGTCAAGCGCGATCGGCCGGCCTTTGTCAGCCAGTGCAACTATTGCCACCAGATGGGCAACAGCTGGACCCGCGTGCCGCGCGACCACGAACAGTGGATCGCCGAAGTCGACAAGATGGAAAACATGCTGGCCATGCCCAGCAAGGCCGAAGGCCGGACCATCGCCAAAGTGCTGTGGCAGGGGTTCGATGGCAAGCCGTTCGAAGCCAGCCAGAACTATGGCGCCAGCGCCGAACTTTCGCGCGCCAAGGTGCGCGAATGGCTGGTCGGCGATGGCTATACCTTCATTCACGATGCCGACGTGGCCGCTGACGGGATGCTTTATGGCACCGACGAGGGCCACGACATCCTGTGGGTGCTCAACCGCGAAACCGGCAAGATCGAGCAATATAAGCTGCCCGGCAGCGACTTGCCGCGCGGCGGGATCTTTTCGGGCATGAAGCTGCCGATCGGCCAGTTCACCGGGCAGCACGGCCCCCATTCGATGGCCCAGACCAGCGATGGACGGATCTGGATCACCAACGCACTGTCCAGCACGTTGATGAGCTTCGATCCCAAGACCAAGGCGTTCAAGACCTATCCGGTCGGGCACGATGCGCTTTACCCGCACACCATCCGGGTCGATGCCAACGATATCGTCTGGTTCACGATTGTTGCCTCCAACCAGATCGGTCGCTTCGATCCCAAGACCGAACAGATGACTGTGATGCGGCTGCCGTCGAACGGCGTACTGCGGTGGCTGACCGACCAGCTGTTCCCAACCCTGATGCGGATCGGCAGCTGGTTCCCCGACCAGGCGGTGCACCTCAACCTTTCGACCCACCGCTTCTTCGGCGAGCAGATCCTGGCTTTCCCTTACGGGATCGACGTCAACCCGGTCGATGGCTCGATCTGGTACGCCAAGCTCTATGCCAGCAAGATCGGCCGGATTGATCCGAAGACGATGGAAGTGAAGGAATATGACACGCCGATGATCGGGCCGCGCCGGCCGCGCTTCGATGCCCAGGGCATCTTCTGGATCCCGGCCTTCGACGAAGGCGGGCTGATGCGGTTCGATCCTAAGACCGAAAAGTGGGAAACCTGGCGGATCCCTTCGATCGGCAAGGATGAATACGAAACGCCCTATGCGTTGAATGTCGATCGCAAGACCGGCCAGGTGTGGATGGCGGCAAACAATTCCGACCGGATCATCCGCTTCGATCCCGCGACCAAGACCTTCTTCACCTATCCCAGCCCGACCCGGGTGACGGTGCTACGCGATTTCTCGTTCACCGAGGATGGCCAGGTCTGCTCGTCGAGTTCGAACATGCCGGCTGCAGCGATCGAGGACGGGCGGCCGAATTTTGTCTGCATCGAACCGGAAGGCGGCGCGGCCGACCGGGCGGCAATCGGGCTCTGAGGAGAGGGGGCTTGCAGCATCGGCTCACAGTGGACGGTCTGACGTTCAACGTCCTCGATGAGGGCACTGGCGAGCCGGTGCTGCTCGTCCACGGCTTTCCCGACGATCACACGATCTGGCGGGGACAGGTGCCGGCGCTGGTCGCCGCCGGATACCGGGTGATAGCGCCGGACACACGCGGCTGCGGCGAGAGCGACATGCCGCCGCGAACCAGCGACTATGCCCTCCCCCGTCTGGTCGCCGATCTGGTCGCAATCCTCGACGCGCTGGGGATCGAGCGGGTAAAGCTGGTCGGGCACGATTGGGGCGCGGTGATCTGCTGGGTCTTTGCCGCCCGGCATCCCGAACGGATCGAACGCTATGCCGCGCTTTCGGTCGGCCATGCTGCGGCCTACGCCGCAGGTCCGCTCGAGCAGAAGCTCAAGGGCTGGTACGTGCTGATGTTTCAGCTGCGCGGTTTCGCCGAATGGCTGATCAAAGCGCGGGACTGGGCGTTTTTCCGCCGGTTCACCGATCATCACCCGGAACTGGCCAATTGGACCGCCAAGCTTGGGCGGCCCGGGCGACTGACAGCCGGGATCAGCTATTACCGTGCCAACATCGGCATCCTGCTCAAACCCGAGCGGTCGAAGGTCAGGGTCCCGGTGCTCGGGATTTACAGCGACGGCGACCGCTATCTGGCCAAGGCCCAGATGACCGGCAGCGCCGCCTATGTCGATGGGCCGTTCCGGTTCGAACTGGTCGAGGGTGCGGGCCACTGGCTGCAGATCGATGCCCCCGAACAGGTCAATGCCCTGCTGATCGACTTCTTCAAAGAAGGAACGAACCAATGAACAGCCCCCTGTTCCTGATCGTGCTCGGCGCGGTCCTGTGCGCTTTCGTGTTCTGGGTCTGGCGCAAGCAGGAGCCGCGCCGTCCGCTCAGCAAGGCCGAAATCGATCGCTATTGCGAAGTGGTCGAAGCGCAATTCCCTGTTCCCGCCGATCAGGATCGCGCGGCCTGGGTCGCCCGGCTGCGCCGCTTTGGCGAGAACGACGACGGGCGCGACATCTACATGCTCAACCTGCTGCGCTATCACGAAACCATGGCCAAGGGCCCTGCCCCGGCCGGATCATTCACCGGAACGCCGCACGAATCCAATGAGATCTACGAGGCCAATGCCAAGCCGATCCTGCTGAAAAGCGGCGCCTTTCCGATTTTCGCGGGCACAGTCGAGGACAGCAATGCGGTCGGTAGCACCGATCCGGCGGAAGACAACTGGACCCGGATTCTGGTGGTCCATTACCCCAGCCGCCGGCATTTCTTCGAACTGCTGACCGACCGCCAGTACCTGACCAAGGCCGACTTCAAGTCCTATGCCATGCACATGGCGCTGGTTCCGGTGAAGCGCGAACTGGTGATCCCCGATTTCCGCCAGCTGGCGATTGCCGGGGCGGTGATCGTGTTCCTGCTCGCTGCCTGGCTCCAGACCCTGATCGGAGGTGCGTAATGAAAGCAGTCGTCTGCCAGAACGGAGAACTTCGGGTCGAAACCCTGCCCGATCCCGTCCCCCAACAGGGCCACGCCCTGCTCAAGGTGCTGCGCTGCGGGATCTGCGGATCGGACCTGCACATGCGCCACCATTGCGACGAACTGAAGGCGGTCAACGACCGGGTCGGCTATCCAGCGCTGCCTTCAGCGAAGGATGCCTTCGTCTTCGGTCACGAGATCTGTGCCGAGGTGCTCGATTACGGCCCGGGTTCGAAGCGCAAGCTCAAGCCCGGCACCCGTGTGGTGTCTCCGCCGATCGTGCGCTGGGGCAAGGAGATCGACATGGCCGGGCTCTCGCCCCGGTCGAACGGCGGCTATGCCGAAATGATGCTGCTGGACGAACTGGTGCTGATGCCGGTGCCCAACGGCCTGTCGGACGACATGGCCGCGCTGAGCGAACCGATGGCGGTAGCCTGGCACGCGGTCCGGCGCAGCGAGGTGAAGAAGAAGGACGTTGCCGTGGTGATCGGCTGCGGCCCGGTTGGGCTGGGGGTGATCGCCATCCTCAAGGCGCGCGGGGTCGGCACCGTGATCGCCAGCGACTTTTCGCCCGGTCGCCGGGCGCTGGCCAAGGCATGCGGCGCCGATGTGGTGATCGACCCGCGCGAGAGCTCCCCCTATTCCTCGTGGGAGGAATATGGTTGGGTCACGACCTTTGGCGGCCTGCTCGAAATGGCAGTGGAAACCCGCGAGGCGCTGGAAAAGGTTCCGGTGCCGTGGTGGACCGCCTGGCGTATGGCCGAAGCGCTTGGCGCCGGGCCGAAGCGGCCGGTGGTGTTCGAATGCGTTGGCGTTCCCGGCGTGCTCAACCAGATCGTCAACGGTGCGCCGCTGTTCTCGCGCATCGTGGTCGTCGGCGTCTGCATGCAGCAGGACGCGATCGAACCGGCAATCGCGATCCAGAAGGAGGTCGAACTGCGGTTCGTCTTTGGCCATTCACCGCTTGAATACCGCGACGCGCTGCACATGATCGCAGATGGCAAGGTGCGCTGCGCGCCGATGGTTACAGGAGTGGTCGGCCTTGACGGGGTGGACGCCGCCTTCGCCGCGCTGGGCGATCCCGAACGCCACGCCAAGATCCTGGTCGATCCGGCCAGCAATGTGAAGGCACCGATCTAGGGCGGCAGCCTTTGGCAAAAATCGTGGGGATTGGTGGTAGCGGAGGAGGGACTCGAACCCCCGACACGCGGATTATGATTCCGCTGCTC